>NZ_BTPD01000014.1:0-112971 GCF_036245625.1 Algoriphagus confluentis
TCTGAGTCACCCCTTGTTTGATTAAAATTTCGATTTGGTACCTTTGCTCTGGGCTGAGATGATTGAATTTCTGCATGACAACACTAATTTAATTCTTCAGCCTAAGGAAGGAAGCCTAGGCTTCCTTCCTTAAACCTTTAGTGTTGCACTTATTACTTGAATCTGGGAATCCTTTTACGAGGCAGAAAAACCCAAATTACCCTTTTTGCACTCATTTTATTTTTGGGGGTTGGGTGTTCTCCTTATTATTACCAGCCTTTCCAGCAGAGGGATGCTAGATTGGGGCCAGAGACTCCTATGAAGAGCGAGCTTTTGGAGCTTCCTCCTCCATCAGATCCCATTTATGTCGCGGTCTACAAGTTTAGAGATCAAACCGGACAGTACAAAGAATCCAATATCGGTGCGAGCTGGTCAACTGCAGTCACGCAAGGGGCTACCAACATCTTGATCAGAGCACTGGAAGAGTCGGGCTGGTTTATTCCTATTGAGCGGGAGAACATCAGCAATCTACTCAATGAAAGAAAGATAATTCGATCCAGTAGGGAGCAGTACGAGGGGACAACAGATATTCTTCTCCCTCCCTTACTCTTTGCTGGAGTTCTTCTCGAAGGTGGAATCATTTCCTATGAGACCAATATCTATACAGGTGGGGCAGGAGTAAGGTATTTCGGCGCAGATGCTTCTGCACGATATCGAGAGGATAGGGTCAGTATTTATCTGCGGGCTGTTTCTACCAATAACGGAAAGATTCTCAAGACCATATACACCACCAAATCGATTCTTTCTCAAGAGGTTTCCGCAGGGTTTTTCAGATATGTAAAATTCAAACGCTTATTGGAAGCAGAGACCGGTTATACTTATAGCGAGCCCACGGAAATGGCCATAACTGAGGCAGTGGAGAAAGCGGTCTACAGTATGATTATAGAAGGGGTGGAAGACCAACTTTGGAATTTTAAAGATACTTCTGATGCCACCCAAAAGGTAGTAGCCGATTACAATGAAGAGAAAAAAGCGAACATTCAAATTGATTATATCGGAAGAATGTACGACTCTAACCTGAGATCCAATTTTTTTATCGGGGGACTCGGAACACTTCAAACGTATGAAGGAGATTATTCTTCAAGTCCATTCACTCCGGGCTTCAGAGGAGAATTCGGTTTTGGATTTACTAAATCCTTATTCCTAAAAGGTGGGCTAGGATTTCAACAGATAGAAGTAACAGATATCTTCCGGTCCTCTGATGCTTTTGCAGATGTAGGCTTAACCTACCTAGGAAATCCTGATGGAAAGATTTCGCCGTATTTGGGCGTATCAGGAGGTTCTTATTTTGATTTGCAGCGAGAGGGGGTAGGGCTTTCAGGCCGTAGTTGGATGCCCTACGTCCGATACAATGCCGGAGTGGAATTTATGGTTTCCAACAAAACTGCCCTTGTGGTCGATGGATTTCTCAATCAATTGCTGAATGATTCTTACGATGAAGTTGTCTCTGGGTCATTTAACGATATGTTTTGGGGGGTTGGAGTAGGTTTAAAATTTTACATAGGCAATCAATCAAATAATGAATAAACTTAATTTTATCCTGATCTTTTTTTTGGCACTGGCCCTTTCCTCCTGTGAAGAGGAAAGATTTGATGTTAAAAAGTATGGTTCGGTTTCAGGAATTGTGGTGGATGGAAGTGATTACTCCGGGCTTTCTGGTGTTTTAATTACTACCACTCCTCCAAGTACAGCTATCCTTACCGATGAAAACGGAGCTTTTCAATTCGATAAAGTACAGGAAGGACCCGTAATTATTACAGCCCGAAAGGAGGATTATTTAACCGGGACAGTAAGTATAGCTGTCTTTGAAAATGAAAACACCAATCTTACGTTTTTCTTGAGTAAGGATGAAAATGACGTCGGAAATGTAGTTTTGTTTGATCCTGTACCAGGCAATGGAGCAGTCAATCAAAATTTGGATTTGACTTTAGGATGGAGAACAGATCAAAGCCAAGCCGATCGAACTTTGACTTACACTGTATTTTTGTTTGAATCCAACAGTACGAATCAAGAAATAATAGGTCAAAATCTCACCACAACCCAAGTTATTGCTTCAAACTTGAAGCCCAATACTACCTACTATTGGTATGTCTTGGCCAAGTTTGAAGGAAGAAATGTAGCCAATAGCCCAACTTGGACATTTAGGACAGGAACTGGATCGTAATTTTTATGCTGAGCTGCCTTTACATATCTTCTGCTGAACATGATCGAGAGGAAATCCTGTCCTTTTTGATTCAGTTAGGTAATGAGGTAGAATATACTTCGGACTTGTTTGGGGCTTTTGAGAAAATAGATTCAGGATCGGTAGATTTAGTTATTGTCAAATTCTTTTCGGAAAAGAATCCCATTCTTGATCTTTTCTTTGCCTTAAAGTCCAGAATGAGTCTTCGGGGAGTGTACTATTTTTTGCTGGTTCCCAGGGAGATACGAAAGGATCAGCTGATGGTTTACCTAGAAATGGGCTTTGATAATCTGTTTTTTTATCCCTACAATTTTGAATCCATCCAAGCAAAAATTCAAAATCTAATCAACAGAAAAAAAAACTATGATTGGTTTGAAAGTGAGGATTTTCATCAATGGATAAAATCCAGCCATAGACCAGTGGCATTTATTAGGAAAAACCTGATTTCATTTGCAAATGAGATTTTCCTTGAGCATTTGGCCATTTCAAATGGCAAATTAAGTCATCCGTTTTCAGAGTTGGTTAACTTTTCTTCAAATGAGGCTAACGAGATCGAAATCTCCAGATTTTTCAAGAATTTGACCCAGTCGGTTTTGCTCAGGCATGTACCCCTTTCATCCATAAAGACAGTGGATTTCCTTCTTTACAGAGGAAGAAATTCTCCAAATCATTCTTATTTGGCAGAAGTGGTCTGTCAGAGGTTTAATGAGTTTGAGATGGGCTTTGAAAAATATCTCAATTCCTCCTTGAAGGAGTTTACTGCCAGAGAAAAGGAGGTGTTGTTGCTTTCTGAAAAAGGCCTTCCAATGAAGGAAATTGCAGATAAGCTCTCCCTATCTGCGCGAACTGTCGAAAGACATCGGGCAAACATTCTAAAGAAGACCAATTCTTCAAATATTCTGGAGGCCATATCCAAGGTCAATCGGTAGTCGATTTTTACTTCCTAACCCATCAATCTTACAAGTCAGGGGAAAAGAACAAAAGTAAATAGATGAATTCCGGACATTGAAAAAATGTAATAAATGCTCCGATAAATAGGATTTTAACTCCCTTCCGACTGAATCAATTCAGCTAGCCTGTGTTCTATGCTTTTCCAAAAATTCCGATTCTGCAAAATTTCAATAAAGGCAGTTTGTCAATTGCTTATTTCAAGCGATTAGGGTTTGATTTGTTGCTCCTTTAGAAAAAGGGCATGTTTCTGTGCAGTTTCTAACTTTATCTCCCACCACTAGTGGAAGCCCATTCAGGGTAATTCCGACTTGAAGGGTAAGAAAATTGACGCAGAGATTCCTTTTTGTTTTTTTAAAGAATAAAAGGAAATATTGCCAATTTCGGGATAGAACTGAACGGGATGCCTACTCCTGTACGAAAAAAGAATAAAGCCCCTTTGAGAACAAAGAGGCTTTGGAATTTACTTCTTTGGAGGAAAATATCTCGGAAGATTTTTCAAAATATCCTCTGTCATTGCATTCAAATTAAAGTCCGGTTTCCATCCCCAATCTTCTTGTGCACGACTATCGTCTATGCTGTCTGGCCAAGAGTCCGCGATGGCTTGACGGAAATCAGGATTGTACTCAATCTGGAAGTCCGGTAGGTGATTTTTGATGCTTTCGAAGATTTCTTTAGGGGAAAAACTCATCCCTGCGAGATTATAGCTGGATCGGATTTTCACCGATTCCCGAGGAGCATTCATCAGGTCCAGCGTGGCCTTGATCGCATCGGGCATGTACATCATCGGTAAGTAGCTGTCTTCGCGAAGGAAGCAGTTGAATTTTTCGTCTGCGATTGCCCTGTGGTAGATGTCCACCGCGTAGTCGGTGGTGCCACCTCCCGGTAGGGATTTGTAGCCAATCAGGCCAGGATAGCGAAGACTTCTCACGTCCACGCCATGCTTTTCAAAATAGTATTCACACCATCGTTCTCCTGCCTGCTTGCTGATGCCATAGACAGTGTTGGGTTCTTTGACACAAAATTGAGGGGTATTGACTTTTGGCGTATTGGGTCCAAATACTGCGATGGAAGAGGGCCAATACAACTTATCCAACTTGAGGTCTTTGGCCAATTCAAGCACATAGAGTAGGCTGTCCATATTCAGGTGCCAGGCAAAAAGTGGGTTCTTTTCTCCGGTGGCGGAAAGTACCGCTGCTAGATGATAGATCTGAGTGATTTTTTCTTCTTTTATCAGATCGCGAACGCCTTCTTTGTTCAAAACATCCAACACTTCAAAACGACAATAATCAAACTCAGATTTAGCCGAGTCTCTAAGGTCTGTGGCAATGACTTGATCTCCGCCAAATTGGTCTGCCAAGGCTCGGGTAAGTTCTGAACCAAGCTGTCCTGCGGCACCGATAACCAAGATTTTTTCCATAGAAAGGTCTTTCGAAAAACCCCAAAAGTCGCCTTGAGGGTTTTTGTTTATATTTGGGTTTGTTAGCGCAAAAGTAGCAAAAAACCCTTCCCGTAATCGAAAAATTAAACGCATAGCTGGGGATTTTGACCAGCGGAATATCAATAATCCATTCACTAATTACATTCTCATGTACGATCAGTTTAAACCCAAATTAGAACAAGAACTTCAATCCATTCAGGATGCTGGACTTTTCAAAAAAGAACGCATCATAACCTCTCCACAGGCAGCTGAGATCACCATAGCTGGTGGGCAGAAAGTTCTGAATTTCTGCGCCAATAATTACCTGGGGCTTTCCTCTCATCCCAAGGTGGTCGAGGCAGCCAAGGCTGCCATTGATTCCCATGGGTTTGGAATGTCTTCCGTACGCTTTATTTGTGGTACACAGGATATCCATAAGGAATTGGAGCGAAAAATATCCGAATTTTTAGGCACAGAAGATACCATTCTTTATGCAGCTGCTTTTGATGCAAACGGAGGTGTATTTGAGCCGCTTTTGGGTCCTGAGGATGCGATCATTTCTGATGCACTTAATCACGCCTCCATCATCGACGGGGTGAGATTGTGTAAGGCGATGCGGTATCGTTACGAACACAACAATATGGGCGATTTGGAAAAGCAGCTTCAAGACGCCATCGCTGCCGGAGCAAAGCAGAAGATAATCGTGACCGATGGGGTATTTTCTATGGATGGGACGATCGCACAGCTGGACAAAATCGTGGAATTGGCTGAGAAATACGAAGCCTTGGTCATGTCTGATGAGTGTCACTCCACTGGATTTATGGGAAAGACAGGCCGTGGGGTCCATGAGCATTGTGGTGTGATGGGGAAGATTGACATTATTACCGGTACATTAGGGAAAGCTCTGGGTGGTGCATCAGGAGGGTTTACTTCCGGAAGAAAGGAAATCGTGGAGTTGCTTCGGCAACGGTCTAGGCCTTATTTGTTTTCCAATACTTTGGCACCATCGATTACAGGTGCATCTATTGCCGTATTTGATCTCCTTTCTGAGACCACAGAGCTTAGGGATAAATTGGAGGAAAATACCCAATACTTCAGAGCCAAGATGACGCAAGCTGGATTTGATATCAAGCCAGGGGAGCATGCCATAGTACCCATCATGCTATATGATGCAGTTCTTTCGCAAAAGATGGCTGAAAAGCTGTTGGAAAAAGGAATTTACGTGATTGGATTTTATTATCCGGTTGTTCCGAAAGGGCAGGCTAGAATCCGTGTTCAGATTTCAGCAGGTCACGAGCGGCATCATCTCGATCAGGCGATTGCAGCCTTTATTGAGGCAGGAAAGGAATTGGAAGTAATCTAATCAGGCAAAGGCCGGAGACAAATCTCCGGTCCTTTTTTAGGATTTGCTGGTCATGGCCAGTTTTTTCTTTTTGTTCAGATCGTATTCGGAAAGACTTTCGAATCGATCGTCCAAATCTTCATTATTGAGGAAATCATTCAGAATCTCTCGTACCTCCTGAAAGGAAAGGTTGTGAAGTACTTTTCCGTTCTTCATCATGGAGACTTGGCCGGTTTCTTCGGAAATGACCAAAATCAGGGCGTCGGTAGCCTCAGACATTCCTATTCCCGCCCTATGTCTCAGTCCAAACTGAGCGGGTACTTCTCTTTCTGTGACAGGGAGAATGCATCTTGCAGCTTTGATGCGACCGTTGTGGATGATGACTGCCCCGTCGTGAAGGGGACTATATTTGTTGAATATCGAGATCAATAGTCTTTTGGATAGTTCAGCGTCCAATATGTCTCCGGATTCTGCATAGAATTTGAGTTCAGAACTGCTGGTAATGACCATCAAAGCTCCGGTGTTACTTCCTGCCAAGGTTTTGGAAGCATCAATAATGGGGGAAATATTGAATGCGGAATTTTCTTTTTTTCTCCAAAAGAAAAGAATATCCCGCCAAATGGTATCATTGGATAAAAATGAGGATCTTCCCACCAAGAGAAGGAATTTTCGGATTTCAGGGGCAAATATGATGATAGCTGCAATCACCCCTACACCCATAAACTGACCAAGAATAGAAGAAAGCAATTCCATTCGTACGGCTCTCACCAAAAGGTAAATAAGGTAGATGGAGAGGAATCCCAAAAAAATCTTTATTGCTACACTTCCTTTAAGAAGTTTGTAGATTTGATACAAAAGAGCAGCTACCAACGCAATATCGATCATATTGACGATGGAAATATCTAAAAATCCAATTTTAAAAAGAATACTCAAGGGTATAGTTTTTCGTATAGTTTAATTGTTTCCTTTGCTTCTTTAACGTCATGCACTCTAAGTATGTTCACTCCTTGCATCAAGGCAGCCATGTGAAGTGCAGTGGTTCCATTCAAAGCTTCGGATGCGGTAATCTCAAGTGTCTTGTAAATCATAGATTTTCTTGAAATACCTGCCAGAATCGGTAATCCCAACGAACGAAATTGACTTAAATTTCTCAAAAGTTGGAATCCCTGTTCAGGGGTTTTGGCAAATCCAAATCCAGGATCTAAGATTACATCTTTGATGCCAAGTTTTTTAAAAAGATCTACTTTTTCAGCAAAATAGTACAAAATATCCGGAATCAGCTCGGAATAATCCGACAAACCCTTCATGGTTTGAGGGGTTCCGCGCATGTGCATGGCAATGTAAGGTATCCCCGACTGAGCCACCACAGAGAGGATTTCGGGATCGAGACTTCCAGCAGATACATCATTGATCAAATCTGCCCCAGCTTCTACCCCTATACGGGCCACTTGGCTTCTGAATGTATCCAAAGAAATAAGGGCTTCAGGAAAGGCTTCTTTGATCCATTGGATGGCCGGTATGACTCGGCTCATTTCCTCAGCACTTGAAATGTCAGCTGCACCGGGTCGCGTGCTGTAGCCACCAAGGTCAAGGATATCCGCACCTTCTGAAATCATTTGACCAGCTTTGGCCAAGATATGATCTCTTTCCATAGATACTCTGCTTCCTTCGAAGAAAGAATCAGGAGTAAGATTGAGTATACCCATAACTTTGGGCTTTTTTAATGGCAAAAGTCGTCCCTTGATTTGTAATGTATATTTTTGGAGAAATAATTTATCTTCGGTCCGATAAGGAGGATATCCCTGTAGCATTAAATAAAAAGATTTTGGAGACGAGAACCAGCAACGAATATAGCCAAGTAATCCATCGATGTAAAGAACTATTCAGGAAGAAAACCCTCGATTACGGGACGGCATGGAGAATTCTTAGGCTTTCCTCGATTACAGACCAGATTTTTATCAAAGCGCAACGGATTCGATCTGTTCAGGAAAAGGGAACTCAATTGGTCAATGATCCCTTGGAAGATGAGTTTGTGGGGATAATTAATTATTGTCTGATCGCCTTGATGCAAATCTCCCTTCAGGAGGAGGATCGATTGGAGATTCCTTTCCCTGAGCTAGAGCCGGTATACGATCGATGGGTCAAGGACACGAAAGGGCTTTTGAAAAATAAAAACCATGATTATGGGGAGGCTTGGAGGGATATGCGTATCAGTTCCATGACCGACATTATTCTCATGAAACTTTACAGGGTAAAGCAGATTGAAGATAATCATGGGAAAACGGTAGTTTCTGAGGGTATAGAGGCCAATTATCAGGATATGATCAACTATGCGGTTTTTTGCCTAATCAAGTTGGGGTACCATACAGGTCCCTCGGCATGACTTGGAATGCTGAATCTTTGCAATTGAAACAGATTTTAATCGATTCTAGATAAAGACAAAATGAACAAACAAGGTGTACTTTGGCTACTCAGACTATTGGTAGGAGGGCTTTTTATCTTTTCCGGGTTAATCAAAGTCAATGACCCGGTAGGCACTGCCATTAAGCTTGAGGAATATTTTGATGTCTTTTCCAATGATATCGCTGCGTTTTTTTATCTGTTCAAGCCCTATTCTCTTCCGATTGCAGTGGTATTGGTGGTCTCGGAGGTAGTACTCGGCGTGATGTTGATTTTGGGAGTTAAGCTCAGGCAAACAGTAGTTGCCATCGGAGCAATGATTCTTTTCTTTACTTTTCTCACCTTTTTCTCAGCCTATTTCAATAAGGTCACCGACTGTGGGTGCTTTGGAGATGCAATTAAACTCACCCCTTGGGAATCTTTTTACAAGGATGTGGTACTGATGATTATGATTTCCTTTTTGTTTTTTTTCAGAAAGGATTTATCCGTGGAATCCCCAAATTGGGCCAAAATCAGTTCTGTAATCGTTTTGGCGGGGTCATTAGGATTGGCGATTTATGCTATTCAGAATTTGCCATTCATCGATTTTAGAGCCTACAAAGCAGGCGTGAATATCCCTCAAAATATGCAGCCTTCAGCCCCTTTGCACTATACTTATGTAATGAAAAAAGGGGAGGAATTGGTGAAGCTGGATCAATACCCCAGTGAGGAAGGATATGAGTTTGTAGAGATGGTACTGAAAAACCCTGATGACCTTCCAAAAATTTCTGATTTCGCTGCTTGGAATGAGGAGGGAGATCAAACCGAATTCCTATTTTCAGGCAATAAAGTGGTAATCTTGAGCAGTAACCTAGCCAAGGTGAACGATAGCAACTTGGAGGCAATGAACCTTTTGGTGAAGTCCTTGGAAGGTGCTCCTGTGGATGTGGTTTTTATGGCTGCAGCGACTCAGGAGGAAATCGACCAGGTGATCAACAGACAGAATTGGAGCGTGGTAGGTCTACAAGCTGATGCTACAGTGGTCAAAACAATCATGCGTGCAAACCCGGGCATCATGATCCTCAAAGATGGAGTGGTGATGAAAAAATACCATCATAACAATACGCCTGAACCTACCGAAGTTCTTGACTTCTTTTTATGAACAGCAAGGTTGTGAAAGTGGTGCTAATCGGACTTCCGGGGGCAGGCAAAACGACCTTTGGAAAGCAATTGGCCAAGGAACTTAATTTCCTTTACCTCGATTCGGATGGATTGATTGAGCAAAAATATGAGTTGAAAATCCCAAGGATATTTTCCACTTATGGGGAAGGGAAATTTCGGGAATGGGAGTCGGAAGTATTAAAGGAGATCCTAACCAATGACCAATCAATTGTGCTAGCCACCGGGGGCGGAGCCCCTTGCTTCAATGATAATATGGACTTGATCAATTCCCTTGGGATTTCGGTCTATTTGGACGTTCCTCTGGACATCATTTCTCAAAGACTTTATTCCAGCAAGATTCAAAACCGGCCCATGTTTGAAGGCTTGGACAGTGGAGAAATTACCCTTAAACTGAAAAGTTTACTGGCTCAACGGGAATATTTTTACAATCAAGCAAAAATAAAACTCAGCGGGGAAGATTTTTCCGCTGAGTTTTTGATGTACGAATTAATCAATCAACTTAAAAGTTGAACCCTACGGTCAGCACTCCTGAGGTGATGGAGTTCCTTATTTCAGTCAAAGGTCCAAAATTGAAACCGTTTTCATCCAAGACCTGATAGCTACGATATAGTTGGTCGTATTGTTGATTCAGAATAGTCAGGTCAAGAGTGAAAGAACCTGACCTAATTCCTACTCCTCCGCTGATAATTTGGGTACTTTGATCGAATCCAGGAGAATTGGAATAAGGATCCCCTAGGAAAGAATATCCCCCTCTAATTCGGAACATATCCAACCAGATTTCACCGCCTACCCGATAGTTTATTGTACTGGAGTAAATGTTTCTGATTACTTCATTATCCGGTCCTTCGTCAAAATCTCTAGAGCTGATTCTAGCCGTACTGTAATCTACCCAGTCCACATCTGCTGATATAAATCCTTTTTTACCGAAGAAGAAGGTAGCCCCACCACCAATTTTGAGCGGGGTATTCAGTCCATAATTGCTGATTACAAGATCTGAAAATGCGTCTTCCTGGCCCAAAGTTACGTCCTCTGGTTCATAATAATAGTTATTGTAATCAGTGAAGACAGCTGCTTCATATTCTTCGTTTAGCCCATACCAGGTAGGAGTTTGGAATACAAATCCAAGGTTAAGATTATCCATGGGTTTATAAATCACCCCCAAATTCAAATTGACTCCGGCACCGTTGATAAAAAGGTTTTCTTGCAAAGATGAAGTTGCCAAGGGTTCATCCACAAATTCTTCATTGTAGATTTTAAAAGAGGAGAAATTTAAGGTCCGAATACCCAAACTTCCTCCAAAAAATAGCTTGTGATTGAAGTTTGCCCCATAGCCGAAGGTCATTTGATTAGCACTGCCTTCTCTGCGAATGTTTTCATCTTGAAACGGAAGACCCAAAACGAAGGAGTCGTAGACATTGGGGTTGGGTATGGGGTTACCCTCAGAATCAAAAGCAATTGGATTAATTTGATAGGTTTGGTAAGCCAGCCCGGTTAATCCGAAATTTTCGATTTGACTTTCTGGAATCCCAAATGCATCCTGCAGGTAAAAGTCGATGATTGAACTTTGTCCCAAGATATCGGAGAAGTATCCAAACTCGGTATTAAAGTTGGCTATTCTCTGAAAGCTCATGGCCCAGGCTCCTCCTTTGAATGCCTTAGTTTCCATGGGTCCTTTAGGTTTTGCTCCTACATAGCTTATATTGGGTAAGGAAAAATTGGAGGTGTTATATTCCCGCGACTGACCTAGATATTCGGTCCTTACACCCCAATCGGAATAGCCTAAACTAAGGCTGATTTCAGAAGAACGGAAGAAACCGAGACCAGCAGGGTTTCCAGCAATATTGGAAACATCACCCCCAAGGGACCATTGAGTCCCCCCTACACCTAAGATTCTTGCAGATCCTGAGGGAACCACTCTGCTGAATCGAAAGGCATCTTCAAAATATCCACTTTGGGCATTAGCTAAAGAAATACTCAAAGTCAAAAGCATAAAGATGCTAACTGAAATTCTCATTGGCATAACCATTTGATCTATTCAAATAAACGGGCTGACAGAAAATTTTGGATAAAAAAAAGGGGAATTAATTTCCCCTTCCTCCTCTGGATCCTCCGGAACTACCTCCAACGGATCCTCCAGAACTTCGGCTAGGAGCACTAAAGCTACTACCTCCCGAGCTTCTGCTTGGTGCACTAAAACCTCCTACGCTTGACCTGCTGGGTCCACTGGATCTGTTGTAGCTAGGACTAGCTGACCTGTTATAGCTTGGACTGGTGGATCTATTGTAGCTTGGGCTTGTAGATCTGTTGTAGCTAGGACTTGTAGATCTATTGTAGGTAGGTCTACCCGATCTATTGTAAGATGGATTAGTCGAATTATTGTAGCCAGGATTGGTAGCTCTACTTGGCGAAGTAGCATATCTTCCTGCTGGATAAGTAGCTCCTCTGGAATTTACACCTCGATCATATGCTGCGGAAGGTCTAGCTGAAGGGATAGAACTTCTGGTATTGACAGCTCGATCCGCAGCAGGCGAATTCACGTTTCTAACCGTACCTGTTCGGCTTCTACCTGTATTGTAGTAGTCGTTTTGTGAGTTGCCAAATTCTCTACTGGCTACCCTTGAATTTTCGCTTGCTGAAATTCTTCGGGGAGAGGTACCTGCCGTATTGGCTGCTCTTCTTGCTTGAGCTCTTGCTGTATTTGGCACCACGCCTGCCTGGTTGGAAGCAAGTCCTCCATTGGTAATTCCTGAGCCTCTGGTAGGTCGGGCACCATACACTATTCTTCTGCCTCCGTTTTCCCCACCTGGTAGGACATATATTGGGCGTCCAGGATAAATTGGAGCCCCCCAACCGTACATAGGATATCCCCAACCGAAGCCAGGAGCACCCCATCCCATCATCCATGGGTTACCCCATCCCATCATCCAAGGGTTGCCCCAACCCATCCCCATCCAAGGGTTGCCCCAGCCAAAGCCAATACCTAGGCTGAAACCTGGTCTCCAACCCCATCCGGGACCCCAGAAAGGATCGTAAAAACCCATACCCCATGGACTAAACATGCTTCCAAATCCAAAACCTACGTTGAAATTGATGTTGGGTGAATTTCCATTTTGATTTCCATTGGAAGAGTAGAAGTTGTCGTAAGCATTGATGTTACCCTGGGCAATTTGCTCTGATCCACCTTCATCGAAGTAGACAGTGCCAGACTGATCTACGCCTGAAGAAGCCTGATAGCGGGAGATATACTCTGGATTTACGTTTCGGGCACTAAAATTTTCCTGTGTCAAGGAATTTTCGCTTGCCAGTGTCTGGAACGTTTTGGGATTGTTGTTTTCTACTGCGTATTGGGTAGCTATTTTTACGTCTGACGCCATGAAGTAAAGATTGTCATTGGCGCCATTCATAGCCATTTTGTTGGTGCTACATGAGCTTATTGCAAGTGCACCGAGCAGTAAAGAAGCAGATATGATGGGTAATTTCTTCATTTTTGAAGTCGATTGTTACTTTCTTATACGAACTGACAGGACCGAGGTTTTACTTTTTGGTTTATATTTGCCAGCCCTAATTAAGCAAAATTAAGCACATTTTAATATTCCCCAAAAGCTAATGAGTAAAGGATTACCCAAGAGAAGTGAAGATTATTCACTTTGGTATAACGAATTGGTAAAAAAAGCCGACTTGGCCGAAAATTCGGCAGTGAGAGGCTGCATGGTAATTAAACCCTATGGATTTTCCATTTGGGAAAAAATGCAAGCCGAGCTGGATCGGATGTTTAAAGAAACAGGGCATACCAATGCCTATTTTCCTTTATTTATCCCCAAGTCTTATCTCAGCAAAGAAGCCTCACACGTGGAGGGGTTTGCCAAGGAATGTGCAGTGGTGACTCATTATCGCCTCAAAAATGCCGAAGATGGGTCAGGAGTAATCGTTGATCCAGAGGCCAAACTAGAAGAAGAGTTGATCGTGAGGCCTACTTCCGAAACAGTAATTTGGAGTACGTATAAAAATTGGATTCAATCCTACCGTGATTTACCTCTTTTGATTAATCAATGGGCCAATGTGGTTCGGTGGGAGATGAGGACAAGACTGTTTCTCCGAACTGCTGAATTCCTCTGGCAAGAAGGCCATACCGCACATGCCACCGCCGAAGAGGCCAAGGCAGAAACGCTTCAAATGATGCAGGTATATGCCTATTTCGCTGAGGAATTTATGGCCTTGCCGGTAATCAGAGGCAGAAAAACCGAAAATGAACGTTTTGCGGGGGCGGATGATACCTTGTGTATAGAAGCCATGATGCAAGACGGAAAGGCATTACAGGCAGGAACCTCTCACTTTTTGGGTCAAAACTTTGCCAAAGCCTTCGATGTCAAGTTTGCCACTAAAGAAGGGGGACTGGAATATGTATGGGGGACTTCATGGGGAGTCAGCACTCGATTAATGGGAGCCTTAATCATGGCTCATTCGGATGATAATGGGTTGGTTTTGCCTCCTAAATTAGCACCCAACCAAGTGGTAATCGTGCCTATTTATCGAGGTGAAAATGAACTGGAAGCAATTTCCGTTAAAGCGAAAGAAATCATGGCAGCTTTGAGATCAAAAGGAATTTCTGTCAAATTTGATGATAGGGATACATATAAGCCGGGGTGGAAATTCGCGGAGTATGAACTGAAGGGAGTTCCTGTGCGAATTGCCATGGGACCAAGAGATTTGGAAAACGGGACCATCGAAATTGCCAGAAGAGATACGCTGACTAAAGAGACTTTCCAGCTTACTGAAATGCCGGTCGAGGAAAAAATTTCTGCTCTTTTGGATGATATTCAAACCTCGATCTACCAAAAGGCTCTTACCTTTAGAAATGAAATGACCACTGAGGTTAACTCTTGGGAGGAATTTCAGGAAGTGCTGGATCAAAAAGGTGGATTTTTGTCTGCCCATTGGGATGGTACTTCAGAGACTGAGGATAAAATCAAAGAATTGACTAAAGCTACTATCCGTTGTATCCCTTTGGATAGGAAAGAGGAAAAGGGAAGCTGCATATTTTCAGGAAAGCCTTCCGAGGGGCGGGTTTACTTTGCCAAAGCTTATTAATAAATTACCCGGGTCTCCCGGGTTTTTTTATTTCCTGCTTTCCTTTCGATTGGATTCTTGTATTTTTAAGAATTCCTGAATCTAATTATGGAAATTCTAATTCTCTCGAGCCTCCTGATCATTGGGTTAATCCTACTATTGGTCGAGGTTTTATTTATCCCGGGTACGACCATCGTTGGCATCTTGGGTTTTGTAGTCAGTTTGGTAGGAGTAATCTATGCCTTTTCTCAATTTGGCTACGAAACAGCAATTTGGGTTACCTCGATTGCTGCTATCGCCAATCTTGCGGCAGTATGGTATGGGTTTAGTTCTGGGGTTTGGAATAAATTTTCCCTGAAATCCTCCATGACCGGTGGGGCATTTGATGGCAGAACTCAGGGTTTGCAAGTAGGAATGAAGGGAAAAGCAGTTTCGGATATCAAACCGATCGGAAAAGCGCTTTTTGGTGATCAAATGTTCGAGGTAAAATCAGAATCCGGTTTTCTGGAAGCAGGAAAAGATGTGGAAATAATCAAAGTAGAAACCAATAAAATTATCGTCAAATAAATATGGATCCATCAAGTTCAATTTTCATTTTGGTAGCCGCCTTAGCCGGAATTACCTTACTCTTTATCTTTCTTTATTTTGTTCCAGTCAATCTTTGGATAACAGCTCAATTTGCCAATGTCCGGGTGGGGATTGGGGAGTTGATCGGAATGCGCATCCGGAAAGTTCCGCCCAGTGTCATTGTCAATTCGTTGATTACCGCTACCAAGGCCGGGTTGGCATTGACTACCAATGAGCTTGAGACTCACTACTTGGCGGGAGGAAATGTGCCAAATGTTATTCGGGCTTTGATCTCTGCTGACAAGGCCAATATTAATCTTTCGTTCAAACAAGCTACAGCCATTGATCTCGCTGGGAGAGATGTGTTTGAGGCCGTTCAGATTTCGGTAAATCCCAAGGTGATCAATACGCCAAGCGTAGCTGCGGTTGCTGCTGATGGGATACAATTGATTGCCAAAGCTAGGGTGACAGTAAGAGCAAACATTGCCCAGTTGGTCGGGGGTGCCGGTGAAGAAACTATTCTGGCCCGGGTAGGAGAAGGAATTGTAACATCAATAGGCTCTTCCGTAAATCACAAAACGGTTTTGGAAAATCCGGATAAGATTTCCAAGCTGGTTCTGCAGCGGGGCTTGGACGCCGGGACGGCCTTTGAGATTCTCTCCATAGACATTGCTGATATCGATGTGGGAACGAATATTGGTGCCAAACTCCAGATTGATCAAGCCTCTGCGGATCTCAAAGTTGCCGAGGCTAAAGCAGAGGAGAGAAGAGCCATGGCGGTAGCTTTGGAACAGGAAATGAAAGCCAAGTCCGTAGAGATGAGAGCCAAAGTAATCCAAGCTGAAGCAGAAGTTCCAAAAGCGTTGGCTGAGGCTTTCCGAAATGGGAACTTGGGTGTGATGGACTATTACCGAATGGAAAATATCAAGGCTGATACCACCATGCGTGATTCCATTGCCAGTTCGGATAAAGATTCCAAAGATTCAGGTTCGGGAAAAAATGAGAAGAAATAAAAAAAGGGAGCGATTAAGCTCCCTTTTTTCGTTTCCCTTCTGCAGGTTCCGGAATCAGGACAACAGGAGTATAAGCTTCTTTTAGAAGAATTTCCTGATTGCTCCAATCAGTTATGATTTGCTGATATTCCATGGGGTAAACCACGTCACCAGAGGCACGGAAAGCTCCCGTTTTTCCATCTTTCGAAAGAAGGAAAATATCATTTTCTTCCACTTGGAGAAAGCTGAAATCATTTTGAAAAACCGGGATCCCTTCGTTGCTCAACAATCCCCGCTTCCCCTTTTCTTCGACCAAGAAATACCCATTTTTTATCCTGCATATTTGGTCGAATGCCGAGGTATTCAATTTTTCTCCCTTCTCATTGAGGAGGAAGAAACCTTCCCCTGACCTTACTATAGTTTTTCCCTCGTAGGTCTTTTTTACCTCTTCCCATTCGGTAGCTCCAATAAAGTTGCCTGACTTATCCATCAGCCCCCATTTGGACCCTTGTCTATATGGAGCAAGGTTTTCCGCAAAAGTCCCTACCTCATCAAAAGCAGGGGAAATCACCCAAGTTCCATTGGAGTTGAGGAACCCAAACTTGCCGGATTTTTTGGCAGGAAAAAGCCCCTCTGAACCCTCTCCAATCCATTCGGCATCGGATTGAGGGTTTACCAGCCAGCCTTTGGGTCCATAAAGTCCACTTTTTTGCTCTCTAAATCTGACAAAATAATTTTCACCGGAGATCCAAAGTACTTCTTCCATTCCTACTGCATCCAAGAATATCCCATCTTCCTTCATGATTCTTCTAAGCTTGCCATGGATATATTCCAAAATCAAATGTCCCGATTTGGTGATCTTATGAAAGGAGTTGTAAGTAACGTCAGCTTTGACCTCATCGCCTTTGATCAGTAAATATTGGTTGTCATTGTACCCATAAAAATGATTGTTTCGGGAATACTCCAACTGCTCCAGTGTAGGGGCCAAGACATAATCTCCTTCCTCATTGATGATCCCAAACCCAGACTCCTCTTTTGCCAAAAGATATCTTCCGTCATTTTCTTTCAGCAATTGATAGGGCCTTTGAGAATCTTTGGATAGCGGCAGATAATATGTCCCGTTTTTTTGAGCCAAAACTACCCCCAAATGGCTCAAATGAGCTTGGTCAAATGCGCCAATGGAAGTGGTTTTTCCGCTGCCTCTTTCAAATACAAAATAATTGTTTCCTTTTCTGCAGAGTAGCCGGGTAGTATAGGTGAGGATTTCGTCGTATTCGGATGGGAGGACCTGCTGCCCATATTCATGGTAAGCACCCAAGCCATTTTTTCCCTTCACTAAAATCCAAGGACTGAGATACTGATAGACTTCTTCCCCCTGCAGGGTAACGATCGGCTTGAGATCTTTGGACAAGAGAAATAGCTGATGGTCTTTTTTTCCGATGCGAACATTTTCAGAAAAGACATAAACTTCATCGTAAACTGCCCGGCTTTTTAATTTTCCCTGAAGATCATACACCTCCCAGGTCTGACCAAAGGAGGAAGAGGACATGACCACTAGGGCAAAGATTAGGGATACAAAAGCCAATCGCCTGTTTTTCATGGAATAGGGATGATTCAAATGGGCCTAAAGATAAAAAGGCCAAAGGATCTGCAAATCACCTTTGGCCATTTCTTTAAGTAGAAATGAAATTTATTTATCAGTGGTGATTTTTTCCAAGTCAAACAGGTCTGTTAGGATTTCGATCATTTCTTCTGCCTGATCCCGTTGGCAGGCTGCCTTGAGCTGGATCACAGGGATTTTGATGATTTTTTGCATCATACTTTTGGTAATCTTCTCAATGAGTACCTGTTCTTTGGGATCCGCATTTTTGAGATACCTGCTGATCTCTTCTTGCCGGATTTGTTCCAGGCTCTGCTTGAGCTTGTTGATGGTGGGGGACACCATCATTTCTTTTTTCCAGTTGAAAAACTCAGCTATGCTTTCTTCAATGATTGTTTCTACAGCTGGGATTGCACCAAGCCGTTTATCCAAGGCTGCGGAGGTTTTGCTGCGAATGTTGTCCACATTGTAAAGTATGGCTCCAGGTACATCTTCGACAGTAGTTTCTATACTTCTCGGCACCGAAAGATCGATAAATAGTTTATAGCTTTGAATGTCGAAGCTTTTTACCATCTCTTTGGTGATGAAGGGCTCGTTCTTCATGATTGAGCTGACAATGACATCTGCTTCTTGCATGGCTTCAAAAGCATGCTCGAAAGGCACTACTTCGAAACCCAATGGGGAGGCAATTTCCTCTGCCTTGCTATAGGTCCTGTTGGTGATTTTTACTTTGGCATGAGGAAGGTGAACCATGTTTTTTGCTACGTCTTCTCCGATTTCTCCTACGCCGATAAGTAAAATCCTTGGCTCAAAGGTATTGACAGTGAGACTTTCGATCAATTCGACTGTGGCATAAGAAAGGGAAGCAGCACCATCTCGGAAGGCTGTTTCCTGAACCACCCTTTTGTTGGTGAAAAAAATGGTATGCATCAAGCGATGAAGAAAAGGCCCTGCCATATCCAGATCGGCAGCGGCTTGATAGGCTCTTTTCACCTGATTGGATATCTGAATATCTCCTATCACCTGAGCTTCAAGTCCCATGCTTACCCGGAACAAGTGCTCGATGGCCTGATTATCTTCATTGAGCACTTCGAAGTAGTTCAGATAGTTGACCACATCAGTTACCCCTTTCTCCAACCCAATCAACTTGATGATTTCCGTGCTTAAGTCCAGTTCATGCCCATAATAGACTTCTGTCCGATTGCAGGTCGATAAAATCAGCGCATCACTCAGGCTGAAAAAATCCTTCGCTTTCTGAAGTATTCTTCTGATTTCATCCTCTGTCAAAGAAATATGCTCCCTTATTTGAACAGGAGCGGTTTTGTGGGATAAACTGATCGCTTTAAACTTGTTTGGCATGCCTACAATTTCTTGCATTGCAAAAATAACAGAGATCGGGCCGTGAAAGGTTTAAATTACACGAAGGAAAATTAATTTAGAATTTGTCTAAATTAATTCTGCTTTTTGTCCCATTTTTTGGATAGGGTATTGACTCCTTTTTGCTTTATCCCTAAATTATTCGATTGTTTGGCTAACCTATTTTTTAATGAAAAGGAAACTTGAATTTTGGTTCAAAACCTACTTTGGATTTTCCAGAAAGGAAACAGTGGGGTTTTTATTGGTGGTTCCTTTTTTGTCTCTTTTGAGCTTGTTCCCTTCGATGATCGCTTGGATAAAAAACCAAAGTGAAGCTGAGTATTTTTCCCACTACCTGCACCTGCTGGATAGTCTCGACCAAGCAGGTGTCGCTTTGGTATCTTCTCCACTTCCCGGCTTCAATCCTCAGGATACCGTAAAAACAGATAATAAACCCAATCAGCTGGAACGAATCCAAAGGATACCATTTTCTGAAGCAGACTCGATCACCTTGCAGATTGTACCCGGAATAGGGCCTGCCACAGCAGGAAGAATCATCAAATACCGGGAAAATTTAGGAGGTTTTGTGGCCAAAGCTCAGCTGATGGAAGTTTATGGGATGAAGACCGAAACTGCTGAAGCAGTCTGGGAATTTTTTGAATTTGATCCGGGAATCCGAAGGAAGATTCCTGTCAACCGGGCCGAGACAGCAGATCTTGCCAAGCACCCCTACATTTCCTATGCTGAGGCCAAAGTAATCGTTGCCTTCAGAAATCAGCATGGAGTATTTCAGAGCGCTGAGGATCTATTGAAAATCCGAATTTTCAAAAAGGACTGGGTAGACAAAATTAGCCCCTACTTGAATTTTGACTGATTTTTTGATTTCGGTGAAATAAAATTCAGGCATATTTGAACCATGCTTCGCCCAATCCAAGTCCAGTTACCCGTCCTCAATCTCCCTCCTCTGCAGGCAAAGATCAAAGAGGAAAATGGGAAGCTTCTGGTTTTGGATACTTTGAGGAAAAAATACCTGATCCTGACTCCTGAAGAATGGGTCAGGCAGCATTGGATCCATTTCTTAATTGAAGTCATGGATTATCCTAAGGGCCTATTTTCTCTCGAAAAGGGGTTGAAATACAATCAATTATCCAAGAGGACCGACTTGGTGGTTTTTGATAGGGAAGGAAATGCTTTTCTTTTGATCGAATGCAAAGCTCCGTCTGTAAAAATCAATCAAAGCACATTGGCCCAAGCGCTTACTTACAATATGCCACTAAATTGCCCTCATGTTATTTTATCCAACGGGTTGCAACATGTCTGCATGTCTTTTGAGGAAGAAAAAAGTGAGTTTATTCAGGTGAAAAACGTTCCGAAGGCTCCTTAATTTCTTCTTTCTAATTATGATTTCCTTCCTGTTTTTCCTACATTTCATCACCTACCGGTAGCACGATATCCAAACTATGAGTTCCCATTCCTCAAATACCCCCTGTGAGCTTTGTGCAAGTAGAAAGCACTCGCTGTTTTCAGACTTGCCTGAGCAGCACTTATGTACCATTTCGGATCATAAGAATCTCATTTCCCATCGAAGAGGGCAGATTTTGTACTATGAAGGAACCAATCCCCTTGGAATTTTCTGCATCAATTCAGGGGTAGTAAAGGTCTATAAAACGGCATCCAACGGAAAAGAACAAATCATCCATTTGTCCAAAAAAGGTGATTTTTTGGGCTATGCGGCCCTTTTGGGCGAGGATAATTATACCAGTTCTGCCATGATCATCGAAGATGCCAAAATCTGTTTTATTCCAAAAAATGCTTTTTTGGCAACCTTGACCAAGAATACAGAATTTTTCAAAAAGGTAACCAAGGCGATAAGCCATGAGCTTGGGGAGATGGAAGCCAAACTGACCGACGCCACTCAAAAGAGTATCCGTGAGCGTTTGGCATTTGTCCTTTTGCAGTTGGCAGATTCTTATGGAATAGAGGGAGGGGGAAGTCAGAAGATCGACTTGATTCTCAGCCGGGAAGAGATTGCGGGGATTGTAGGCACCGCCACGGAATCGGTGATTCGATTGCTTTCCGAATTCAAAAAAGACAAACTGATTGATTTGGATGGAAAGAAAATCATCATTTTGGATAAAAGAGGGTTGGCAAGGCTTTCAGATTTTTATGGTTGAAAAGAACCTTGATTCCCTAAAGGAAGTTTTGTTTTTATGATGCATTGGACAAGGCTCATCTTTCTATCAAGGGCAATCCTACTTTTGGTGCTTTTTTCTCTTCCGGAAAGGGCCATTGGCCAATCTTTAGCTTATAGGACTTTGCTGTCTGGAATTTATGAAAAGGATTTTCCATTGATCTATCCCGATGAGGTAGAGGATTTGGATAAGTTTCAGATCCTGGATACCAGGGAATGGGTGGAGTATCAAGTCAGTCATCTTCCTGGGGCAATATGGGTTGGATACGATACATTTTCTCTCGAAAACCTGAAGCGGATAGACAAAAACAAACCTGTCATCGTCTATTGCAGTGTAGGTGCACGTTCTCAGGAGGTGGGGAAAAAACTCAGGTCAGCGGGATTCTTGGAAGTTTACAATCTTTATGGAGGGATTTTTCATTGGGTAAATGAAGAAAATCCCATCGTAAGTCAGAGAGAAGCCACAGACCGGGTTCACACCTATTCCAAAACCTGGAGCATCTGGCTCAATAAAGGTCAGAAAGTGTACTGAAGCTTCATGTCTTTGTCCTGACAATTCGTCCTCTTATATCATCCCTGAGTGATTATACTTCGTATCTTCTGGAAACTTTACCCTTCCGACTCTTTTTTCTTTTCCATGTGAGCAAGAGAAAAAAAACAGGTAGGGTTAAACAATCAGATAAAACCAAAACCATGAAAATCTTAGCTTTCCGTTTTCTTCTTCTTTTGCTTTCGATCATTTCCTTTTCCTGCGGGAGATCTACCCTAGGCATGGCCGGTACCCAGCCACCCAGTCATCAGATGTGGAATGAACTCCTCCAAAGTCACGTCAAATCCGATGGAATGGTGGATTATAAGGGATTTATTAAGGAAAAAGCCAAACTGGAAAAATACTTGACCCTGCTATCCAGCCAGGCTCCTGACCGCAAAACTTGGTCAAAAAATGAGCAAATGGCCTACTGGATCAATGCTTACAATGCCTTTACGGTCAAACTGATCGTAGATAATTATCCTGTAGAAAGTATCCGGGATCTTGGCCCCAAACTAAAAATCCCATTGATCAAGGATGTTTGGCATTATAAGTTTTTTAAGATCGGAGGAAAAGAAAGTAGTTTGGATGAAATAGAGCATGGCATCTTGAGGAAGGAATTCGAAGAACCGAGGATTCATTTTGCCATTAATTGTGCTTCCATTTCTTGTCCTCCTTTGCTGAATGAAGCCTTCATGCCAGACAAACTGGAAAGTCAGCTCCAAAAAGTGGCCGTAGCATTTATCAATGACTCTTCCAGAAACAAGATCACACCCAATCAGGCGGAAGTATCTTCTATTTTCTCCTGGTTTTCCGGTGATTTTACCAAAAAGGGTAGCCTGATTGATTTTTTGAATCAATATTCCAAGGTAAAGCTTAATCCTAAAGCAAAGATTTCCTACATGGATTACAACTGGAATCTCAACGAGTAGGGGGCAATTTTCTTTATCTTTCCAAAAAAGTCCATTATGGCAATTAGACATATAGCAATTCTTGGAAATGGGATTGCCGGGATTACTTGTGCCAGACAGCTCCGTAAGGGTGATAATCAAGTCCGCATTTCGGTGATTTCAGGAGAGAGTCCCTACTTCTTCTCCAGGACTGCGCTGATGTATGTATTCATGGGGCACATGAAGTTTGAGCATACTCAGCCTTATGAAAATTGGTTTTGGGAGAAAAACCGAATCGACCTAATTCATCAATGGGTCACTGAGGTAGATTTTTCTTCGAAAAAACTCCTTTTTTCCAATGGAGATGACTTGGATTACGATGTGTTGGTTTTGGCTACTGGCTCAAAGCCGAATAAGTTTGGATGGCCGGGTCAGGATTTACAAGGTGTGCAGGGGCTGTATTCCAAGCAGGATTTGGAACTGATGGAAAAAAACACGAACAATAGGGTTAAACGTGCAGTGATCGTAGGCGGTGGTTTGATTGGGATTGAGATGGCCGAAATGTTGGCTTACAAGAAAATTCCAGTGACTTTTTTGGTTAGGGAAAAAGGATTTTGGGACAATGTTTTACCCAAAGAAGAGTCCGAATTGGTCAGTAGACACATTCGGGAGCATCATATCGACTTACGGTTGGAGACCGAGTTGAAAGAGATACTTTCCGATTCGAATGGCCGTGTCCAAGCAGCGATTACTTCCAAGGGAGAAGAGGTTTCCTGCGAATTTGTGGGATTGACTGCAGGAGTGAGTCCGAATGTGGATTTCCTCAGAAATACAGAATTGAGGGTGAATCGAGGAGTGAAAGTGGATGCTTTCTTTCAAACAAATATCCCGGATGTCTATGCCATCGGGGACTGTGCGGAATTTGAAAATCCGCCAGCTGCAGACAGAAGAAACATCGAGCAAGTCTGGTACACCGGACGAATGCATGGAGAAACCTTGGCCCATAACCTTTGCAAAAAACCTATTCCCTATCAACCCGGAATCTGGTTCAACTCGGCCAAATTCCTGGATATCGAATACCAAACCTATGGAACTGTTCCTCCAAATTGGGACGATTCTGAGGTCAAAAGTTTCTATTGGGAGCATGCTTCAGGAAAAGTCAGTTTCCGCATGCTTATGAATTCAGCTCATCAAATTCTTGGCGTGAATAATTTTGGCTTCCGGCTCCGACATGAGTTCTTCGATCAGGCCATCCGGGAAAAGTGGTCAGGTGAAAAAGTGATTGCCAAACTCGACAAAGCCAACTTCGATCCGGAGTTTTTTGCTCCTTACTACATGGAGATCCAAAAGGCCTTCAAAGCGCAATTCGGTGGAAATTTCCAGCCTGCCAAAAAATCATTTATCCAAAAACTATTCGGAGCAAGCGTATGAAGACGATCGAAAAAATAGGATTGGGATTGTTTCTGATCGGATTGACTGTATTTACGGCGGTTCCGTTTTTGGGAAACTATACCCTGAGTGAAGAATTGGTTTTGGCCAATACCAAGGATATCCATCAAGAGAAAATGGCCGAAATCCTCGCTCCGATGTATGGTCAAGAATATGGCTCTAACTTCTCCTTTCTAACTGCTTTTGGAGAAAACTTTACTACCTACAATGACAACTTGAAAGCCCAGCAACTCTGGGATCAGGTCATTTGGGATGATTATGGGTTTGCCTTGGCAAAAGCTGCACTGCAAAGCCCTGTGAGAGACAATCCCTTGCTTTGGTTGGCCTTGTCCATTGGTTTGGCTGTCTTGGGGGGCTATTTGTATAATTTCCGTCAGTATGCTGATCAACCGGCAGGAATCAAAAACAACGGAATTTTTCACTCCAGACTCAAGAATAAGGGCTGGCTTGGAATGACCACAGGAGGATTTCTGATAGTATTTTATGTGGTGCTTTATTGGTTTCCCGCTTACCTGGTAAATTTGGTGTGGATGGTTGACCCTATTTCCAGATTGCTATCAGGCGGTCCTGCTAGCCAGTGGTTTTTGTACGGCTTGGTGTACACGCTGGCTATTTTGGTGATGGGAGTGCGAATGTTCCGGAAATACCGAGGTAATAAGTACCAACAACTCCGCACCGCTTCGGTCATGTTTTTTCAAACAGCTTTTGCCTTTTTGATTCCCGAAATCCTCGTCCTTTTAAATCAACCTTATTTCGATTTCAAAAATATTTGGCCGCTCGATTACGATTTCTTCTACGATTACCAGATTTCGACCTTTCTCTCCGGTGGAGGCATGGGAATGTTTATGCTGATTTGGGGGATTATGCTGATTATCGTAGGGGTACCGGTATTTAGCTATTTCTTCGGAAAAAGATGGTATTGCTCCTGGGTTTGCGGTTGTGGAGGCTTGGCGGAGACGGTCGGAGATCCTTTTCGTCAGCTTTCTGACAAGTCACTAAAAGCTTGGAAATACGAGCGTTGGATAATTCACAGCGTTTTGGTTTTGGCCGTGGTGATGACTGCCGTGACGATAGCCAACTACTTTTCCGGCTTTAGCTTTTTGGGAAATGTCACCAATCAGCTCCATTCGTTTTATGGTTTTGCAATCGGTTCTGCCTTTGCAGGAGTAGTGGGGACAGGATTCTATCCATTTATGGGAAACCGGGTATGGTGCCGATTTGGATGTCCTTTGGCAGCTTACCTTGGTATCGTGCAGCGCTTTAAGTCGCGTTTCCGAATCACAACAAATGGCGGTCAGTGCATTTCCTGCGGCAATTGCTCGACGTATTGCGAAATGGGAATTGACGTCCGTGCCTATGCCCAGCGTGGACAGAACATTGTGCGTTCCTCCTGTGTTGGGTGTGGCGTGTGCTCGGCTGTGTGTCCTCGTGGGGTGTTGAAGTTGGAAAACGGGCCGGAAGAGAACCGAATTATCGATTTGCCTATTATTATTGGCAACGATTCCATCAAGCTCAATGCCTAAATGATTATCCATTATTTCCTTTGCGGGCTGTATTTCTTGGGAATGCTGTTTATCCTGATTTACAGTTTGGCGCAGGGACATTTGTTGTTTCATTTTCTGAAAGCCCGAAAAGAATGGGCTTCCACACCTCAAGTCACGCCTTCCATCTGGCCAAAAGTCACCGTTCAGCTTCCCGTTTACAACGAACTCTATGTCGTCGAGCGCCTGATTGATGCTGCCGCAAAGTTGAATTACCCAAAGGAATTACTCGAAATCCAAATTTTGGACGACAGTACCGATCAGACAGTGGACTTGATCCAAGCCAAACTGAAAGAATACCCCGAAATCAACTTCCGCTACTTGCACCGAACGGTTCGAAAAGGATTTAAGGCCGGAGCACTTCGTGAAGGATTGAAGCAAGCTTCGGGAGAATTCATCGCCATTTTCGATGCGGATTTTGTGCCCGATCCTGACTTTTTGATGAAAACGATTCCTTTTTTCTCCTCTGAAAAAATCGGGATGGTGCAGACTCGATGGACGCACCTGAACAGAGACTATTCTCTCCTGACCCGATTGCAGGCCTTTGCTTTGGATGCGCATTTCTTCATCGAGCAGATGGGGCGAAACAGACAGGGTGCCTTTATCAATTTCAATGGTACAGGTGGAATCTGGCGGAAGAGCTGCATCCTCGACGCAGGCAACTGGCATGATGATACGTTGACCGAAGATTTGGACCTGAGCTATCGAGCCCAGAGAAAGGGTTGGCAGTTTGTCTATCGACCCGAGATCGAATCTCCTGCTGAACTCCCGCCCATCATGTCGGCCATCAAATCCCAACAATTCCGCTGGACAAAAGGTGGGGCCGAATGTGCCGTAAAGCATGCAGGAAAGGTGAGTCAGGAAAAATTACCTTTTCGGATCAAGTTTCATTCCTTTGCCCATTTATTCAATTCCACGATTTTCATTGCGGTCTTGCTGACCAGTCTGAGTAGCATTGGCGTGTGGTGGGCAGGAGTGCAGGGACTAATTCCCGAGTGGATGGTAAGGCTTTCGGGGATTTTCCTGATTGGATTTGTATTGATAGCTGGAGTGTATTTGGCTTCTTATTTTATTGCCAGAAGGTCATTTCTCTCTTCTTTTTTGGGAGTGATTTGGCAGTTGCCGCTGTTCCTTTCCGTGTCCATGGGGCTCGCGTTGCACAATGCCCAAGCAGTTTGGGAAGGGTTGACCGGAAAAAAATCCCCCTTTATCCGAACTCCAAAATTCAATCTCGAATCCGGAAAAGTTTCGCTTAGTTCCAATCGATACATTTTGCATCGCATGCCGTTCACCACCTGGTTTGAAGGGGTATTGGCCTTGGTATTTTGGGTGATGGTGGGATTGGCTTTTCGTGAGGGAAATTTCCTTTTCCTTCCGTTTCATGCCATGCTCGCCTTTGGATACACCATGGTGTTTGTCTCCTCCTTTAAATCCTACGGCCTCGGTCACTAATATTTTCCATGAATCACCCGCCGATAATTGACGTCATCATTCCTGCGTACAACGAGGAAAAGTCCATCCCCAAAGTCATTGCCGAGATTCCAAAGTTTGTCCGCCACATCGTCGTGGCCAATAATAATTCTACCGATCAAACCCAACAAGCCGCAGAAACAGCAGGGGCCAAAGTCGTCTTTGAACCCCAAAAAGGCTACGGAAAAGCCTGCTTGACTGCGATGGACTGGCTCAAAAAGCAGGAAATCCAACCCGATATCGTGGTCTTTTTGGACGGAGACTACAGTGACTATCCGGAGGAAATGAGGGAATTGGTACAACCGATTTTGGATGAAAAGGCCGACATGGTCATCGGCTCAAGAGCTTTGGGACAACGGGAAAGCGGTTCCATGACTTTTCCTCAAGTCTTTGGCAATTGGCTGGCGACGACGATGATGAAGTACATCCAAGGCGCAAAATTCTCTGATTTGGGGCCTTTTCGGGCAATCGTTTGGAAAAAGTTGTTGGACTTAAATATGATCGATCAAAATTTCGGTTGGACCATCGAGATGCAGATCAAAGCTCACAAAGCCGGTCTGCGCTACACTGAAGTGCCGGTCAACTATCGCAAACGCATCGGTGTGTCCAAAGTAAGCGGCACGGTCAAAGGTGTGATTGGAGCGGGGTATAAGATTATTTTTACGATATTTCGTTATTGGTAAAACTCAACTGATCCAAGCCATGCAAAATCTTTCAATTTACTTTCCTGCAATCCAAAAGCTTTGTAAATCTCAGGGAGTAAAGTCCCTTTATGCGTTTGGATCGGTTTTGACTGATCGCTTTGGGCAGGAAAGTGATGTGGATTTGATTGTGGATTTATACGAGAATGATCCACTGGATTACACCGAAAAATATTTCAACCTAAAATTCGGACTGGAAGAAATCCTTGGAAGACCGGTGGATTTGTTGGAAGAGAGATCGGATTTGAATCCCGTGATCAAAAAGGAAATCGAGCGTTCCAAGAAGATGATCTATGAAGGATAAGATCTTGAGTAGGTTGTTGGATATAAAGATAGCCATAGACCAAATTTTTGATTTTTTGCCAATGCCCAGAGATTACTTTGAGTTTAAAAAGGATCTCAAAACCCAGAAGGCGGTTGAGCGAAATATTGAGATCATCGGCGAGGCAGTCAGTCAAATCCTTAAAGCATATCCTGAAATCGAGATTTCTAATTCAAGGAAAATTGTGGATACTAGAAATAGAATCATTCATGGTTATGACTCTGTTTCTTCAGAAACCATTTGGGGAATTTCCATTAAAAACTTGCCTAAACTCAAAGATGAAATCGAGCTACTCATTAAGCAATTTGAAACCAAAGACGAATAATGGTCTAAACCTGATTTTATCTTGGATGATACTCACTGTTTTTGCAGCATGCAGCTCCTCCGGCCGTGAAGGAGTCGAAGAAGAGCAATTTGCCAAGTATTGGTATCAGGGAAAGGCGGAAATCAATGTCTTTGACTTGCAGCAAAGTCGCTACGGAGAGGTTCGTCCCGGCAAAGCGGTGATGATTTTTGTTACAGAAGATTTTTCCAGAACCAAGCAGGTGAAAATGGATAATCCCCAAGATCGCCCCTCTGATGCTCAAAAAGTGATGAAACTGAATATGACCCGTGAGTTTGTCACTGGAGTTTATCCCTATCAAACCATGCTTTCGGTATTCACTCCGGTGTATGAGGAAGTTCCTTCTCCCAAATTGACGGCCTCGGTAACCGAATGGTGTGGACAGTCCTTTACCCAGCTGAATTATAAAAGTGGAAAATACAATGCAAAGCTGTTTTCTTACTTTGAGGAAGAAGGAGACACCGAAGTAAAGATCAACGGACTGCCTGAAGAGGAACTTTTCAATCTGATCCGGTTAAATCCTGATCTCGTTCCTATGGGAAATAGGGCCTTAATTCCAAGCTTGATTTTTCAACGATTCGCACACATCCCTCTAAAAGCTGAACAGGCAACCATTTCTAAAAAAAGCTTGGGTTCCAATCAGTCTGAAATCGAGGTAATGTATTCACAACTGGGAAGAAAAGTGACCATTAGCTATCAGGACTTTTTTCCTTATGAGATTTTGGAATTTACCGAAACTTGGACCAAAGCCAACGGGCAGCAGGAAGTGACTAAGGCAGTAAGAAGACAGATGCAGCTTATGGATTATTGGAATAAGAATGAAAAGGTCTTTGAGCCACTTCGTAAGGATTTGGGGCTTTGAATCCGGCAGCAAAAAGTAGCCTAAAATACGGGCTTGTTTTCGTAATGGGGGGAATCTTGTTTTTCCTTGCGCAGCTGCCGAGAGAAGCGTTTGGCTTGACTTTTTTGCTGTTTTCATTGGCTTTTGCGGGGATGTTGGGGCTGTTTTTTTTAGCAGGGGAAAAGAACAGCTTTCGCAACGTGTTATTCGCAGGACTGCTGCTTCGATTGGCTGTATTTCCATTTGTTCCACAGTGGTCAGATGATTTTGTTCGATTTCTCTGGGATGGGGAAATGCTGAAAATCGGCCAGAATCCTTACGATCAAACGCCTCGGGATTGGCAAGAGGGAAACTTTGATCCTGACAATGCCTACAGAAATTTACTGTATAATAACCTGAATTCTCCCGATTACTATTCCGTCTATCCACCGCTAAATCAGGCGATTTTCTGGTTGGGAGCAAAAGCTTCAATGGGATCTGTTTCGAATGGCTATTTGACTCTCCGCCTGATTTTGCTTTTGGGTGAAATTGGGGTTTTTGTACTGCTTTGGAAGTTATTGATAGCTTTTCAGCTTCCGATCAAGCGGATATTCTGGTATTGGTTTAATCCTTTGGTAGTTTTTGAGATCTCCGGAAATCTCCATTTTGAGGGCTTGGTGTTGCTATTTCTTTTGGCCTCGATTTGGGGAATTCAAAAAGGTAAATCGGGTCTTTCCGGCGGTTTTTGGGGTTTAGCCATAGGAATGAAGCTCCTTCCTCTGATGCTGGGTCCTGCATTCTTGGCTTTTGGCAAAACAAGAAAGTCGCTGTGGTTTTGGGTTGGAACTGGACTCGCTACCCCGATCAGTTTCACCCCGCTTTTGATAGATGCATCTTGGATCAACTTTCTGAAAAGCATTCAGCTTTATCAGGGCAAATTTGAGTTTAACGCATCGATCTATTACTTGCTTCGTGAAGTGGGGTATTGGATTGAGGGATATAATACGATCGCTTTATTGACGAAGATTCTCAGTCTTAGCACTATCCTCTTGATCGGGTATTTTTCATGGAAAAGGCAGCCAAAAACTATCATCGAACTTGTCGATTTGATAGTGTTGATTTACTTGGTTTACCTCATCCTACAGCCTGTGGTGCATCCTTGGTATATCCTGCCGGCCTTGGGATTGAGTGTGATTCGGGGCAAAATGACGGTTTTGCTTTGGAGCTTTGGAGCGATTTTCTCCTACCAGGCCTATGGAAATGCTGATTTCAAGGAGCAGTCCCTCTTTCTGATTCTGGAGTATGGCCTGGTAGTTCTGGGGATCTATTTGGATTACTTCTTAAAAAAAATTAAACCACATAGGTACATAGAAAACATAGATGATATGCTCAATTAAAGGACTTATGTGAGTCTTATGTGTCTATGTGGTAAAAAACAACCCTTTTTTGAGATGAGACGCTTCATTTTTCTGTCTGTAAAACCGAAATCAATTAGTCTTAAGCCAGTTTTTTCGAAAAAATCAAATGACTTTAATCTCTAATTTCGCCTTATGAAAGTATCCCTTCGACTTCTTATCCTACTCAGTTTTCTAACTCAGTTTTCCTGTACCCAAAGTTCTGAGCAGCAAGCCCAAGTCCTGTTGGAAAAATCCATTGAAGCACATGGGGGTCAAGAAGCTTGGGAGAATATTACCCAACTTAAATTCCGGAAATGGACCCGTCTTTTGGACGAAAACGGCAACGTGGAGTCCGAGCTCGATCAGTGGTATGAATTTCGGTTTAAGCCCTTTTTCGAAGGAAAAATCACTTGGGAAAAGGATAGTATTGAGCATATGATCAGTTGGGATGGAGCTAAAATCCGCTATCAAATGGGTGGGAATGAAGTGCAGAATGAGGGCTTTTTAGCGGCCAAAAAAAAGGATTTTGACGCTGCTTTTTACACCGTGGCTCAGCCTTGGAAATTGATGGACGAAGGTGGGAAGCTGATTTATGAAGGAAAAAAGACCTTGGAAAATGGTTCGGAAGTGGAGGCAATTCGGGTGGATTATGGGCCTGATTCGGACATTTGGTGGTACTTTTTTGATCCGGCTACTTTTCTCATGGTAGGTAATGAGGTTCAACTCAAAGACCACCGAAGTCTGGTCTATGACCTTTCGGAAGAAAATGTCGGTGGATTGAAACTTCACGGAAAAAGAGAGAGTTGGAGAGTCGATGAAAAAGGCCAAAGGGTATTTCTCCGCGCAGAGTACAAGTATTCCGAGTATCAGATTGAAAAACAGTAGAAATACATTAGAAATAAAACCTCTTTCAGAGGTTGAAATAAATGGAAATATTTCCCGAAGGGTATTTCTCCGAGCGGAGCGAGGTTTATCTCCAAGTATTTCAACAATATTTCCATCGTATTTCCCCTTATCTTTAAGACTATGAAATTCACCCATCTCCTGCTTTTCTCAGTGATTTTTTTATCGGTCATTGCTTGCAAGCAGCGAACTGAAGCCGAAAAAATCGTGGACTCCGCTATCGAAGCGCATGGAGGCGACACCTATACGGAAGTCAAAATTGAATTTGATTTTCGGAATATCCATTACACCATTTTCAAGACGCCCTCATCGTTTGAATACATCCGTGAGTTTACCGACTCTACTGGGGTAGTGCGAGATGTTTTGAATAATTCAGGATTTATCCGGACTGTAAATGGAACCAAAATCGACACCTTAACTGAAGAGCGAATTGGGGCTTTTTCCCGCTCCGTCAACTCTGTGGCTTATTTTGCCTTCCTTCCCTATGGGCTCAATGATCCTGCAGCGGTCAAAACCCATCTTGGAGAAACGGAACTCAATGGAAAGGCCTACGATCTGATCAAAGTGACTTTTGTGCCTGAGGGAGGAGGAGAGCACTTTGAAGATGAGTTTTTGTATTGGTTTGGAAAGGAAGATCACCTGATGGATTTCATGGCTTACAGCTACCATACCGATGGAGGTGGAGTGAGAATGCGGGAAGTCAGCGGAGTAATGGAAGTGGGAGGGATTCGCTTCCAAAACTATCTGAATCTCAAGCCGGAAGATAAAAATACCCCAGTCGAAAATATGCAGGACTTGTATATTTCCGGTAAATTGGAAAAACTTTCTGAGATCAATCTGGAAAATATCCGAGTTGAAGCACTTCCAAAAAACTAAGCAATGCCAAAGCCTACTCATGCGAAATACCTTTTCAGTTCAGTGGGCTTTGTTTTTTTTATGGCCTTGATATGGTGGGCTCTTCCAGATAAGGATTTGATCAAAGCCGAAGAAAAGTGGAAAGGGGTATGTTGGGTAGGCAGCAGGCAGCCACTCGCCGGTGGGGAAGTGGAAGCCCTTTTTTCGACAGGGGCCAATGCCCTATCTCAAACTCCTTTTGGATGGCAATCTGCCAAGAACTCGCCGGAAATCCGCTGGGACATGAGCAATGAGCGCCGTTGGTGGGGAGAGACTCCGCTGGGGATCAAGGCTACTCTGGATTCCACTTCCCGCTATGGGATGATGAATATGATGAAGCCACACCTATGGGTTAGAGAAGGCTGGGTGGGAGAGATCGAGATGCAATCTGAGGAGGACTGGAAAAGCTGGTTTGCGAACTATCAAGCCTTTATTCTCGATTATGCCCGATTGGCAGAGGAATTAAGAATGCCCATGCTCTGTGTCGGGACAGAGTTGGAAAAGACTTCTACCAGAGAAAAGGAATGGAGAGCCATCATAGCTGAAATCCGAAAAGTGTATTCCGGAAAATTGACGTATGCCGCCAATTTCACCGAATTCGAGCAAGTCAAATTTTGGGATGCGCTGGATTACATTGGTGTCCAAGCCTATTTCCCCCTTGCCAAAGGTCATGATCCCTCGCTTTCTGAATTGAAAGCCTCTTGGCAAAAGCATCTTCCAAAAGTAGAGACTTTGGTTCGACGCTTTAAAAAGCCTGTAATTTTCACCGAGATCGGCTATTGCAACACCGTCGATGCTGCCATCCAACCTTGGGTATGGCCGAATGAACGTCGGGAAACCGAATTTTCGGAGGAGGTTCAGGCGCTATGCTACGAAGCATTTTTTCAGACAGCATGGGAAAAGGATTGGTTGGCAGGTGTATTTTTCTGGAAATGGTACCCGCAAAGGCACCAAAGAGAGCCGGATTTTACACCTCAAGGCAAACAAGCCGAAAAGGTGATGCAAGCCTATTTTTCTGGTAGGTGAATATCACCTCCTTATGTGACTTTTGTCATCGTATTTGTTTTTTGAGGGTTCTAGATTTACCCATGTGATTTTTAAACGACTAGAGCTATGCAAAAGAACATGGGAGCAACTGACAAGACCATCCGGCTGATCGCAGCTGTTGCATTGGTCATTCTGTATTTTACTGGAATTCTTGAGGGAACCTTAGGAATTATTGCCTTGGTGGTTGCGGGGGTTTTCGTGTTGACCAGTTGGGTGAGTTTCTGTCCTCTTTATCCCATTTTGCGAATCAATACTTGTGCAAAGAAAAAGGTTACATAGGTTATAGATAATTGATAGTGCTTTCAAATTGAGGGAAAGACCGGAAACGCATGTTTCCGGTTTTTTTATTTTCGGATGTGATCTTCTTTAAAAATTTTAGTAAATAGACCAAACAATCGACCCTAAATCTTATGAATAAAAGAAGAGAATTTCTGAAATCAGCAGGTATCACTGGACTTGGACTTTTTGGTGCCGGTGGGGCTCTTGCAGAATCTATGAACATGCTGCCATTGGAAGCAAGGTATGGAAGTTCAAGAATTCAGACTTTCAATATGTGTGGCTATGCCGCACCAAAAATAGAAACTGTCCGGGTCGGGATCGTGGGGCTTGGAATGAGGGGCCCCGGAGCAGTGGATAGGCTTAGCAAAATAGAAGGCGTGGAAATCAAGGCACTTTGTGATTTGCTCCCTGAGCGGGCAGAAAAAGCTAAGAAATCCCTAGAGGATACTCCCCATCGCCCTGATTTGTATTCAGGTAGTGCCTTTGCTTGGAAGAAAATGTGCGAAAGGCCTGATTTGGATTTGATTTATATCGCTACTCCTTGGGAATGGCATGTGCCCATGGCTGTTTTTGCGATGGAGTCTGGAAAGCATGCTGCGGTAGAAGTGCCTGCAGCTAGGACGCTGGAAGAGTGCTGGCAGCTGGTGGAGACCTCTGAACGCACCAAGAAGCACTGCATGCAACTGGAAAACTGCTGCTATGATTTTTTTGAATTGATGACATTGAAGATGGCTAGAGAGGGCTTTTTCGGAGATGTAGTCCATGTGGAGGGTGCCTACATCCATGATTTGCTTTGGTTGAATTTTGACAAGGAAAAAGGATATCAGGGGATGTGGAGACTGGAGGAAAACTTCAGAAACGGAAATCTGTATCCAACCCATGGCCTGGGTCCTATTTGCCAGATTCTCAATATTAATCGAGGTGATCAGATGGATTATTTGACCTCTTTGTCATCAGATGATTTTCAAATGAAGAAAAAAGCCGTTGAATTAGCTGAGCAGGATCCATTTTGGAACTCCTACGCTGCAAAAAACTATCGGGGAAATATGAATACGACTGTGGTAAAGACCAAACATGGAAAAACCATCATGATCCAGCATGACGTGACTTCTCCCCGTCCTTATTCCCGACTTCATGTGGTGAGCGGAACTGAGGGATATGCTCAAAAATACCCCGAACAAAAAGTATCCAAGGGGCATAGCTGGATGAAGGAGGAAGAAATGAAGGAATTGCAGGCAAAATATACTCCGGAGATCGTGCAGAAAGTGGGGGAATTGGCCAAACAGATCGGTGGCCATGGAGGGATGGATTTTATGATGGATTGGAGATTGATCGACTGTCTGAGAAACGGACTTCCTCTGGATCAGGATGTATATGATGCGGCGCTTTGGAGCTGTATCACACCTATGAGCGAATGGTCTGTAGCCAATCGATCCAATTCTATCGATGTCCCTGATTTTACCGGAGGAAATTGGAAGACCAACAAGCCGGTACCCATTACGCTTGAGGGGGGAGGCACTACTCAGGTGAGGGTGTAAAAAAAGGAGGCCATGGCCTCCTTTTTACTTTAATGCTTTTTTGACCAGCTCTTCCAGCTTTTTCCGGTCATCTTTTGAGCTGGATAAATCGATCAAGGCAACTTTTCTAAAGTCAATCGGGTGGCTTTCACTTTGGAGACTGATGTATCCTGATTCCAAAAGTTTACCATCGATCTTTACATCTGAATCCACTGGAGCCACATTTCCTCCTCCTATTTGAGGCTGGTAGTAGCTGATGACGGTGTCTTTGCCGACCAAATGATGTACCTCTTCTGCCCCCAATACGATAAAGTGAGCAGTCACCCATTGATCTCCGTGATAGGTTTCGGATTGGGAATTGATACAGTGAGGGGTAAAAAGCGAATCGGTCATGACTACATGGGTTCCCGGAGTGCAAAGATTACAGGTGCTTCTTTTATCCTTTCCGTTTCCTCCAAGAAACTGGCCCTCTATCGAAATCGGAAAATCCTGATCTTTCAACATGGTTCTGGGATCTTGGCTGTGTAGCATAGCTCCGCTGTTTCGTATTGCCCAGCCTTCTCCTCCGGGACATTGATCTCCCACAAAGCGGTATTCCACTTTTAGCAGATAATAAGAAAAGGGGGTATTGAAAAAAATATGACCGTATTGCTGGTCAAAACTGGAATATCCATCGTATCGGACCTTTAGTAGGCCGTCTTCTACCCGAAAGGTATTGGCGAAATTTTCCCCAAGGTCATGGGTTCTGATTTTGACAGTCCAATCATTCAGGTCTTTTCCATTAAATAGTGTAATCCAAGAAGGTTGATTCATTTTGGCATACCCGCCAAAAACAAAAAGCAATCCTAAAAAGAGGAGGACTGGTTTTCTCATTCTTCTTTTTTCATCCTTAGTACAGCCCAGATAGGATAGTGGTCAGAGAAGGCTACTTGATTCAGAACTTTATATTCTACCAGTTCAAACTTCCTGGAATCATACCAAATATAGTCAATTCTACCTGCCCCATCTCCGGTTCCATAGGTCGCCTGCTCATTACCGGCTTCTCGTCCAGCTTCTTTCCAATGGGAAGGAATAGATCTGTATTCTTCAGAATCCGGGGTAAAATTCAAATCACCCACCCAAATAACCGGTTTGTCCAATGTCTCCGCATAAGAAAGGATGGAATCCAGCTGGGCTTTTCTATTTTCGGCAAATTCATGGCAGAGATGAGTGCCTCCAAAATAAAATTCTTCCAAGGTTTTTAGTTCTGCTTTCACCCAAGCCATGGCACGGGGCTCTCCTCCTGCAGGATTGGGCAGGGGTAGAGTATGGTAGGCAGCACCTTTTTTGGCCAGAAGCCCTTCGCCATATCCACCTTCTTCAAAATCCATTGCCTTGCCAAAATATCCTTTGTATCCAGTCTCGCGAGCTAGCTGACGCATGAAATCCAGCTTGCGTTGGTAAATTCTTTCGGATCTTAGGGTCATACTATCGACTTCTTGAAGTGCGACTACTTCCGGTTGATTAAGAATGAGCAGATCAGAGATCAAATGAAAAGTACTGTCTCCTTGACGATTAGGGTTTTCCCCATGGTAGATATTGTAGGTGAGAATTTTGATCTCCTGAGCGGGACTGAGCTGCATAGTGAACCCCACCAAAAGGAGAAGAAAGAAAAATTGCTTCATACCCAAATGTATCAAAATGTATTCCATCCCAACAAGTTTTTTTACAGATAGAAATAATTTTGATTTGGATTGGAAAATTCTCCCATTTCCTGAGGATATTAGGTCAAGAGTAGGTCAAATAGAGGATCTTACCCAGAATAGTTTGTGGTTTTTAAAGTGTTGAATAACAAAAGGTTGAAATGAACAAAGCAGTCAAAATTCTGTTTTTCTTTTTTTTGATTGTCATTTTGGCCCTGCTTGGAGCGGGGTTTTATGCGGAGACTTGGGTCAATTCCAACCTTGCCTCCATTATCAATTCCCAGCCAGAAAGGAAATACGATCTCAAATTTGAAAATGCGGACTTAGATCTTTTTGGGAAAAAAATCAAGCTTGAAAATATCACCATTTATCCGGCAAAAGAGTTGCCCACCTCCTATATCGAGGGGAGCATGCGGGAAGCTATGCTTCTCAATGTTGATCTGATGAAATTGGTTTTTCAGAAAATTGGAATCATCGAAAAGCTGGAGTTTATCCAGCCTGATTTCATTGTGCACCATATCCCGGATAGCCTTAATCAGTATCACTCTGCCAATTCACTTCAGGATCTTTTCGGTGACCTTTTGGCCAGAGGAGAAATCCGTAATTTCACTTTAGAAAATGCTTCTGCCTCTTTGAAAGAAGGAGAAAAAGAGACGGGTTTTTTAAGCAATCTCACCATATCTGTCAAAGGCTTGGCGACGGATTCTGTTTTAGTCAAACAATTGATTCCTTTTCAGTTTGATGATTTGCAGATCCATTTGGATAGTTTGGTTTATCAGCTCAAAACCGGACAGAATTTTCATTTGGGAAAAGCCTCTTTTGATTCCAAGATCAATAAAATAAAGTTTGAACACATCGGTCTGGAGTACCTGCAAAGCTTGGAGAAAGTCTCCTATGGTCTGGATTATCAAAAAGATCTGATCAATGTTCGGGCAGATTCTTTGGTTTTCTTCGGCATTGAAGCAAACACCAACTTTTATTCGGATTTGGACGTGAGAGCCGATAAGCTTCTTGTAGCTGGACTTAATCTGACTGACTTCAGGAATAAAGCGAAGCCTCGCCCTCCTGCTGAAATCAAACCGATGTTTCAGGGGATGATTCAGCGATTGGAGTTTCCTCTCAAGTTGGATACACTCGTGATTTCCAATGGCCACATTGCTTATGGAGAAAATGTGCCTCAAAATGGACAGTCTTGGCAAATTCACTGGGATAATCTGGAAGGTCACCTGATCAATCTGACCTCAATTCCCGAGTTTCAGGAAGAGTTTGGTCACTTTGACGCTCAAATTTCAGGCAATGTCAAAGGAAGTGGAAAACTGAATTTTTCGCTGAGCGTGCCTTATCAGTCGGAGCGATTTACCCTGGAAGTAAGCTTGACCGATTTTGACCTTACTACCCTCAATTCAACCCTTAAACCCATCATGAACGGAAGTGTGAGTTCGGGATTTATGGATCGGCTAAAATTGATTATTCATGCCTCTGAGCGTAGTGCTCAGGTAGATATGCTCTTTGATTACAGGGATTTAAAGGTGGAGATGTTGGCAAAAAAGGGAGGTAAAAAGAACATAATCGTCTCTTCCCTTGCCAACTTGGCCCTTAATCATTCCAATCAACCAGATACCAAAAACTATTTGTCTCCTTCTTTTCAGATTGAACGAAACAGGTACAGAGGGCCTTTTAATTTACTTTGGCAGAGTACCAAAGAAGGAATGATGAAAATAGTCCCAGGGAGTGCAGTTCGAACCCTTCTTGAGGCCAAAGAGGATTGAAGATTTCCTTTTGAGGTAATTGGAGACGATTGGTCAAGGAAAATAAATGATTTTTTGTTTAGTTTGATTAATTTAGTTAAATGGAAAGTTTTTCTACAGACAGGCTTGACCTAGCTGAGCGTTTTGTCAATACCACGGGAGCTCATCTTTTTTTGACCGGGAAGGCAGGTACCGGAAAAACAACATTTCTAAGGGAACTTGCAGTCAAAACCCATAAAAAATTCGTTGTCGTCGCCCCGACAGGAATTGCTGCGCTTAATGCAGGGGGTGTCACGATTCATTCCCAGTTTCTGTTGCCTTTTGGTTCTTTTTTGCCGGTGAGAGAGCCGGAGGGTAACTATACCGACCGCTTTGGTTTTGTTTCCCATTTGACTTTGGCCCGAAGGCACCCGCTCAATCAACTCCGTCGCGATGTGTTGAAATCCATCGATCTATTGGTAATTGATGAGGTGAGTATGCTCCGAGCAGATATTTTGGATGCCATCGACTACCGAATGAGGAGTGTACGAAGAAGGTTCAATGTCCCTTTTGGAGGGGTTCAGGTACTTTTTATCGGAGATTTGCATCAGTTGCCGCCGGTGGTAAAAGAGGAGGAGTGGGCCGTATTGAAGCAGTTTTACGCCTCTATGCATTTCTTTGAAGCTAGATGTCTCAAAGGTGCCGGAATGGTTTACCTGGAACTGGACCGCATTTTTCGGCAGCAGGACGAAACATTCATTCGTGTGCTCAACCATCTTCGGGATAACAGACCTACCCTAGATGATATCCGTCTGCTGAATTCCCACTACAAAAGTCCGGATGAAATACGGCAATTGAAGGATTGCATTACCCTGACCACTCACAATTACAAGGCAGATGAAATCAATCGGAGGGAATTGAATTTTTTGAAAAAAGAATCCTTTTTCTACCAAGCTGAGGTGGAAAGAGATTTTCCCGAAAATCTATTTCCCTTGCCTAAGGAGATTGAGCTGAAAGTCGGAGCAAGGGTGATGTTTATCAAAAATGACACTTCCGGACTTTCTTCCTATTTCAATGGAAAGCTAGCCACAGTCCTCAGCCTGGAAGAGGATCAGATTGTGGTGGAAATGGATGGAAGTGGAGAGGAATATATTCTTAAAAAAGAGCTTTGGGAAAACAAAAAATACCAAATACACCCCGAAACTAAAGAGCTGGAAGAGGAGGTGATTGGGACTTTTTCACAATATCCCATCAAACTCGCCTGGGCTGTGACCGTGCATAAAAGTCAGGGATTGACCTTTGACCGGGCAATCATCGATGTGGGCCAAGCCTTTGCTCCGGGGCAGGTGTATGTGGCCTTGAGTCGATTGAGGAGCTTGGATGGCTTGGTTTTGGGTACCCGAATCCGGGAAGATGTCATCTATACGGACTCCAAGGTGGTGGACTTTGTCAAATCTACCGACCAGCAGCAAGACCTGAATCAACTCCTTCGTCAACGTCAGGGAAATTATCTTCAGGAATTAATCGAGCAGACTTTTGAATTTGAAAGCTTATTGCAGGCTATCCGATTATTTGCCAAAGAGCACGACAGTTCGATGGAGTTTGAAGATCCGGAAATGCAAAAAGCTATTCCGGAGATATTCGCTCATTTGGAAAAAGAGCTGGAAAATACCCGAAAGTTCCGCATGCAATTGATCCAGCTTTTGCTGCAAAAGGATAAAGAAAAGCTTCAGCTTCGTTTGGAAAAGGGAATGGCTTACTATCAGGATTTTCTTAGAAGACCTATTGAAACTATTCTTCTTCAGGAATTGAAAACCGAGGCTCTCAGCAGGATCAAAAGCTATCAAAATGATCTGGGTGAACTGGAATTAGACTTGCTCAAAAAGTACATTCAGATCTCAAGAGTAGGGAAATTGATTCATCATATCCTTCACGGGGAGTCCACGGGGAAGATTGGTGATTTTGATCAGGAAGCCGGCCAGATGCGAAAAGAAATGCTGGATAAACTCAGGATGGAAAATCCAGACCTTATGCTGCAACACAAAACCAAAACAGGTCGAAAACGTGCCAAAAATCCAAAGCCTGCCTTACCTACCGAAGGCAAGGAGAAAAAAGAGGATACTAAATCCTGGAGTATCCGGCTTTTTCTCGAAGGGAAAAAGCCGGAAGAGATTGCTGAGGAAAGGGGCTTTGCCTTGACCACCATCTATGGACATCTGGCTCATGGGGTGCAAAAAGGTCAGATTCCGCTCGAAGATTTGGTGGATAAATCCACCATAGCGGAAATCCGGGCTGTAGACGGGAAATATGATGGGTTAAAGGAATACTATGAGCATTTTCAAGGAAAATACGAGTATAGTACTCTCAAACTCGTTCTTAGCTCCCCCTTAGCCAAATAGGAAAGAGACTCAATAGATTGGCTCGGTCAAAACACTTAGAATTGCCAAAATTCCTTCCTTATAGTTTCCCAAACGGATATTTTCATTTGGGCTATGTTGATTGTTGTCTGCATTAACAGTGGGGATAGTCACCGCGGGAATCCCCAAAGCATCCACGAAAGGAGAAATAGGAATAGATCCTCCAGAAATTCGGATTTGAACAGGTTCTTGCCCAAAGGCTCTGGCCATGGCTTTCCTTAACCAAGCTCCGGTTGGGGAATCCATCGGCGTTCGGAAAGCTTGGTAGGAGATAGAGGTATTTACTTTCACAATTTTTGGATGATTCATCCGCTCTTCATCTGATGGGTCCTTTTCCACGATATAAAACCCCTGATTCCTGATGTGTTCTTTGATCAACCCGAAGAGTCTTACCGGATCAGACTCTGGGACCAATCGCATATCCAATTCTGCAACGGCGATATCGGGCACAATGGTCCTGGCTTCAGGCCCCACCCAGGCAGACTTCATTCCCCGGATATTCAAAGATGGATATTGAATACTCTCCTGATAGGTCTGTCCGACTTGGTCTGTTCGTCCCAGACCCAACCGTTTTTTGATCACAAATTCATCATCAGGTACTGCCTGAAGAATTGCTTTTTCGGAGTCTGTTAACTTGATTCCATCGTAAAATCCAGGTATGACCACCCTTCCCTCGGCATCTTTCATGGAAGCGAGGAGTTGGCTCATCAATAAGGCAGGGTTGGGGGCATAGTTGCCATAGTGCCCACTGTGCTGAGGGACACGGGGGCCATAGGTGGTCAGAAACAATTCTGAAATTCCTCTTGCTCCATAGCTCAGGGTTGGTAAGTTGGAAGTATGTCTTGGACCATCCATGATCAGCATCAAATCTGCCTTTAATTTTTCTTGGTATTGAATTACAGCTGCAGGAAGTCTTGGCGAGCCTTGTTCTTCTTCAAAATCCAAAATGATTTTAATGTGGTAGTCTGGAGCCAGATTTTGATCCAATAAGGCATCCCATGCGGTAAGGAACATGGCAAAGGGTCCTTTATCATCAGAGGTCGATCTTCCGTAGATCCTCCAATCCGGATTGTATTCAGCCTGAAGCCGATCCATAGGAATAATTTCCCAGCTTCCGTCTGCTTTTTGCTCCTTTAAAGTAGGTTTATAGGGATCATCCTGATTCCACTTGCTTCTATCTACAGCCTGCCCATCGATATGGAAGTAGAAGAGGGCTGTTTTGGTAGCACTTTCTTGTTTTTTCTCTGCCAAAAGCAAAGGAATCCCTCCTGTATCCAAACGCTCCGAGCTCCATCCTCTACTGGCAAAAGCCTTTTCGCACCACTGAATGTTGGGCTCGATCTGTTCTGGATAATAGGCATCATTGGGGATGGATACCAATTCGTTTAGTATCTGAATTCCTTTTTGCCAATTGGCCTCTGTGAGTGTTTCGAGTTGGGATTGGTCAGGAGTCTGGGCAGAAAGGGTAAAGAAAATTCCGAAAACAGGAAGAAGAATGAGCTTTTTCATGTATGATATTTTGGGTAAAATAGGCAAAAGCCCCCCTTCATCCAAGTTCATTTTCTACAAGTCCTTCTTTGAATAGAATCAAAAAAAAGCCGCGATTGCGGCTTATAGTTTAGTAAGTGTATTTGACAAAAACTCGCTTGCTGATAGTCTGCTGATCGGGATTGATTACCATTTCCGGAGCTGGAGATGCATCAGCCATGACTCTTACATTCATGTCGTATCGCGGTTGGGGAGAATAGTTGGGCTCCATGCCTACATAGAAAACCCGCATTCCTTGAAGTTTTAAAGTACTTCCAATTAGTAAAGCCCTGCTTTCAGCATCCTTTAGTGCTTCTGCCAACAGGGTGTTTTCCAAAGACTTTCGTGTACTTTCAGCAATGCCAAAGTGGAAATTATAGCTCATGTCCCCTGAGGATTGAATAGCATCGGAGATTTTGTGTAAGTCCTCATTGACCGGGGTGGTTACGATCCGAAGTGTCTGTCGGGCCACATAGCCGCTATCTCTCGAGGAACCACTCCTGTAGATTCTGTTGACGTCTACGGAGTAGTTGTCCGCGATCAGCTGATAGTTTTTAATTTTAGCCTTTTTTAAGCCGTCAGCTAAGATCTGAGCTTTTTTATTCAGTATGGTTACCGCATCGTTGACACGTAGAGATTTTTCTTCAAGACTGATGGTAAAAACCGCCTCATCAGGAGCGATTTTTCGTTCAGCGTATCCTTCCACTTCGATGAGTGGAACCTGCTGGGTCAGCTGCTGGGCAAAAGTTCCAAATGCGAGCCCAAAGAAAAGGGCGAGTGAGAGAAGATGTTTCATAAGAATATTTGTTTGCTTTTTTCAATTCAAAAGCTGCTCCATTAAAGCTAAAGACAGCCGAATTTTAGAGTTTTTAAGACTTAACTATCTCAAATTCCACTCCAAAAATTCCAAGGTACTGATTTCAGGACCTCCTCCTCGATTGGCTGAACCAGCTTGAACCCATATTTTTCCGTCCAAAAATGCTGCTCCGGTACCATGCCTTCCTTGATTAAGATTGGGCAATTTGCTCCAAGTATGGGTGCGGGTATCGAGAACTTCCACTTCGGCATGGGCAGGAGTCTGCACGCCGCTTTCTCCATTTAGTACGACCAAATAAGATCCTATGCCCAAGTTGGAATTGCCGGCCCGCTCGGTGGGAATCCCGTTTTCGATGGTGTTCCAAGTTTGGGTTTTGAAATCAAAATAGTCTACTTCTTTGATAGTGGTGTCGATTACACGTCCGATTTTGGCATGCGAAGTACGTCCTCCAGCTAGGTACATCCTATCACCAACCATAGCTGCACTCACATGGTCCCTGGCTCGGGGAGCATCAGGGAGTACAGTCCATTTCCCGGTTTTGGGATCCAATTCATCAAACCAAGAGACAAACCCGTCCCAATGTCCATCCTGAATTCCGCAGACCATATAGATTTTGTTTTCGCGAACAAATACACCCGCTGAGCCTCTCATTCGGTCCTTTGGAAGTGCAGGCCCATTTCTCCAAGTTTTTGTTTTTGGATTGAATATCAGAATATTAGGAATGGGGGTTTCATGAGGATAGCCACCTGTAAGTGCACCGACCACCCAGATTTCGCCTTCATAGCTGATGGCTTGGAAATGGTGGATTTCCATGGGGGCGTCGGCCAGTTTGGTCCAGGTATTGGTTTTTGGATCATACTCTTCCACGGGTCGTTCCCCTCGGCCACCCAGAGAATAAAGCTTTCCATTACAATCCACAAAGGAGTTTTCGTGCCGCGGAGTAGCTTCCGTTTTTGGGGTAATCGTCGTCCAGGATTCCTGAGCAAAAAGGCTTAGTGAAATTAGACAGAAGGTTAGGATTAAGCTGGGTTTCATAGTTTCACAATTTCGGAAATGGGATTTCGGATTTCGGTACTGCTCCAAGCAGATTTACTTTTTTTAAGTGATTGATTTTTAATAAATTAATTATTCTTTTTTTCAAATCTATGACCTTAAAATCAAATCCCTATGAAAGAGCAATTGAAAATTCGTTTCAAGAAATTTGCTTTAAGTGTTATTCAACTTTGTGACACCCTTCCCAAGAAGAATGCGACTTTTATAATCAGTAATCAAATCATAAGGTCATCTACTTCTATGGGTGCGAATTACAGATCGGCATTACGAGGTAGGTCTACTGCTGAATTTCTTTCCAAATTAGGTATAGTAGAAGAGGAATCCGACGAAACTCTATATTGGCTGGAACTGATTTCTGATTCTGGTCTGGCAAGTCAGGAAATAATAGAACCACTTTGGAAAGAATGCAATGAATTGCTAGCCATCGTAGTCTCCACGATAAATACTACGAGAAAAAATCAAAAAACCTCAAAGTAATAGGTAATAACTCTGAGGTTCTTTTTTCGAAATCTGAAATCCGAAATCGTCTATTTTCCTAAATCCAATATATCCCGAATCTTATTGATCTCGGCCATTTCGTCAAATAATGCCTGCTTATCGTCCGAAGCAATTTTGTTTCTGAAATCAGTCAGGTTTTGGATATATCCATCCAAAGCGGCCAATACATTTTCCTTGTTTTCGGTAAAAATCGGGGCCCACATCGCAGGGCTGGATTTTGCCAAACGTACGGTGGAGGCAAATCCCGATCCTGCCATATCAAAGATATTTTTATCATCCTGCATTCGCTGTAAGACCGTCTGACCCAGCATAAAGGAAGAAGCATGGGAAAGGTGTGATACGAATGCCAAATGACGGTCATGCTCTTCAGGATCCATAAATCTCAGCTTCAGGTTAAGTGCATCAAAAAGTGCATAAGCCTTTTCCTTCAGATGCAAATCCGTTTTTTCCAATTCACAGATGATATTGACTTTGCGGTTTAGAAGATCGGCAAAAGCAGCCTTGGGACCCGAATACTCTGTACCTGCGATCGGGTGAGCAGCTAGATATTGCTTTCTTTTCGGATGATTGGCCATCATGGCGCAGAGTTTTGCTTTGGTCGATCCCACATCAAAAACAAGGGTGTTTTCCCCCACTTGATCCAAAGTCTGGAGCAAAAGATCTCCCAAGGTATCTGCAGGAGTTGCCAAAATCACCAAATCTGTATCCGAATCCGGAGTTTCTTTGGCTTCGGTAATGATGCCTAAAGTTAAGGCGTCCTTCAGGTTTTGAGGGTTGGTATCGTGACCGGTGATTTTGATTTCAGGGAATTTCTGACGAGCGCCGAGACCAAAAGAACCTCCTAATAGTCCTAGTCCGATGATGTGTATTTTTTGCATAAGGTTAAGGTTTGATACGGTTGATAGCTTCCAAGATTTTGAATTCAGGCATGCAGAGCGAAAAACGCACGTAATCCTTTCCTGCTGTGCCGAAGATTTTTCCTGGGGTGATAAAGATGTTTTTTTCATAAAGGAGCCAATCGACAAGCTCCTCAGGAGATTTCTCTCCGTTGACTTTACACCAGACAAAAAGACCTGTGGACTGGGTGTCGTAGCTGAGGCCGAGAAGATCAGCCAGTTTCCAAACGAGCTTTCTGCGATTGGTGTAGATTTCGTTTTGGTCAGCAAACCAATTTTTTCCTAAAGAAAGGGCTGCAATTGCTCCTTTCTGAAGTCCCAGAAACATGCCTGAATCCATATTGGACTTGACTTTCAGTACCGCATCGACAAAATCAGCTCTACCGCAGAGCATTCCTACTCGCCAACCCGGCATGTTGAAAGTTTTGCTGAGTGAGTTGAGTTCCAAAGCGACGTCTTTTCCTCCCGGAATACTCAAAACACTCAAAGGCCCTGGATTCAGGATATGGCTGTAAGGATTGTCATTGACAAGTATGATATCATGCTTTTGGGCAAAAGCCACCAATTCAGTCAGGATTTCCACTGACCCCGAAGCTCCCGTTGGCATATGAGGATAATTGATCCACATCAATTTGACCTTGGACAGATCTTTTTGCGCTAGCTCCTCCAGATTGGGTCTTCCTTTTTGCTCCAAATCCAAGGAGAAAAAGATAGGTTCGGCTTCCAATAACCGAGTCACAGAGGTGTAGGTGGGATAGCCTGGGTTGGGGATCAAGACTTGATCTCCAGGATTTAGAAAGGCCATGCTGATGTGCATGATTCCTTCTTTGGAGCCCATTAAGGGCAGGATTTCTTTGTTGGGAAGCAGCTCAACCCCAAACTCGCGGTGATAAAACGAAGCCATCGCAATCCGCAATTCGGGAATGCCCTGATAGCTTTGGTAGCCGTGGGCTTGGCCGTTTTCAGCCGTGTTTTTGAGTGCTTCGATCACGCTGCGATCGGGAGCGAGGTCGGGCGAACCGATCCCCAAATTGATCACCGGTTTTCCTTCGGCGATAAGTTGGTTGACTTCCCGGAGTTTGGCCGAAAAGTAATATTCTTCGACACTATTGATTCTGTTTGCAAATCCCTTCATCCTTTTCTGCTGCTGTATTCTCCAAATATTTTTAAATCTCCAAAATCCTTGATTACCAAGTCCATTGCTTCCCTGAATTGGTTGTAATCTCCGAATTCAGCATCGATAAAAAAGGCATATTCCCAGGGTTTTTCCATAACCGGGATTGACTGGATTTTGCTCAGATTCAGGCCTTTTTCTGCTAGCATAGTGAGCAATTTGGCCAAACCTCCGGCTTCATTTCGTATCGTTATTTTGAAAGAAGCCTTGTTGGGAAGGATTTTAGTCTGGATTTTTTCCTTTTGTAAAATGATAAAACGGGTGAAATTGTCTTTCACCGTCTGAATGTCTCTGGCCAAAATCTCCAATCCATAAATCTCAGCTGCGATCTCACTGGCGATTGCTGCGATTCCTGAAAGTTTTTCTTCAGAAATCCGCTTGGCTACAGACGCAGTATCCACATCATCGAATTGTTGAATATGAGGGTGCTTTGCTAAAAACGCCTTGCATTGTAGCAAAGCCATCGGGTGAGAGCGAACCTCGAAAATTTCCTGAATCTGTTGTCCAGGCAAGGCCATCAGTTGATGGGCAATGGGTAAATAATACTCGTCTCGAATAAACAGGCCGTACCGATCGATCAAATCGTAATTGGGAAGGATAGCTCCTGCAATCGAGTTTTCAATAGCCATCACACCAAAATCCGCTTCTCCCAATGCCACTGATTTGGCTACCGGTTCAAAGGTGTTGAATGCTACTATTTCGGAATCCAGCCCAAAGTTTTTTAAAGCCACTTGATGATGAAAAGATCCGGGAACTCCCTGAATTGCAATTTTTCTACTCATGCTTCTGTCAGGTTATTAGCTTGGACTCCTGTCAGAGCCACATGCTTCCAGAAACTTGGATAGGATTTATTGACCACGTCTGGCTCTTCAATCAGCACTTCTGTTTTGGTCAAAAGAGGCATAAATGCCATGGCCATTCGGTGATCGTCATACGTGTGAATCTGCACTTGATGTGGCATGGTCACAGAAGGAATGACTTGGAATACTTCAGGTTCGATTTCCTTCAGTTCTGCGTTAAACTTGGCCAATTCTTGCTGCAAGGCGTAAATCCGGTCGGTTTCTTTGATTCTCAAGCTTTCTAATCCGGTGAATTTGGCATTTTGTCCCAAGATGGCACAAGTCACTGCGACGGTTTGAGCTAGGTCTGGGCAATGGGTGAAATCCCAGTTTTTCAGTCCTTTTACAGCTTGTTTTTGGAGGAGTAAACCTCCATTTTGGAAGGTGGATTTTACACCCAAATGATCCATGATTTCCACAATGGCGGAGTCGCCTTGAAGACTGTTTTCTTTCAATCCTTCTAGGAATAACTCTCCAGAATCTGCACAAGCCAGGAGGCTGAACCAATAGCTTGCGCCGGACCAGTCGCTTTCCACGGCAAATCGGGTAGGGGTATAGGATTGATGTGGAACGTGGATTTTGTTTCCTTCCCAAGAGTAGCTGATTCCGAATTGAGCCATCAATTCGAGTGTCATCTCGATATAAGTCCGACTTCCTACTTTGCCTTCGAGCTCGATTTCCAAGCCCAAAGGCAAGATCGGAGCAATCATCAGCATGGCAGAAATGTATTGACTGGATACATCCCCACGGATTTTCACCTTGTCAGTGGTCTGCATGGGAAGTCCGTGAATGGCGAGGGGTGGGTAACCTTCTTTGTTTAGGTAATGGATATCGGCTCCGATAGTACGAAGTGCATCCACCAAGATGCCGATGGGACGTTCACACATTCGGGCAGTTCCGGTCATGACTTTTTTCTGATTGGTGACCGTCGTGTAGGCCGTTAAAAAACGCATGGTTGTACCTGCATCGAGCACGTCAAAAACCGGCGGACTCGTTTCCAGCAAGCGAATCATGGTTTGGGTGTCACGAGCTTCGGCGAGGTTGGTGATTTCGTTTTTGCCCAAAGTCAGGGCATCGATCACCAAAGCGCGGTTGGATTCACTTTTGGAAGAAGGAAGAGGAATGGATAAGGAATCGAATTCGCTTTTTTGGGCAAGGCGAAGGAGTTGCATGGTTGGAATAGTCTAGGCTGTAGCCGCTTGGAGTTGGTGGTAATACAGAATGGCATTTTTGATTTCTTCCCGGGTCACTGGAATGTTGTAGGTACAATTGCCAATGGATTCGAGAAGGGAAAAAAGGATAATCGAACCCTCGTTTTTCTTGTCTTGGGTACAGAGATCGAGAATTGGGTCGAGTTCGTTATGGGAAAAATCAACTTTTCCATACACTTGAAGCAGAAAACGGCTCATTTCTTCGAACTCTTCAAAGCTGAATCCAACTTTTTCGAAGGAAAGAAATCCTTCAGCGATCATGCCCAAAGCTATGGCTTCCCCGTGGAGCAGGTGATTTTTGGTGTCCAGAAAATAGGACTCGAAAGCGTGACCGATGGTATGACCGAAATTCAGGATTTTCCGAAGCCCGTTTTCTTTTGGGTCTGCTTCCACGACGGCTTTTTTGATTCCTACCGAGTGACGGATTAGCCTATCCCAATCTTGGTTTTCCCAGTTCTGGGCTTGAAGTTTCTTGAAATAGGCTTTATCCCGAATCAACCCGTGTTTGATGATTTCCGCATAGCCGGATCGAAGTTCGGCTTGAGGCAAAGTCTTTAGGAATTCAGGGGCGATTACGACCGTTTCGGGTTCATTGAATACGCCGAGATGGTTTTTCAGCCCGTTGAAATCGATGCCTAATTTTCCTCCCACACTGGCATCTACTTGAGAGAGCAGCGTAGTGGGGCAGTTGATAAATCGGATTCCTCTTTTGTAGATGCTTGCGCAAAAGCCACCCATATCGCCAATCACACCACCGCCAAGATTGATCATCAAGGCTTTTCTGTCCAAGGCTTCCTCAGTCATTCGGTTCCAAATCATGGAGGAGGTGTCCAGATTTTTATGAATTTCTCCGGGAGAAACAGAGATGAAAACCGTGTCTTTTGGGAGAATTTCCTGAATGATCGGCAGGCAATGTCTTTGCGTGTTTAAGTCAGTCAGTACCACCAATCTGGAGTAGGAAAGCTCGGATAAAATCTCCGAAATGGACTGCTTACTATCAGCTGAGAAAATGACGGATTCCACGGATTGACCGGTTTGGTGAAAGGACTAAGTTAGGAAAGCGGTCCCAAATGAGACGGCCTTCCTGAGTTTGAGAGCAGATTTATTTTTTAACCGGTTCGGCCTCACGTAGTTGTTTTTCCTGACGCTTTACAGATTCTTCATGGATACAATAAAGCAACTCTTTCATAAACTTCTCGCTGAGATGTTTTTTCACACCTTTTTGAGTTCGGGATTCCATTACTTCTTTCCATCGGTCAGATTGAAAAACTGTCAAATGGTGTTCTCGCTTGTGATTACCGATCTGATCGATTACGGCAAATCTTTCCTGAAGAATATCCAAAAGCTGATCATCCAAGTGGTCTACAGCCCGACGAAGGTCTTGGAGACGCTCATCTGGCTTCATGTTTTCCAAAGGAGTTTTGAAATCGATGGAAAGGATTATTTCTTTCAGTCTTTTCGGAGTCACCTGCTGCTTGGCATCGGACCAAGCCTTATCCGGATTGTGGTGAGTCTCGATCATCAGCCCGTCCAAACCGAAGTTCATTGCGCTCTGAGCCACTTCCAATAGACCGTCTCTTCGGCCTACGATGTGGGATGGGTCGTTGATGACTTCCATTCCGGTCCATTCTCTTTTGAGGTGAATAGGCATGGACCAGTTGGGCTTGTTTCTGTAGCGCTTGTCGTATGCGTCGGAGAAGCCTCGGTGAATCGCAGCAAGTTTGTCAATTCCTACTGCGTACATTCTCTCCAATGCACCCATCCAAAGTTCCAAATCCGGATTCATTGGGTTTTTGATCATCACCGGAATATCCACTCCTCTCAAGGCTTCTGCGATCTCTTGGACTGCAAAAGGATTCACCGTAGTTCGCGCTCCGATCCAAAGCACATCCACTTTGTGCTTTAGTGCCGATTCTACGTGAGCGGCATTCCCTACCTCTGTGGTAATAGGGATATTGAGCTGGTGGCGCACGATCTCCATCCACTTCAGGCCCTCTTCGCCTACTCCTTCGAAAGATCCCGGCCGGGTTCTTGGTTTCCAAATTCCCGCACGGAAGAGCTGGGGAACCATATTTTCTTCCTTCATTTCTTTGCAGATCTGCTCGATCTGCTCTGGTGTCTCTGCGGAGCATGGTCCTGCGATGATGAGTGGAGTGGTTAATCCCAATCCCCAGTCTTTGATTTGTTTGTGTGGCTTCATACGGCTTGAGCGTTTTAAATGAAAAAAGCCCGGGTCTTTCGAACCGGGCTTTTGTGTTTTTATTTTCTTTTAGTTTTTGGCTAGACAATACACAACTCCGATTCGATTTTGACTTCGAAAGTAAAAGTAAAAGAAAGTAAAATAGATCGCTGCTGTGATTAACATGTCGTAAATGTAAAAGGGGATTTTTTAAATCCAAAATTATTTTTTGAAGAAATCGTTGAAGACTTTCAATCGAAAAGGATGGAAGTTTGAAAATATTTCAATTAGCTGGGGTTTTTCAATTCTTTTTGGAATTATATTTTAAAATAAATTTAAATAGAAGAATAAAATTTTAAATTGTACTCAAAGAAAAATTTTTGTATTGATTATTTTGCTTTTGTCAAATATGTCTGACGGTATTGAAACATTTTTCACAAGGAAATCTGTTTAAATTGAAGATTGACTAACTTAAGAGACATGAATTACAAAGACTATATTGAAATCAGGCCAGATAAGAGATTTGGAAAGCCTTGTTTGAAAGGAACCAGAATCAGTGTTTATGATGTGCTGAATTGGTTGGCCAATGGAATGACAAAAGCAGAAATCATGGAAGATTTTGAAGAAATATCTGAGGAAATGATAAATGCTTGTCTTGCTTTTGCCGCTGATAAAGATCATGCAATGATTTTGTCAAGTTGAGGCTTCTGTTTGATCAAGATATTTCACCAAAAATCTTAAAAAAGGGTATATGGTTTGATTTTGAAGTTCAGCATGTAAGATTTGTTGGATTGGAGGACTCTTCGGATTTGGAGATTTTCCAGTTTGCTAGATTGAAAAATTTTTCAATTGTAACCTTTGACTCGGATTTTTTTGATTTGAGTATTTTGAAAGGTTTTCCTCCTAAAATCATTTGGATAAGAACTGGAAATCTCACCACGAAGTCAATTTTTGAGATTTTTCTGAATCACAAAAATCATATTATCGAGTTCTTGGAAAATGAAGATTCTGGGGTTTTGGAAATTATCAACCCCTGATAACTATCAAGAATCCAAAATCTCCGTCTGCCTTCGAATCGACTCCTGATGGATGATTCGATAAATCTCTTCGACCGCTTCCGGATTCAAACCTAGTTTTTTGCCCCATTCCGGCCTGGATTCAAACACTTCCTGCCAGCGTTCTCGCTGAAAGGCAGCCACATTGTTTAGCTTTTTGTAATCGCCGATTTTTTCTACCAAGTGCATTCTTCGAGCAAATGCCTCTAGAATCTCCCGATCCGCCTCATCGATTTGGTGACGGATTTCCTCGAGTTGGTGCAGGGTTTCTGGTGCCTCAAAATGAACTTTTCTGGTTTTGAGTTTTCGGATGAGTTCCCCAAGAGCTTTAGGAGTAAGCTGCTGTGCCGCATCCGTCCAGGCTGCATCCGGCTGAATATGCGATTCGATCATCAAGCCGTCAAAGTTGAGATCAAGAGCTTTCTGGGAGATTTCAGGAACCAAAGATCGTTTACCGGAAATGTGACTCGGATCGTTAATCATAGCGATTTCGGGTCGAAGCGTCCGGAATTCGATGGGGATTTGCCACATGGGAGAATTTCTATGAACCTGATCCCGGTAGTTTGAAAAACCGCGGTGAATAGCACCCAAGCGGGTCAAGCCCACACTTTCCAATCGCTCAAAAGCTCCCAGCCAAAGGCCTAAGTCAGGATTTACAGGGTTTTTTACCAAAATAGGAACATCCACTCCCCGTAGGCTTTCCGCAATTTCCTGAACGGTAAATGGATTCACTGTGGATCTTGCTCCAATCCAAAGTACATCGATGCCTGCTTTTAGCGCTTCTTCTACGTGACTGGCAGAAGCTACTTCTACCGCAAATCTGACTTGAAACTCCCTTTTCACCTCGCTGATCCAAGGCAGGGCCAAGGCACCTACTCCTTCAAATCCATTCGGCCGAGTTCTCGGTTTCCAGACACCGCCACGGATGACCTGGATTCCTTCCTGCACCAGTTGGGATACGGTGGCGTGAAGTTGCTCGGGAGTTTCCACACTGCAGGGGCCAGCGATAACGAAAGGTTGCTTTTCAGAATTTAATTCCGAAAAAGGGAAGAGGTTTGTCATACTTGGGTTCATGCTTGCAAAACTACCGTACTTATGCCAAAGTTTCTTTGGAATAAAAATTCTGTTTTTTCGCTTGATTCACTGGGGCAAATCCCGAACAAACGGGAAGCGCCTTTGGTTTTTTTGATATCTTTGCAGCCTTAAATGAGCGATATGCCCGTCAAACCCAAAATTTCTTTTGAGAATCTGGAAGTGGCCTTTGCTTCCAAATCCGACGCAGAACTCAGGAAAATGTATCTGATTTTTGCGACGCTTAATAATAACCTAATCTCCGACTTGGGGATTGGCCTAGCCAACTTGGCTTTTAAACTCAAGCTTCCTGTCAAAGGAATCATGAAAAAGACCATGTTTGGGCACTTCTGCGGTGGGGAAACGATCGCAGAAAGCATTCAGGCCGCCAGTAAACTGGCTAAATATGGCGTCCACGCGATTCTGGATTTGTCAGTAGAAGGAAAAGGGGATGAGGAGTCATTTGACCGAACCTGTGATGAGATCCATCGGACGCTCATCGAATCAGCCAAGACGGATTACATGCCTTTTGGGGTGTTCAAAGTGACCGGTTTGGGTGATTATCATATCATGGAAAAGATTCAGGCAGGAGAAAAGCTCACTCCAAGCGAAGAGAAGGCTTTTGCAAAAATGAAAGGAAGAGTGGACAAACTCTGCAAGGCAGCTCACGATTTGGGTTTGAAAATACTTGTGGATGCAGAGGAGTCCTGGTTCCAAAATGTGATTGATGACTTGGCTTACGAGGCCATGGAAAAATACAATCGGGAGCGCTGTGTGGTATACAATACCTATCAAATGTATCGCCATGATTCGCTAGAACGATTGAAAAAAGCCCATCAAGTGGCTTTGGACAAAGGGTATTTATTCGGTGCCAAGCCTGTTCGTGGTGCCTACATGGAAAAGGAAAGAGAAAGAGCGGAAGAAATGGGCTATCAGGATCCGATTCAGCCCAACAAAGAAGCTACGGACCGAGATTACGACGCGGCTATTCAATACAGCGTGGAAAATGGAGTTTACCTGGTCTGCGCCACACATAATGAGAAAAGCAGCCTTCAACTGACCAATTGGATGAACCTCCATGGGATCGATCCTCAATCAGATCGGGTGTTCTTTTCTCAGCTCTATGGGATGAGTGACAATATTTCTTTCAATCTGGCTAAAGCGGGATATCGGGTGGTCAAATATGTGCCCTATGGTCCGGTTGAAAAAGTAATGCCTTACCTCACCCGTCGGGCAGCAGAAAATACCTCGATCGCAGGTCAAAGCAGCCGGGAGTTTGAGCTGGTGAAGAGGGAAATGAGAAGACGGAAGACGGAAGACGGAAGACCGAAATCCTAACTTCTGTCTCCTGTCTTCGGTCTTCCAGCCTATTCAAATTTAGAATTTCAAATTTCAAATAAACATAAATGCAACTTCTTAGCGAACAGGAACTCGAACGCAGAAAGGACCGGGAAGAACTCTACGCCTTGGGAATCAATCCCTATCCGGCGGAGTCTTTTCCCATCAATGTAACTGCGGAAGACATCCATAGAAACTACGAAAACAGAAAGACGGACTATAAGGACATTTCCATCGCGGGTCGATTGATGAGTCGCAGAATCATGGGTTCTGCCTCTTTTGGAGAGATTCAGGATTCCACAGGTCGCCTTCAGATCTATGTTCGTCGGGATGATATTTGCCCTGAAGAGGATAAAACGCTTTACAATAGCGTATTCAAAAAACTGCTGGGTATTGGAGATTTTGTAGGACTGAAAGGATACATTTTTACCACACAGACGGGAGAGATTTCGCTCCACGTGACTGAGCTAAAAGTTCTTTCCAAGGCAGTAAAGCCACTTCCTGTCGTAAAAAGAGACGAGGAAGGAAATGTCTACGATGGCTTTACTGATCCTGAGCAGCGTTATCGTCAGCGATATGTGGATTTAACTGTTAACCCGGAGTTCAAGAAAACCTTTATCACCCGTTCGAGAATTATTTCCAACATGCGTCGCTATTTTGACGATCACGGATGGTTGGAAGTGGAGACGCCGATTCTTCAGGCGGTTCACGGTGGCGCAGCTGCCAGACCTTTCATGACGCATCACAATACCTTGGATATGCCGCTTTTCCTACGAATTGCCAATGAGCTTTACCTCAAGAGGCTGATTGTAGGTGGATTTGACGGGGTGTATGAGTTTGGGAAAATGTTCCGAAACGAGGGAATGGACCGAACTCACAATCCTGAATTCACTTCCATGGAGATTTACGTGGCTTACAAGGATTACATCTGGATGATGGAGATGGTGGAGGAGTTGCTGGAAAAAGTGACCGAATCTATCCACGGAAAGACCGTCGTGAAAGTCGGTGGTAAGGAAATTGACTTCGCTGGGCCGTACAGAAGACTGACGATGTTTGACTCCATCAAGGAATATGCGGGAGTCGACGTAAGCGAAATGGATGAGGAAGGATTGCGGAAAGTTTGTGCTGAACTCGGTATCGAAGTGGATGCTTCTATGGGTAAAGGCAAACTGATCGATGAGATATTTGGAGCCAAAGTAGAGGCCAATCTGGTACAGCCGACCTACATCACCGATTATCCAATCGAAATGACGCCTTTGGCGAAAAAGCACAGAAGCAAGCCAGGCTTGGTGGAGCGATTTGAGCTTTTTGTCAACGGAAAAGAAATCGCTAATGCCTATTCCGAGCTGAATGACCCGATTGATCAGCGGGAGCGATTTGAGGAGCAATTGAAACTAGCCGCTCGCGGGGATGACGAAGCGATGGCCATGGATGAGGATTTCCTCCGCGCACTCGAGTATGGAATGCCACCTACTTCTGGTTTGGGCATCGGAATTGACCGATTGACCATGCTGCTGACGGATAATTCTACGATTCAGGAAGTCTTGTTCTTCCCTCAGATGAGACCGGAGAAAAAAGCCGTCGAGCTCACTGAAGAGGAAAAGGTCATCATGGATTTGCTGGGGAAAAATCACCCTGCCTCCCTTCCAGACCTCAAAGCCCAATCCGGACTGAGTGGTAAAAAATGGGATGTGTCCATGAAAGGACTTTCCCAAAAAGGCTTGGTCAAAGTGACGAAGGAAGGGGAGATTCTGACGGTGGATTTGGTAGGTTAAACCCCATCGAATGCGATATAACAAAGAAAGCTGGACCAACATCCAGCTTTCATTTTTTTAGCTTTCTGACTATTTATACACTGTCATCTACTCCAAAACCATCTCCCTCAGCTCTACCACTCTCCTCAGCTCCCGGATTTCCTTTTGCACATTTTTCCGAATCAGCAAAGTCAGGATAATTCCCGGAATGAAGTACGAGCAGACCATAGCAGCCATCCAAAAAGAAGAAATGTAGTTTGAAAACTCGGGCAAGAGCAACATAAAGCCCAAAGTGTAGGCCCCCAAAGTCAGGTAAGTGCCCGGCCCATGAATTCGGAGTCGGAGCCGGAGATATTTTCTCTCGGATTCCAGATTCTCTACCGCCGATTGGGTGATTTCTTTCTTCCTTCCCTGATTCAAACTGTAAGCTTCAAGAAGGATTCGAATAAGAAAAAATCCCAACATCAGGCCTACGCCCAAGTGACTGAGTGTTTCCCGAAAACCAAAGTAAAACAGCAGGAAGTAACACATCATCAGGAAGGTTGAGCCTAAAATCAGGAGTGTGCTTCGCTGGAATTTGAAGCTTTCTCCATTCAGCCGTTTTGCCTCATCGATGAGGTTTTGGGTAGGAGGAGGAGTGGGGAGGTCGACTGCGGATTTTTGCCAGCCGGATTTGAGCATATTTCCTAATTCATTCATGATCGATCAACTTTTTAAGTCTGAGTTTGATGCGGTGGATTTTGACTCGGAGATTTCCTTCGGTGATCCCGAGGATGGTTGCTATTTCCTCTTGGGGAACATCATCAAGAAGAAGTCCGGTTACCAGTCGGTCGATTTCGGAGAGTTTACCCATAGCTTCAAAGAGCATCTTACTCGGGTCAGTTTCGGTGAATTCGATTTCTTCGGTCGTTTCTTGGTCTCTCATGATTTCTCCTAGTTTTTGATCTTTGTTTTTCTGCTTTTTCAGAAAATTCAGGCAAGTATTCACCGTGATTCGGTAGATCCAGGTTTTGGGCGTAGCATCCTGACGAAACTTACCCAGATTGTTCCAAACCTGAATAAACACCTCCTGGGTGAGATCTTTGGCCTGATCTTGATCTCCTTTCATAAAACCCATGCATAGCTGCATCACCATAGGGTAGTGGGATTGATAGAGGAAGTCAAAGTTTGTTTTTTGGCTTGGGTTCACTGGGCAAGGAAGGTCGTTAGCTGTTCATGAAACCATCCCGGCTGATCGAGCATCAGGTAATGCTTACTGTCTGCTGCCAAAGCAAATGTTTTATTGGGAAGGGTTGAATATTGATTTTTCATCGTTTCCAAGGCGCCCGGGCCAAAGGGCTGTCCTGCCACGAGGATAAGTACGGGAACTTTAATGGTAGGCAAAAGCGGCCGGTTGTCCAATTTAAGCAGATCTACATATCCATAGACAAAAGTCTTCCGATCAGCTGATGTCATCCAGGATTTTACCTGTTCTTGGTCTTCTGGTTTGGTCATCATGTTTTTGGTCATTTGATCCAAATAGGCACTTTGTGCAGCTTCATCCATTGCAAGCAATTGATCATTGTAGGGGCTTTCGTAGCCCAAGGCTTCTGCAGGTACTCCGGGCATCATCACTTCCCGCATGCAGGCAAGGGCATCCACGATCACGACTTTTTGGATTCGATTCGGAAAGTGTGCTGCCAAATCCAAAGCCAGATTACCGCCCATGCTGTGCCCGATTAGGGTAAGTTTATCCAGTTGTTGGCTTTCGATATACTGGATTAGATCGGATTTAAGCTTGCCGTACCAGGGCATTTCCACAGGAGCGACCCCACCAAAACCCGCATAGGTCACCACATGCACCTGGTGTCCCGGAACACTCTGGACGGTGGAATCCCAAACCTCTCCCGGCGTAGCAAATCCCGGAAGAAACAGAATTGGCTCTCCCATTCCGGAGGTTATGACAGAAATGGAAGATTGAGCGAAAAGTCCGGTCTGAATGGTCAAGAGGACGAGGAAAAGGTAGTTTTTCATAATCGAATTAGTTTCAAGTTTATTGAAGGAGAATCCTGTTTTTTCTACTTAGAAAACCAAAGCCTTTTTTTGTTACACTCCATTGAAAAGGATTTACTTTTTCTTCAAAAAAAATCCTATTCTGGCACCATGACTATTCATTTGCTAGAAATGAAAATGGGATAAACTACAAATCAAGAATTTGAATTTTTGAAATAATCGGCTTATAGCTAGGCTTTTATGGGTTTTGGTTTTATTTTCAATCTCACTGATTTTCTAAGGATGCGCGACGTTACGATGACGGGGAGTATGAACCCCCACTTTTCGGCAATGAAAGCCCAATTTTTGAGGTGCTACGACGAACTCTCCCGAATGGCTAGGCAAAAGCTAAGGATGGAATATCAATCGAGTACACTAGACACAGCGGCTTTGGTTCATGAAGCCTATCTGAAAATGGATAATCATGAAAAAGGCTATGTGGACAAAAATCACTTCTTAGCCATAGCCGCTATAGTTATGCGAAGGTTTTTGGTGGATTATGCCCGGCAAAAAAAGCGTCAAAAGCGTGGAGGTGACCAAATCCAATTGACCTATGGCGCAGCAAATCGGGCGGTAATGACCTCACCGGAGGAAGTACTGCAGCTGAATGATGCCTTGAATAGACTCAAAGCACTCAATAACCGGCATAGTCGGGTGGTGGAGTTCCATTTTTTTGGGGGGTACAAGCATGAGGAGATCGCCGAAATGATGGGCGTGTCCATTGATACGGTAAGGAGAGATTGGCGTCTTGCCAAAGCTTGGTTGAGTAAGGAACTAAGAACCTAAAGGGATGAAAAGAGGAGATGGAAAGTGGGATCAGGTCGAAGTACTTTTTCATGAATTGACTGTCCTTTCGCCCGAGGAGCGTACAATCCGACTCAAAGCGGTTGCTGAAATAGATCTTGAACTTTTTGATCAATTGACCTCCCTACTTCAGGCGGATATGGAATCGCATCCCCTGTTTCAGGCGGATCCAAAAAGTGTTTTTTCCATTTTGGAAAACGACCATGAACTTTTAGGCGATAGAATCGGCGCTTTTCAGTTGCAAGAGGTAGTTGGGCAGGGTGCGATGGGCACTGTTTTCAAAGGAATCAGGGCAGATGGCCAATTTGATCAGGTAGTGGCTATCAAGCTGATGAAACCTTTGCTGATCAATCCCGCTTATCGAAGTTTTTTTGAACGTGAGCGCCAAATCCTTGCGAAGCTAAATCACCCGAATATAGCCCGGCTGTATGACGGAGGTTTCACCACGGATGAAAGGCCCTTCTTTACCATGGAATGGGTCTCGGGTCTCAATTTTTTGGAGTATTGCAAATTGCATAGCTTGGGATTGAAGGAGCGGCTCAGGCTATTTGGGCAGGTCTGTCAGGCTGTTCGCTACGCCCATCAATCGCTGATCGCTCATTTGGACCTCAAGCCGCAGAATATCATTGTCAATGAAGAGGGGCAAGTCAAGCTTTTGGATTTTGGAGTCTCCCAAATGCTGGATGAAAGTCAGGAGCAGGAGGGAAGTTTTACCTTAGCCTATGCTTCTCCAGAGCAAATCGAGAGAAATCATCCCAATACCGTTTCGGATATCTATTCCTTGGGAGTGGTATTGTTTGAATTACTGACGGAGCACCACCCCTTTCAGCCTTATTTCAAGGAGCCAGATCAACTGAAAAACAAAGTTTTGACCAGTGAACATCAGTCTTTTGTCTTTTCAGCGGATTTTGGCAGAGTCCCTTTTGGGGATGAATTGAGGCTGATCTGCGGTAAAGCCATGGAGAAGTATCCGGATGACCGGTATGCCTCGGTGGATGAGCTGGTTCGGGATTTGGATGATTTCGACCAATACTACCCTGTAGCAGCCCATCCTAATCCATGGACTTACCGAGCCAAGAAATATATTCGGAGAAACAGGACAGTTCTTGCTGTGGCCTGTTCCGCCGCAATTCTGCTCCTTTCCATGGGCTTATTCTACACAATTCAGCTGAGAGAGCAGCGGAATATTGCAATAGCAGAGGCTAAGCGAGCCAATCAGATTACTAATCTCATCACTGACGTTTTTTCGGCGGCAGACCCGAATATTGGGGGCGCGGATACCATTACAGCTGTTCAGCTATTGGATGAGGGTTTGAAAAATCTTGAAAAAAACCTGGGGGACGATCCTTCCCTTTATGCGGATATGCTTCTCCGCTTGGGTCCTGCATATTTAAGTCTTGGGCAATACGAAAAAGCAAAAAAGACTATTGAGGAAGCTTATGGAATCAATCTCAGTTTGGGTGATGTATCCGAAGAGACTTTGGCTAGGAATGAGTTATTGATGTCAAGTTCTCATTTTATGTATGGAGAACCGGACTCTTCAGTTTTTTATTCAGAAAAAGCAATCAATCGACTCAGAGATGCTGGGATTAATGAGGGTGAGTTATTGGCAAGTGCTTCATTGGAACTCGGGACCGCTTATTACGAAATGGCTAGCTATTCGAGAGCGGATTCAGCTCTGACGGTAGGGTTACGCCTTTCTAAATTGGCTGACCCTAATCCTAATGTGGAATTGGCCACCCTTCTTCATATGAAAGGAGCTACAGCCCGAAAGTTGGACCGAATGGATTCCGCAAAATTGTATCTGACCGAATCATTGGAGATGAAAAGGAAGCTTTTTGATGAGCCACATCTGGAAATAGCCTATGCCTACAACTATTTCGGCAGCTTTTATCAGGACATGAATGATTACGAGCAGGCTTTGGGCTATGTGAAAAAGTCTTTGGAACAGCGGGAAGCTATTCTAGGGAAATTTCATGTCGAAACAGTGGCCAGTATGGGGAATTTGGGACGGACTTATATTGGTCTTGGGAAACCCGAAGAAGCAGTTCCATTGTACCAATCAGCCATTGCGGTGATTGATTCAATTTTTGGAAAATCCCATTACTACTACGGAGCGCTAAACGGAAGCTTGGGAAATGCCTATTACTCGGCGGGAGATTTGAAAAATGCACGGGAGGTTTATGAAATAAATCTCAAAATTTTTGATGAATTGCTTTCTGTAAAAGACCCCCGAAAGGCCAGCCCGAGGCAAAATCTGGGGAAAATTGCTATGGATGAGGGACGTTTTAATGAAGCTCGATTGTTCTTTGAAGAAAGTTTGGAAATCAGACAAAACTTGCTTCCTAAGGGTAATATTCAAATCGCCCAAAGCCAACAAGCTCTCGGAGAAAGCCTGCTAGCGATGGGAGATTTTTCTACCGCCATAGAATATCTTGAAAAAGCTTTGGAAACTGCCAGTCAAAATCCTGAAGAAAATCAAAAGTTGATCAATCAGCTGAACGCATCTTTGGCTGATGCTTTTGGAATTCAGGAAATCAGGAGAAAGCTTCCTTCTATTCCTCTCTTGTAGCAGCCGGGAATTAGGCGGTCCAATTCCCGGCCAATGAGCTAGCAATTAACCTGATTCAATACGATTTGGGTGCAAAGGTTTCTGGCAGTAGTCTCCAAACATACTTGAGTCGGTTTGTTGTAAATCCGGTCTGCAAGGAATTTCCAGGCGAAACCATCCTGAACTTCAACCGTCAATCGGATATCATATGCACCTGCAGGTACCTCTTTCACCACTTTTCTGTTTTGTACAATTTCTCCACTACTGATAGCCTTATTGGAGGGAACTCCATTTACCATGACTTTATAGGTAATTGTAAATCGGACATCTATTCCGCAAATCCCGCTTCGATTATTCAGGGAGATTTCTCTGGCTGGATGTTTCTTTTCCTCGCAGGTTTGGACGTCATATTCCGTGGTGTAACCTAGTTTGGCAGTGGTATTGTCTTTTAGATAATGGAGCTTATAGGAGATAGGTACACCCGGATTGTTTCTCGAATAGACAGCATTTTCTCCTTTGATGATGTACTCCAGGTCTGCAAAGTTTTTGGCGCTGACTGCCTCTGATGCCACTGAAGCATTGCCTCCGATCGTGACTACGGTGATGTTGGAGGTGTTTAGGATGGCCTTATACTTTGCCTCTAGGGTTCCTGAGACTTGGGTCAATCCTGTGGCATAATTCAAAGCTCCTTCCAATTCTGCGGAGGTAGCACTGGTGGTAGTGATCATCCGAAACATGATGATGCGGCCGTAATTGACTGCTTGCACATAAGCTGGTGGAGTATCCGGTCCGAACTTTTGCTCAATCTCGGTGATACTGGCATCCGGACCAAATACTTGTCCCGGACTGGTCGGAGGATCCATGGTCACCGAATAAAAGACCTGCTTGAAGGACATCATAGCCACCCTTTCGGTGTTGGAGGACTGAAAGTTGAACTGGGTTTCCACATCTCCCCGGGCCCATTCCACATTTAAGCCGATGTCCATACTTACTTGTCGGCTGCTGTAGGAAGTACGGGCAATGTAGCTTGAATTGGCAGCATTGACATAGCCTTCCTGATAGGCATTGGCATTCCACCACTCCAAGGCCTCATCGATTTTGGTTTGCACATTGGAATTGGAGGGCTTGTCTACTTTTAGACTTCCGTTTTGTCCCATTCCGGGTAGATCTATCCTCAGCGTCATCGGTGCCCGATCCACTCCTGCTGGAGTAGGAAGGCCTCCCAAAGTAGCCTTATCTGCAATCACCAAGGCTCCCGGATAGATAATCCCATTCGTAGGTCTGAGGATGGCGATATCTTCAAAGTTGTTTTTGAGGTCATATTTGATTGTTCTGCATTCCAGATTTCCGCCCGGAATAGGGGAGGAATTTACCCGGTTGCTGATTTCTGTGCGCTGAGAGCCTCCGGGGATACTTTGTACATTCAGGAGTGAATTTGGGTCTGAGTTCAACCCTCTGAGATAGTCTGTGATGCTTTCTGCATCAGGAGAGGTAAATATCGGATCATCCCCTCCTCCAAGCGTGTCACAGCCCACTAGAGCTGAAGTAAGCAAAAAGGTAAAAAGTACTTTTCGCTGATTTTTGAAAATAGCATTCATGGCAAATAGAGTTTTTTGGTTGTGACTCTATAGGCGACAAATGCTCTGGAAAGTGGTAATGAAGTCTCGAAAAAAAAATGAATTTTTATTAAAAAACGGCCTTTGGGTGGCCTAAAGCAATTATTTTATTTCTGTCGATCGGCATACCCAAACACCTTTTGCAGCAAGGGACTTGTTCTGGCACCCACATTTTGCCGGATTTTTAACTCTTCCTTTGCGATTTCCAAAAAAAGTCCATCAATGGCTTTTCTGGTGACAAAGGCTGTAAGATCCGTATCCACTCTTTTGACTAGAGGAATTTTGTTGTACTGATTCATCACGTCTGACCAGTATTTGGTCGCATCAACCTTCTTCAGACTGGTATCAATGATTGGAGAAAACTTCTCAGAAAGTGAGACTGTAGTGCTCTCCTTGAAATAAGTGGTGGCTGCGTCATTATTTCCTAAAAGGATTTTCTGAACATCCTGAAAGCTCATCTGTTTGATGGCGGCAGTAAAAATAGGCTTGGCTTCCTGAGCAGCATCCTCTGCTGCCCGGTTGAGACTGGTAATTACCTGATCACAAAGTGAGCCCAAACCTACTGACCTGAGTGTGTTTTCCACGTTTCTGGCTTCCTCTGGAAATAGGATTTTCACGTCCAAATTGCCCAAATAGCCATTTTCCAGCGATAGGCGATCCACGCTTATGCCTGTCCCTTTTTCCAGGGCTTCTTTCAGACCAGAACTGATCTCAGAAGTGGATGGATTTCCGGCCAGTTGTTCGGCTTTGTCCAACAGCTTTCCTATCTGTGCACTGGAGGAACAGGAAGTGAGGAAAAAGACAACAAAAGCAAGGGTAACCAAGAAGGGGTTGGGTTTCAATAAATCCATGGGTGATTTTATTCAGTGTCTCCTTTTAAACCGAATAAAGGAAGCCTAAGTTGCTGTTTTTTACAAATCCGGATAGCTGGGTTGACAGGTGGTTTAGATATTCACGATTCTTGGAAAGAATAATGGGGTGTTTTTGAATATAAATTAAAAATATTTTCATTTAATTTTTATTTTGAAAAAATATCAAGCTAATTTTTGAAAAAACCGAAATATGAATCTTAGAATCAACTCAGAGTATGGAACGCTGAGAGCCGTATTGATGCACCGGCCCGGAAAGGAAATAGACCGCCTTACTCCATACAACAAGGAGTTCTTACTTTTTGAGGATGTTCCTTATCTGGAAGCCTTGCAACATGAGCACGATGTATTTTCCAATCTGATCAAGGAATCTACCGGAGCTCAGGTTTATCAATTGAGGGAATTGCTGATTCGTGTTTTGTACGATCGGGAGATTTTGCTCAAACTCATGAGAGAATCTTTGAAAAGATCCGGCTTGGCCCACCTGGCTGAGGATATTCTGGAGCGGTACAGTACGGCCGAATGTGCTGGGATTTTGACAGCAGGATTGAAAATCCATGAACTGAAAAAGAAAATTCCCAATCTCAACCCCGGTGAACTGATGGATTATGCTTTCGCAATTCCGCCCTGCCCCAACCTGTATTTTCAGCGGGATCCAATGGCTTTGACTCCCGGAGGGATTATTTTCTCTTCGATGAAAATGGAGGGAAGACAGCGGGAAGCGGATTTGCTTCGCACCATTTTTGAAAATCATCCCGATTTCAAAGAGCATGTCAATTGTCTCTATCCGATCAATGGGCATGATAATCCGCCCAGCATAGAGGGGGGAGATGTGATTATTCTTTCGCATGAGGCGGTGGCTATAGGGAATTCGGAGCGGACTGACGAAAAAGCCATTTACCATGCGGCCAAAGCACTTTTGGCAGAAGGGTCAGTAAAACGGGTCTATGAAGTTCACTTACCCAAAAAGAGGAATTTCATGCATTTGGACACGGTCTTTACTGTGCTCGATGAAAACTTGGTCCTGACTTATCCCGATGCGATGAACTCGGTGCTTCAAACTTCCTTGTACACCCTTAAGGATTTGCAGGGGGATCGGGTCAATATTCGTAGGGAGATTTTGAAAGAGTCTTTATTGACAGTTTTGGAGCGGGAAATTCCCCACCTGGAAATCTTGGCTACGGCAGATGGCAATCCGGATTATTCCATGCGGGAGCAGTGGTTTGATGGAGCCAATGTATTTGCCATCGGCCCAAGAAGAGTGATCAGCTACAATCGGAATATCCACACCAATCGAGCCCTCAGAAATATGGGAGTGGAGGTCTTGGAAATTCCTAGTTCGGAGTTGTCTCGTGGGCTCGGCGGACCGAGGTGCATGACTATGCCGATTAGTCGAGCGAGAGTTTAAGGATTTCGGATGTCAGATTGAGGATAAGGGATTGGTTTGATAAGCTGATTCAAACCCTTAAACCCGAAAAAATCCCGCCTTCTCTATCGGTCTAGGAAGGATCTTCTCCTGGAGACCTTTAGATCTTGAAGGAGGCTGGATTTGACCCGAATGTTGATATTGTAAGAGGTAAATCTTCCAAATGGAATCCAGTTGACATCCATCTGCCAGCAGTGCAAGTCCCGTGCAATACCAATCATGGTTTGACGGAATTCACTCGTCTGAATGTCGTAGCTGGTATTAAAGTTGATTTTCCACTTTTCGCTGATGGATAAGTCCCCACTTACATTGACCCCTTGGGTGATATTGGTTCGATTATCCACCTGTTTGGAGTAGGCCAGATTGTAGCCCAAGGTTAGATTCCAAGGAATATTCCAGTCAATGTATTGGCTGGGATCTGCTACGATCCGATTGATCTCCATTTGTGCAAACTCATCCATCACCCCTCCTCGCTGGAGGAAGTCTTGGGTAATTTCATCCCTGACCTGCCCCGGATCAGGACCGCCTCTGGGGTTGAGGGAGGCGTTTAGGTTAAGTGAGGCATTTCGTATGGTGCCGATTCCCTGGCCATTTTTCCAAGCGTATTGATTGATCCTTCTGAAGGAGGTGGTTTCCTGATTTGCATCTGGAAATTCTCCCACGGCATAGGGGTCAATGGTGGTGCTGACATTGACGGATAATTTTCTTTCGAAAAGGCTTGTTCTTGCCGAAAGCTGAAAAGGGGCCAATTGAAAGGAATCCGCTGCGAAATTGTAGGCGGTATTAAAAATAAGAGACTCCAGAAAAGGGATTTTTTTGGTTGTGGCCTCCGTGCTGTCTGTTTCGGTTTTAATTTTCCCTTCAAATACATTTCGCACTGAAAAACTCATTGCTCTGGATTCTCCGCGTGGAGCTCCGCCGAAGATGAATCCTTGATGTCTGGAAAAAAGTTGTGTTCTTCCGCTGGCATCGGCTTGGACTCTTTGATAATACCCAAAAGAAGGGTCTGAAAAATCCGGGGTGTAATTGAAGGAAATGGTGGGGGCCATATGGTGACGGATAGTCTGAAGCTTCCCTTTTCCCCGGAAATTATAAAACCCGTAGAAGTTGGTGTTCATTGAGAATGAGCTGTTGAAAAAGCCAACCCGATTAAATCCATCCTGAGTGATTTGATCTACCCGCTGCGTGGTGGGATTGTAGTAGAAGTTGAGTCGCTGGAGGTACCAGAGTTCGGTATAGTTGAACGATGCAGTCCCAGTAAAATAGTTAAACAAAGTGAAGTTAGAGCTGACGGGGAGCGTGTTTCTGGCTCCATTATTGGCATTTTGCAAGAGCAGACCCAAGTTATCAACTGTAAACGGAATGGTCTGGGGACCATCCCCAATGATCGGGTTGTTCACCCCAAACTGCTGCTGGATTCGGTTAGTGACTGTATTTTGTAGGTTGAAATTCCAAGCCACGTTAAGTGTCTTCAGTGGTTCAAATTTGATGTTCTTGAAAGGACTTTGCCGATTCATGTTCATGGAGATGGTCGGCAGGTCTAGCCGAACCTCTCCAGTCTGCACACTTTGGGAGTGTCTGAAATTGGCAGACATGGAAAATGGGGTTCCGACAAACTGCTTGGAATAGGAAATATTGGAATTCAGGTCAGCCGTAATGTTATTGTTGAAGTTGTTTTGACTGACGATGTTGTTGAAATAACTGGTCGAACCGGCATTGACAGAAGCAGAAAATCTACCCGTACCTCTTGAAACAGGAGAGTGACTCCATTGGATTCGGAAGGTATTGTAGTCCACCGGATTCAATTCGGTCTCGGGGCTGACGAATTTTTGAAAATCCACATTGAACCCTCCAGAAAATCTGTATCGCTTGGTATAGTTAGCTTGAGATTTCACTCCCCAACCTCCTTTGGAATAGATGTCTCCGGTGATTTGGGCATGGATGTAGTCATTGAAGGCAAAGTAGTAGCCAAAATCCCTGAGAAAAAGGCCTCTTACCTGCTCTTTTCCATAGCTTGGGAAGATCACGCCAGAGGCTTTTTCCTCGGGTGTATCAGGAATGATTCCAAATGGTAAGCCCAGAGGAGTAGGAATCCCATTAAAATACAGGTTGAATGGACCGGAGACCACCTGTTTGCCGGAAATAGACTTGATTTTGGAAGAGGAAATGTGCCAATGGGGCTCGGTAAGCTTACAGGTCGTGTAGTACCCATGGTCTAGGTAAATACTGCCGTCTTGGGTTTTTTTGATCGTTTCCCCTCGAAGAATCCCATCCTGCTGCTCGGTCACTACATCCTTGATGATGGCTTTTTGAGTCTTGAAGTTGTACCGCATTTCCTTTCGGATCTCGTAGACTGTCCCTTTATCCTTGAAAAAGGGATTGCCGGTCACATTGCCCAAACTGTCGGTGACCCCGGTGGCATAGATTTCGGACGTTTCCCAGTCGATGACAATCTGATCGGCATCAAGTCGCATTTCCCCATACTCAAACCAGGCATTTTTGTACAGGTAGATTCTGTTTCTCCGGAAATCCGTGATGATGCTGTCCTCAGCGAAATAAAGAATATCGGTCTGTATATCGCTCCTGGGCATAATTTTTGCCGAATCCAACCGTGTCAAGGTATCCGCCTGAATGAGCATAGAATCCGGAATGATAGGATTGCTTGCGGGAGGAGTCAGAGTGTCCGGCAAAAACAGAGTCTTTTCCCTCCGAGGAGTGGTAGGCCGTTGTGCTTCCGCCGAAAAAGTGGAAATCCAAAAGAGGAAAAGGCTCAAAAAAAGGATTCTCAAATCCGACACTGTGGCTTGCTCTTTGTTTAATTTGGTTGAAATTTCGCGTAAAGTTAATTCGATTGCCCTCATGGAACGGTTTAATAACAAAAAAATTCTCTTAAGTTTTCTTATAACTATTCCCTTTTTATTTGGTGGATTTATTCCCAATGAAACGATGATGCCGGCATTCCGGATGAAAAAAATCGTGTTGGATGCCGGCCACGGCGGAAGTGACCCTGGGAATATCGGTTCTAAAGCCCGTGAAAAGGACATCAATCTGGCAGTGACCCTTCTCGTGGGCAAATACATCAATGAAAATATGCCTGATGTGGAGGTGATCTACACAAGAAAAGATGATAGCTTCCCGACTTTGAAAAAACGGCCTGAAATAGCCAATACCAACAAGGCGGATCTTTTTGTATCCATTCACTCCAATTCTGCTCCTAACAGATCCGCCTTTGGTACTGAGACCTTTGTCATGGGTACCAAGCACTTTGAGGCTAATTTTGACATCGTAAAAAGAGAAAACTCGGTAATCCTCCTGGAGGAAAATTACAAGGAAGAGTACGAGGGCTTTGACCCGACCTCTCCTGAATCATACATGCTCTTTAACCTTACCCAAAAGGGATTTATTGGAAACAGCCTTAGTCTTGCCGAGCAGGTGGAGACCCAGTTTAGAGACCGGGTTGGGAGAAAAAGCCGGGGAGTGAAGCAAGGACCATTTTATGTGCTTTGGACCCCCTCTATGCCGAGCGTACTAATCGAGTTGGGTTTCCTTTCCAATTCTTCCGAGGAGCAATTTTTGATGTCAAAGCAAGGTCAGGAATACATGGCTTCGGCAATTTTTCGGGCTATTCGGGATTATAAAAATTCAATTGAGGCTAACTGATTTTCAATCAGTATAAAAAGAAAATTACCCTTTTCTCCATCAGAAAAGGGCTTTTTTAATACTTTCGCTCGTAAACTTCTTCATTTTTGTGGAGTTTGCACTCTAGATAAACCCAAATATATCATGCAATCCCAAACGGAAAAAAAGCCGACTATGCAGGAACTCCTCGAGCAGCTTCAGGCCAAAATGAATGAGGTCAAGCTGGGAGGTGGTGCCAAGAGAATCCAATCTGAACATGCCAAAGGAAAGCTCACTGCAAGAGAAAGAATCGATTACCTAATTGATGATCAGTCAGATTTCCTTGAAATAGGCGCTTTTGCAGCTTACGGTATGTATGAAGAGGAAGGCGGATGTCCCTCCGCCGGAGTGGTCACCGGACTGGGATTTGTAAGTGGCAGAATGTGCATGATCGTAGCCAACGATGCCACCGTCAAGGCAGGGGCCTGGTTTCCCATGACTGCCAAAAAGAACCTTAGAGCACAGGAAATCGCCATGGAAAACAGGCTCCCGATCATTTACCTTGTGGATAGTGCCGGAGTATTCCTTCCCATGCAAAATGAGATTTTCCCGGACAAGGAACACTTTGGGCGACAGTTTCGCAACAATGCCAAGATGTCGTCCATGGGTATCGTGCAGGTAGCCGCCATCATGGGCAGCTGCGTGGCAGGTGGGGCCTACTTGCCCATCATGTCTGATGAAGCGTTGATTGTGGACAAAACCGGGTCTATTTTCTTGGCAGGCTCCTATCTGGTGAAGGCTGCAATCGGCGAAAATGTTGACAATGAAACGCTTGGAGGGGCTACGACTCATTGCGAAATTTCCGGGGTTACGGATAATAAATACGCCAATGATCAGGAATGCTTGAATGCCATCAAGCAGATTTTTTCTACGCTGGGCGATCATCCAAAAGCTGGGTTTGATCGAGTGGAGGCCAAAGAACCGGCAATCTCTCCTGAGCAATTATTGGAGATTTTTCCTCAGGATCGGGTAAAACCCTACGATATGCTGGAAATCCTGGCTGGGCTGGTCGATGGAGGAGAATTCCAGGAATACAAAAAGGACTATGGCAAGACGCTGATTTGTGCCAATGCACGAATTGACGGGTGGTCGGTAGGAATCATCGCCAATCAGCGGAAAATTGTGAAAACAGCCAAAGGTGAAATGCAGATGGGAGGGGTGATTTACTCCGATTCGGCAGACAAAGCCGCTCGCTTTATCATGAACTGCAACCAAAGAAAAATCCCTTTGGTTTTTATTCAGGATGTCAGCGGATTTATGGTGGGGTCCAAAGCAGAGCATGGGGGAATCATCAAAGATGGAGCTAAAATGGTTAATGCCATGGCCAATTCGGTGGTGCCGAAGTTTACCTTAGTGATTGGGAATTCCTATGGAGCAGGCAATTATGCCATGTGTGGGAAAGCTTATGATCCCCGACTGATTGTCTCCTGGCCTACCGCCCAAATGGCCGTGATGTCGGGAGCCTCTGCGGCCAAAACTTTGCTGCAAATCAAAGTATCTTCTTTGAAAAAAGCTGGAAAAACCATCACTGAAGAGGAGGAAAGCCAATTGTTGGAAGAAATTACCAATAAATACAACGAAGAATTGAGTCCGTACTATGCCGCTGCAAGACTCTGGGTGGATGGGGTAATCGATCCCCGGGAAACCCGAAAGACGATCAGTCTGGGAATAGAGGCTGCGAATCATGCACCGATTACAGAAAGATTCAACGTAGGCGTAATTCAAACCTGATCTTTTCTTATCTTCTACGACAAAGAATTTTGATGCCTATGGATGAGCTGACTCCTGCCGAGCTAATCGCTTTGGTTTCCCTTCTCGATGATCCCGATTTAGAGGTGAAAAATCACGTCAAAGACAAGATCGTTTCCCTTGGGTATGGGATTATCCCGTTTTTGGAACAGCGTTGGGAATCCAGTTTCAACCCTGAGCTTCAGAAGGAAATAGAGGAGTTGGTGCATGATTTGCAATTTTCCTTGCTCAAAGACCGTTTGCAGGATTGGAAAGATTCGGAGGACAGAGATTTGCTTACCGGTCTTTGGATTATCAACACGTACCAATACCCTGATTTGGAGTTTGAAAAGCTCAATGCTGAGATGCATCAGATTTACTTCGAAGTCTGGACTTCTTTCAAAAATGACTTGCAACCTTACGATCAGATTCGGATTATCAACAATGTGTTGTTCAATACACTGAGGTTTTCGGCCAATACGAAGAACTTCCATTCTCCAGGCAACAGCATGTTGTCCACCGTTTTGGATACAAAAAAAGGGAATCCGATCAGTCTCTGTGCGATTTACCTTCTGGTAGCTAAAAAATTAGGTTTACCGGTTTATGGAGTCAATTTGCCCAATCTCTTTGTCCTTACCTACAAATCCTCGGACATTACCTTCTATATCAATGCCTTTAACAAAGGCTTGATTTTCAGCCGTCAGGACATTTACAATTACCTGGAGCATTTGAAAATTGAGCCCAGGGAGGAGTTCTTCGAGCCTTGTTCTTATTTGGAGATCATCCTTCGCTCGCTGAGAAACCTAGCCCATTCATTCGAAAAGTTGGGAGAGGCAAGCAAAGTGGCTGAGATCAAGGAGTTGATCGCTATACTCAGCGATCAATAAGTTCTTAAGTTACACCCCACAGGTCTCACTTGGCTGGCAGCGGGGGATTCTCCTTTTGCAATTTGATTCATTGCTCGTTCCAAATGCCTTTCTGAGACTGCAGATTCAGCTTGGGGATTGTTGTCTAGGGCTCCTCGGTAGGCAATCTTTGGACCTGCTGTGTTGGGGATCAATACAACCACTTCCGGGATTTTGGTAATCCCGAAAGCTTTAGCCCATTCCTTAGCTGAATCGGCTAGGTAGGACATATTTAATCCACTTTGATTGATGTGATTTCTGAGAGGGAGGAAATCGGATTCGGTATTTCCTGCTTCCGGATTGACCAATGCAAAAGTAAACCCTTGATTCTGAAAATTTGCTCTGAGGGCTTTGATCCGGGCTTCATACATTTTTGCAAAGGGACATTCCATGGTATGAAAGATCAAGACTAAGCCTTTGCCCTTAACCATTGAGCTCAGTTCCATGGTTTTCCCTGTCACTGCATCTGTGGCAGTAAGCTGAGTGTAGGATTGGGATTTTACTCCAAAAGAAACTGAGAGAAAGAAAAGAAGTGGGATTAGCTTTTTCATAGTTCAAAGTGGTTTTGATGCATTTTTCTTTTCTGATTGTAATTGGACAGCCCCATGTGCCAAACCCTGCTCAGAGATTTTTTTTACTGCTCATGTTACCAAATCGTATAGGTGAGGATCACATTTTCAAGTTTCCTTACTTCTACCGTGTAATGACTGTCTGCAAACTCCGTTCCCCTAATTCGCCCCTTGATTACGGAGTCCTCCAGAGAAAATGGGGCTAGAAGGATATTTTCTCTGAAGGATACGCCTCTTTTTCCTTGGCATTTGAAGATGGACTCTTTAGCTGACCAAGCCATGGTGTAATGCACAGGGTCTTTTTCCAGAAAATCCAATTCGGAGGAGTCCAAAAACCGGAATCCGATTTTCAGGATTTTCTCCCGGATCAAATCCATATCGATTCCCACAGACTGGGTTTTATGGAAAATAGCTCCAGCAAGCCCAGGGGTATGACTGAGTGAAACATACCCGTGTCCTGACATCGATTGGGATTTGCCGTGCTCATCTTTGAAAAAGCCTGGATAGGGCTCCCCCAAGGCCTGCAGAGCTTCATAAATAGCCAATCTTGCTGTTGTCCATTCCCGTTTTTTGGCCGGATGGGAGATATTGGCCAAGGAAAGTTTTTCACGGAAACTAAGAAACTCTAAAGACTGAGGTTCATTGAAGTCGATATTCTTTAGGGCTAAAGCTGAGTAAGAATCAATTTTTTCTATTTTTGTTTGCATACGCCGGCAGGGCTCCACGGTGATTCCGTTCAATATATGGCAAAAATCCAAGTAAATAAATTACATACGCTTACCGGGCACAATGACTGCATTTATGCCCTGACCGAGGGGAGCGATCCCCGATTTTTTTATACCGGAGCAGGAGATGGAATGGTCGTGGAATGGGATATGGATCGGCCAAAAGACGGAAAGCTGATTGCCAAGCTTCCCAATTCTGTATATGCCCTGGAGGTGGATCGCGAGCGGAACCTTTTGTTTATCGGTCACAACTTCGAAGGTATCCACGTCATTGATCTGAATGAAAACAAGGAGTTGTGGAGTTTGAAGCTCACTGACCAAGCCATCTTTGATATCAAAGTGTATGGACATCTGGTTTTGGTTGCTACCGGAGATGGGGTGCTGATTATCCTTGATTTGGAAAATCGGGCCGTGAAGCAGCACATTAAGCTTAGCTCCAAGAGTATCCGGGTGATGTCTATTGCTCCCGTAAAAAAGCATTTGGCCTTGGGGCTCAGCGATCACACCATAAAAATTTTGGATTTGAATGCTTCCTTTGAGCCCATCGCTAATCTTGTCGGACATACCAATTCCGTTTTTGCCTTGGGCTATTCTCCGGATGAAAGCATCTTGGTCAGCGGGGCCCGGGATGCGCATTTGAAATTCTGGAATGCCGAGGACTACCGGCTTGAAGAAAATGTCGTGGCTCACCTTTTTGCCATTAATTTTCTATCTTTCAGAGAAGACGGAAAGTGGCTGGTCACCTGCTCCATGGACAAATCCATCAAAGTCTGGGATCCTGAAAATTACAAACTCCTGAAAGTAATCGATAAAGCCAGAAATGCTGGTCATGGTACCTCTATCAATAAGATTCTTTGGAATACTTACAATAATCAGGTCGTGTCGGTTTCCGATGATCGGACTATATCCATCTGGCAGATTGAGGAAGACCTCCTATAAATACCTAAGAATGAGACGAAGCAAAACAGGGTAACCCCTGATCTATGCAATGTAATCTTTCCTTTTTGCCATACCGAAAATAAATAAAAGCCTATGAAAATATCCCCAACTGCCATCCGTCAAAAAGCTTTTGAAACTGCTTTTAGAGGTTTTGAGAAAAAGCAAGTGACTGATTTCCTGGAGGAAATGAGTGTAGCCATGGAGCAGATCAATCAAGAAAATCTGGAATTGAGAAGCAAATTGCAACAAGTGGAAGCGGAAGCCAAAAGGCTGAAAGACGTGGAGGATTCTCTCTTCCGCACGCTCAAGACTGCCGAAGATACCGGAGCGAGCATAATCACGGAGGCATCCGAGGCAGCCGATCAGATTATTGGGGAAGCCAATCAGATTGCCGAACAGACCACCCGGGAGGCGCAACAGTATGCTCAAAACTTACAAGCTCAGGCGAATGAACATGCCCGGGTCATCACCACCGCCGCAGAAGTAAAGGCCAAGGAGACGATCAAAGAAATTCGGGAAAGCATGCAGAGTCTGGTCAGAAGCTATGATGGGTTGCTGGAGCAGCGGGAGGCTTTGGTGAAAAGCCTAAAAAGACTCTCTCAGGATGCCCTCAATCAGATCGAGCTTTCTGATGCACACTTTTTCCGCATTGATGCCAAAGCCTATCAGAGGGCAGTGGATGAACTCAGCAGATCCAGTCATTTTACTATGGCCAACCTCGCCAATCTTGCCCCTGCTGCAGGTGCGCCTCATAGTCAGGATGAACCCGAGGATCAATTTGAGGAGGATATGTCAGATGCCCATCCGGATGAAGAGACCCAAATGTCCGTAGAGGCACTCCAACACGATCTGGAAAAGCAAGGCGAACTCCCCGCTGAAGAAGAGTCGGTGGAAGTGGAAATAAGGGAGGAAGTAGAAATAGAACCTACTCCCCAGGCAGAAGCTGTCCGAGCTCAAGAGGAATCTCAAGCCGACCTCCCCGATCAGGAAGAAAAAGAGCCCAAAGCGCCAAAAGAAGAGCCTAAGAAATCTTCAGGATCCTTTTTTGACCAGTTTGACTGATGGGGAAAGTAGCACTGGAAGGGATTGAATTTCATGCCTATCATGGCGCTTATCCGGAAGAGTCTATTCTGGGTAACCGATTTACTCTGGATTTGGAGTTGGAGACTGATTTCAAAGAGGCTATGCTTCACGATAGCCTGAAAGATACCGTGGATTACGCCAAGCTCTATCAGCTGATCAAAGCCAGAATGGACGTGAAAGTCAAACTACTCGAGCATTTGGGCCATCGGATTGTATCGGATATTTTGCAGGCCTATCCCAAAGTAATAAGCGTAAAACTTACGTTGAAAAAGCACCATCCCGCTCTGGGCGGAATAGTTCAATATTCAGCAGTGACGGTTTGCTATCCAGAAGATTTTTCCTGAACTCCATGTTTTCTCGTGCCGAACTATCCAAAATCCGGACTGAGTTCTGGATTGCATTTGGGCAGTACATGAAGCCCGTTCCCAATGCCCAGGGCAGGAAAATCAACTGGCCGAACTATAAAACAGGGATCAAGGATGTCTATTTTCGAATGCGTGCAGAGCGTGGATTTGCCTCGATCGGGATTGAATTAGGTCATTCGGATCCTGAACTGCAGGAGTTGTTTTTTGATCAGTTCAAAGAATTGAAAAATCTCTTCAAAGGAAGTCTTGGTGAGGAATGGGATTGGAAGCTCCATGACCTCAACGAATATGGACAGCCCGTTTCCAAAATCGAAAAAGTCCTGGCCGGAGTTCAGGTGACCAATCGGGAAGATTGGCCAAAGATCATTTCTTTTTTGAAGCCCAGAATCATCGCATTGGATGAGTTTTGGGACAATGTAAAACCGGGATTTGAGGATTTTTAAAGTGCTTTTTTGGAATAAGTAAAAGTTTCAATTTGAGGTGCTCCCTCGTCTGAAATATTAACTTGGAAAATCAGCTGATCTCCTTTTCTTTCTATGGTCATGCCATTGAGCCAAGCTTTCTGATTACCCAGCTCGATCAGTTCAAAAGTCGTCCACTCCTCTTTTTCCTCCCAACCTGTAAGGTCAGCACCAAAATGTTTGAGCTTCATGCTTACGCTTTCCCCCTCTTGGATAAGGTTCATAAACTCCGAAAAAATCAACTTTCCATTTTCCCAAAACCGAAATGTACCGATCATGTGCCCGTCTACTGCCGGCATCCAGACCTCCTCGCAATCCCCACCCAGCCCGGGACCGCTCCAATAGCCCACCATCCAGCTGAAGTCCTCCACCGTTCCTCTGCCAGGACTTTGGTTGGGTTCGAGAGTTTTTACCTGAGCATTTGCAATTAGACTGAAAGTCACAAAAAGGAGGAGCGATAATGCCTTCATGTTCAAGAGAATGGTTTTGAACAAAAAGGTACAAAAAATCATTGATCGTGACGCTTGGGGATGTCCGGATTGACAAAAGTAAACCCCCTGGCTTCCTCACCTTCAAAGAAATCGATCTGCATTCCCATCAAAAACATGTAGTGTTTTTTCTCTATCAGGACGGGAATCCCGTTGATGTCAAACTGCTGATCCTCAGGCTTGGGTTTGTCAAATCCCAAGGCATAGGACATTCCCCCGCAGCCACCGCCCTTGACCCCCACACGGAGGAAATATTCTGCAGGAATGTTTTTGTGCAGCATGATGTGCTTGATTTCGGCTTCTGCTTTGGAAGTGATCTGAATAGGGATAAGCATGCTTGGGAAATCTGTTTTTTGGGGTTTTGGTTCAGAAATTTTAGCAAAAATACCCTTTGGGCCGGTTTTTTGAGCAATCAGAAATGCGCATATTCGACCTTCAAAAATGAACCCATGGATTTTCTTTTAGACTTGTTGAAAATAATTCTTCCGGCAGGAGCCGTCCTCTACGGAATGTATTTGGTGGTGATGTCTTTTCTTTCAAAAGAAAGAGAAAAAATGCTGGTGGACCTCAAAACCCAAAATACACAAGTGGTTTTGCCTATTCGACTTCAGGCGGCAGAGCGGCTATGTTTGCTTTTGGAGCGGATTTCGCCCAACAATCTGGTGAGAAGATCCAATCCTTCTCAGTTTACAGCTGCAGAACTTCACCCTATGCTGCTCTCCGAAGTGAGGGAGGAATTCAATCACAATCTGAGTCAGCAGGTATATTTCAGTGAGGAGACCTGGGAAGCGGTAAGAAGAGCGGTGGAGGAAGTACTCACTTTGTTGAACATGAGTCGGCAGGAGTTGGGACCGGAAGCTTCGGGAATGGAACTGGCCAAAGCGATTTTTACCCATTCTTTAGAGAAGAAAAATGATGCTGTGAGTTTTGCCCTGAAGCAGGTAAAATCAGAAATTCAGTTATATTTCTAGTCCGATGGAAAAATTTTCTGATCAGTCTCTGTCCATTCTAGACCGTGCCAAGAATCTTTTTGGTAAGCAAGTGGATGCCATTGTCCGGCAGGAACAGAAAGTGGTCGAGCTTCTCAGGAATGTGAAAGAAAAGCTGTCCAAACTGGGGAACAATCCCAAAGTCAAGAAACTGATTGAGCCCCTTTCTGTTTTCATCCGAATGATCAAGGCTCATTTCAAGGGACAGCATCGGATAGCCTATTCTACTCTTTTCCTGATCATTCTCGCCTTGGTCTATTTTCTATCTCCTATTGACCTTATTCCCGACTTCTTGGGATTTTTTGGTTATGCAGATGATTTATCGGTAGTGATGGCCGTGTTTGCCAAAATAAAGGATGAAGTAGACAGTTTTTTGGACTGGGAGAGAACCCAAGTTTAATTTTCCCTGTTTGGCTAAGGAAATAAACCAACACAGATTTATGGAGCAGCATTTGGGATCGATCACTCGAGACCTGATTCATCACGCGATGAGCTATCAGGAATACCGATTTCTTATTGACCAACTTTTGGCAGAAAATAAAACCACAGGGCACAATCATTCTGAAGCCTACCTGGACTACACCCGGATGAATGTGCAGCGAATGAATCGCTGGGACAAAACTGCTAAGGTCTCCCCCTTACTCAAAGAAACCGTCGAGGCTATTCAGGAAAATCAAATCTGGCTAGTCATTACCGAAGCCTGGTGTGGAGATGCTGCCCAAAATATTCCTTACCTAGTCAAATTGGCTGAATTTAATCCCAAGGTTCAGATCAAATTTATTCTCAGAGATGAGCATCCCGAGGTAATGGATGAATACCTGACCAATGGTACACGATCTATTCCCAAAGTGGTCGGAATGACTGCAGACTTGAGTTGTGAGCTGTTTACCTGGGGGCCAAGGCCGGCAAGTGCTCATGAATTGGTCTTGGAGTATAAGCGAGATTCCAAAGGGATGAGCTACAAGGAGTTTTCGGAAACTTTGCATCTTTGGTATGCAAGAAATAAAAATCAGGAGCTGGAAGCTGAGCTTCTACCTTTGATCACAAATACTTTGGTTTCATGAAAATTGCTCTAATTTCAGGCACCTCCGGACTGGTCGGAATGCAGCTCCTTCATCAGCTGATGAAAAGCAGTCAATATGACTTTATTCTTAGCGTAGGTCGTAGAAAACTCGCGTTGAAACACGATAAACTCATTCAGATAGAAGGCGATCTTTTTTCGCTTTCCTCTTGGGATTGGGAGGCAAAGGTTCGTGCTGAGTCTTTGGGAGGACATTACAATGAATTTATTGATGCCATAAGTTCAAAAACTGCTGAGATCCACGCTTTTTCCAGCTTGGGCACAACGATCAAAGTGGCCGGTTCAAAAGAAAGGTTTTATGCCATCGACCATGACTTGGTCATTGGATTTGCTGCTTGGGCCAAGAAGCTGGGTGCCTCCTCCTTTCTCTATGTCTCTGCAATGGGTGCTGATGCTACTTCTTCGATTTTCTACAATAAAGTCAAAGGGGAGACGGAAGAAGATTTGAAAACCTTTCAATTTTCTTATTTAGGCCTGTTTAGGCCGTCTCTTCTGCTTGGCAATCGATCAGAGTTTCGATTGGGGGAGCAGCTTGCTTCCATTTTGATGAAGCCCTTGGTTTGGTTGAAATTAGCCAAAAACATCCGTCCGATTTACGATTATCAGGTAGCCAAGGCCATGGTATCAACTGCCCTGTCACCTTCCTCAAAGTCTGTAGAAGTCGTTACTTCTGGCCAAATGCAAGACCTAAGCCAATGATTACAGTCATCCAACGTGTAAGTGAGTCCTCGGTAAAAATCGATGGTAAAATCAAGGCACAAATCGGCTGGGGAATGATGGTGCTTTTGGGAATAGAGGAGGCCGATACCCAAGAGGATATCGATTGGCTATCCAAAAAAATCGTCAACCTCCGCATCTTCCCGGATGAAAATGAAGTGATGAACAGAAGCCTTTTGGACGTAAATGGTGAGGTTTTGCTGATCTCCCAGTTTACCCTTCATGCGAGTACCAAAAAGGGAAACCGACCTTCTTATATTAAAGCGGCCAAGCCTGATTTTGCAATTCCAATGTATGAAAAGATGATTGGGGCTCTCGAAACCGGTCTCGGAAGAAAAATCAGTACGGGGGAATTCGGCGCCGATATGAAAGTCAGCCTGATTAATGATGGCCCGGTGACCCTTGTGATTGACACAAAAAACAGGGTATAAAAAAAGTCCCAAACTTGCATTTGGGACTGATTAATGAAATTTTGTTTAATTATTGCTCGTTGGAAACCACACCAATTGGAGCGAGGAGAATTTCTCCCTCTGCGATATTGATTCCTTCTCCAGATGTTCTGGCGGTGATTCCAGGCGTTCCTCTAGGCAAGTCGTAGCGTTCGCCTCTGCTGGCACTGGTATAGCCTAAGTCCCTTACAGATCCTGCGGTAATGCGGCTTAGCGGATTGGGACCAAGATTTAGAAACCCGGTCATCAATTCATTGCCCAGGATTTCTTCGTCCCAATGGCTAAGTTGTGTCCCTGGCCCAAATTCATCTTCGATAGGTAAGAAATTCAAACCTCCTTCTGAATTCCAGAAGGTATTTGCCATTTTTCCATCGAAATAAGGGAATCCTTCGGGATTGAATTTTCTTAATTCTCTGGCTCCAGGGACATTCCATAGGGTACCAATTCCCAATACGTGTCCCATTTCATGGACAATTACTTCTTCAAAAAGGTCGAATAAGTCCAAGAAGGCCAAATCATCTGTGTCAAAAAACATGACTCCAGTCACAGGAAGATTGTCTACATTTCTGACGAATACAGGACCTGCAGCACCCAACGTTCCCCCAGGGCCATCAATCGGGATCAGGGCTACTTCGATAATTATATCATCAATGGTTTCATTATTGGCTACCGGTGGTAATCCTTCGAAGGCTGAAGGTAAGGTACCTGTGATAGAAGGGACATCTCCGATGATAATGCCTTCCCATCTTCCGGCAGCCTCATCAAATACCTGAAACTGCCTTTCCGTTACCGGGGTGAGAAATTTCAGCGTGATGTTAAATCTACCGCGGTCAGGTCCACCCGCTGTGGTCGCTCTTCGGTCATTGACCATGGGGGCAGAGTCATCGTCGTATTTGACTAAGAGGTTGACAGGACCGGATTGAGGTTTCCAAAGCGTTAATTTTTCCACTTTTTGGTCTACATCCTGAATGACAGCCGGAGCCACTGTGTCTTCAGTACAACTGGCAAAAACCGCCAAAACAATACCTGCTGATAGCAGGCCCTTCCAGGAAAAGTCCCTGAAATTTAGGACAGTGAATTTTTTTTGCATACAAATAAGATTTGGTTAAACAGAAAATTTAAAGAATTAATTTACTCATTAATATCACAAATCAAAAAGTAAAGAAATTGTTATCTTTTTTCCTTTATTTATTATAAATCCAATAAATGCAGGAAATTGAGTTGTTTATACCTTATTTGAGGCAAATGATAGTGCAGGATGGTCAATATGTTTTTTTTTGATTTCTTTAATCTTATCCTAGTATATGAATCTTGCCTACTTCTTTTTCCTAACCTTTCTTCTGATTGAAGGATCGAATTATACTCATTCAGAAAAAAGAGACTCTCCAAATCTAATCATCGTTTTAGCTGACCAATGGCGTGCTCAGGAAATGGGCTATGAAGGGCAAAAGCAAATCATCACTCCCAACTTGGATCGATTTGCCAGCCAAAGCTTGATTTTCGAAAATGCTGTGGCAACACTTCCTGTTTGTGCGCCTTGGCGGGCTAGTTTCCTTACCGGGCAGTATCCTTTGACCCATGGGATTTTTTACAATGATAAACCGCTCCCCAATGAAGCTCTGACCTTGGCTGAGATTTTAAAAGCGGAAGGATATCAGACTGGGTACATTGGCAAATGGCATCTAAATGGGCATCAACGGGGAGAGGAGCCTTTTAGTGGCCGTGACAAACCCGTACCAGCCGATCGAAGACAGGGCTGGGATTATTGGAAAGTGAGGGAAGTGACCCACAACTATAATAACAGCTTCTATTTTGATGAAAAAGATGAAAAACATACCTGGCCAGGCTATGATGTATTTCCCCAGACAGACAGCGCGATCAGCTTTATCTCCAAAAACAAAAAGAATCCATTTGTCCTGATGCTATCCTATGGGCCTCCCCATGACCCCTATTTTTCAGCCCCTGAGGAGTTTCAGAAATTATATGATGCTTCCAAACTCCAGCTCCGGCCTAATGTGCCAGAGGAGTTTCAGGATAGTGCCAGAAGGGTTTTGGCGGGTTATTATGCTCATGCCACAGCAATCGACTATGCTTTTGGCAAGCTGATTCGATCTTTGGATAGTTTGGGAATTTCGGATCAAACCTTGATTTTATTCACTTCCGAGCATGGGGATATGCTTATGTCCAAAGGCGTCTTAAAAAAGCAAAGACCCTGGGATGAATCCATCAAAGTCCCCATGCTTATCCGGTATCCTGAAAAATTCGCAAATCGCTCCCGAAGAATCAAAAATCCAATTGGAACTCCGGATCTTTTGCCCACTCTTCTTGGTTTGAGTGGCGTAAAAATTCCAGAATCTGTGGAGGGAAAGGACTTTTCACCAGACTTGCTTTCGGAAAAAGAAATCTCATCAGATGCTGTGCTGATTATGCTTCCTGTTCCCTTTCATGAGTGGAGATTTGGAAATGGGGGTAGAGAATACCGAGGAATCCGAACCGATAGATATACCTATGCAAAAGATTTAAAGGGTCCTTGGCTTTTGTATGACAATGAAACAGATCCCTACCAAATGAATAATCTTGCAGGGAAACCCGAATACCAAGAACTTCAGCATCAGATGGAAAAAATTCTCCAAAAAAAATTGGCGGAAAGAAAAGATGAATTTCTCCCCGCCGATGAATATATGGCCCGATGGAATTACCTCTACGATCGAAATGACAGCCTTCGTGCCTCCAATTATTTGGAGATCAACAGGCTACCTTAAATCAGAAATGCTTCCAGCCTTGGGCTTTGATTTGAACGGCTGTTCCGCTTTTGGTGACTAAATATTTGCCTTCCTCAGCTTTGGTGATATGGCCGATAAAGTGGATATCCGGATGCTTTTCCAGCTTCGCAAAGTCTTTTTGATCGATCGTGAAAAGCAGTTCGTAGTCCTCTCCACCATTCAAAACACAAGTGATCGGGTCCAGATTGAGTTCTACTGCGGTGTCAAAGGTCTGCTTGTCAATCGGAAGCTTGTCTTCATAGATAGTGGCAGCCACTCCGGAAGCTTTGCAGATGTGGAAAATTTCAGAAGCCAAACCATCCGAAATGTCCACCATAGAGGTAGGAACGACTCCCAAATCTCTTAACTCATGAATGATGTCCATCCGGGCATCCGGCTTGAGCTGTCTGCCAGTCACAATCGTGTATTTTTCCAATTCAGGCTTCATGTCAGGATTGGAAAGGAAGACCTGTTTTTCTCTTTCTAAAATCTGTAAACCCACTAAAGCCGCTCCCAAATCTCCCGTCACGCAAAGAATATCATTGACTTGAGCACCTGAACGATAGCTGAGTTCCTCCTTTTTGGCTTCGCCAATCACAGTAACGGAAATGACCAAGCCACTTCGGGAAGCAGTCGTATCACCGCCCACCAAATCCACCCCATAATGCTCGCATGCGGCATTGATCCCGGAATACAAGGCATCTACTGCTTCTACCGAAAAGCGGTTGGATAGCGCAATGCTTACCGTGATTTGCTTGGGAATGGCATTCATCGCTGCAATGTCAGATACATTGACGGCTACCGCCTTGAAACCCACGTGAGGAAGGGGAGCATAGGCCAAATCAAAATGGACGCCTTCTATCAATAAATCTGTCGAAACTACCTTCACATGATCCCCGGCGTCGATCACTGCGGCATCGTCTCCTATCCCTTTGAGGCTGGAGGTGTTTTTGATTTTTACTTGGGTATTCAAATGGTCAATCAGGCCAAATTCTCCCAATTCACTGATTTCTGTTCTCTTATTCGACATTCGGATTTACGATTTATTTTACCTTTTATTTCCCGCAGATTTGCACAGAAAAAGACACAGATTTTCGCAGATTTTTTCTAACTCTTTTGCCTCCTTTTCAGACTTCTGAATTCATCTTTCTGACTTTCAGAGTTTCTACCAACTAAGACTGTCTATTTCTTTTCCTGGCACAGCTCGACCAGCACCCCGTTGGTACTGCGCGGATGCAAAAATACCACTAATTTATTGTCGGCGCCTTCTTTGGGTGTTTCATTCAGGATTTCAAAGCCTTCCCTTTTGAGTCGGCCCACTTCTGCATGTATGTCCTCGACGTCAAAGGCAAGGTGATGAACTCCCTCTGACTTTTTCTCCAAATACTTGGCTATCGGGCTGTCATGACGGGTAGCCTGAAGCAATTCCACCTTGGTTTCTCCAACCTGAAAAAAGCTGGTTTCCACGCCTTCTCCTTCGACGATTTCCGTCTTAAAATGCTCTTTACCAAAGAGTTTTTTGAAAAGTTGATTGGATTTTTCCAAATCCGCCACGGCAATTCCAATGTGTTCGATTTTCCGAAAGTTCATAATTTGTATCTTTGTAACTGAATCTTTTTGGGAAAGCGCATGTTTTCCCATCGTTCGAAAGTACTATCAAAGGTAAAGTATAAAAGCTATGATCATCGTTTCAGATAAGGCAAAGGATCGAATTCTTGAATTAAAAAGAGAAGAAGGCCGAACAGAAAATGAAAATATTCGGGTTTCTGTGAAAGGTGGAGGCTGTTCTGGATTGATGTATGATTTGGGTTTTGATGCACACATCGTCGATACAGACCATGTTTTCGAAGACAAAGGAGTAAAGATTATCGTGGATCGAAAAAGTCTTCTATACTTGGCAGGGACTACTTTGGAATTTTCCGACGGCCTGAATGGAAAAGGATTCCAGTTTGTCAATCCCAACGCCAGCAGAACCTGCGGATGTGGGGAAAGTTTTTCTGTATAATTACAGTCATTTTACTTACTCTAGTGAAGGCAGCTCAAACAAAAGCTGCCTTTTTCTTTTTAACCATGGTAAAAATTGAAATTCACCGAGGCCGAATTGTCCTCAATACTTACCTTTGCCCACGATAAAAAAAGACCCAAATATGGAAGAACAAGTCAAAAAAATAGCCCTTAACGACCTTCACGTAGCTCTTGGAGGAAAAATGGTCCCTTTTGCGGGCTTCAATATGCCTGTACGTTACAGCTCGGACAATGAGGAGCATCTCTGCGTGAGAAATGGAGTAGGGGTTTTTGATGTATCCCATATGGGGGAATTTTTGGTGGAAGGGCGACATGCTTTGGATTTGATCCAAAAAGTGACGTCCAATGACGCTTCCAAACTAGTAGTGGGTCAGGCTCAGTATTCTTGCTTTCCCAATGAAACTGGTGGAATCGTAGATGATTTGATTGTTTACAAGTTTTCAGAGGAGAAATACATGTTGGTGGTCAATGCTTCCAATATCGATAAAGACTGGGCTTGGGTAAACCAGCATAATACTATGGGAGCCCAATTGACCAATGTTTCTGACCAATACTCGCTTTTTGCAGTTCAGGGGCCAAAAGCTATTGAGGCAGTCCAATCCTTGACCCCGGTGAATCTTTCCGAAGTGAAATTCTATCACTTTACGGTGGGGGAATTTGCTGGTGTCCAAGACGTCATCATCTCCGGAACAGGCTATACCGGTGCAGGTGGATTTGAGATTTATGTAAAAAATGAAAATGCCGAACACGTTTGGAAGGCCATTTTTGAAGCTGGAAAGGCCTTTGATATCAAGCCGATCGGACTAGGTGCAAGAGATACCCTGAGATTGGAAATGGGATATTGCCTCTATGGCAATGACATTACTGATACCACTTCTCCGATTGAGGCTGGTTTGGGCTGGATTACCAAGTTTACCAAGGATTTTACCAATTCAGAAGCTTTGAAAGTACAGAAGGAGGCGGGAGTAGCCCGAAAGCTGGTTGGCTTCATCATGCAGGAAAGAGGAATACCAAGAGGTCACTACCCAATTGTGGATGCTGCCGGTGAGGTGATCGGTGAAGTGACTTCCGGGACACAGTCTCCGAGTATGGGTGTGGGAATCGGTTTGGGCTATGTCAAAACCGAGTTCAGCAAACCCGGAACTGAAATTTTTATCCAAGTAAGAAATAAAAACCTGAAGGCTCAGGTCGAAAAACTCCCGCTTTACAAAGGTTAATGCATCAAATCGAAATCTGTTTCAGTCCGGATCTGATTCAGCACCATGAATTGGAAGGAAAAATCGTAGTGGTAGTCGATATTTTTCGGGCTACTTCTACGATGGTTGCCGCCTTGGCCAATGGAGTACAAAAAATCCTTCCCTTTGCAGATTTAGAATCCTGCCGCCTGATGCAGGACAAGGGCTTTAGGATAGCGGGGGAACGAAATGGACATACTGCCCCAGGCTTTGAATTGGGCAATTCACCGGTTGCTTTTCTAAACAATGCCTTTGAGGGAATTCAATTGGCGATGACCACAACTAATGGCACTCAGTCCATCGAAAAATCCAAAGGAGCCCATGAAATCCTGATTGGGGCTTTTCCTAATATTCAGGCCACGGTTTCCTATATTCAAGGTCAGCAGAAGGATGTCTTGATCCACTGTGCAGGCTGGAAGGGCCGCTTTAATCTGGAAGATTCCCTCTATGCCGGAGCCTTGGTAAAATCCCTGGAATCCAGCCATCAGGCAGAGGAAGATGGAGCTTTGGCGATGAGGTCACTTTTTGAGCGGGAAGGGCATCGCTTGAAGGAATACCTCTCTCAGGCCTCTCATGCGAAAAGGTTGCAGAATCACGGCATAGAAAAGGATATTGAGTTTTGTCTGACCTTTGACTTGTATGATTTGGTGGTGAAGGTGGATCAGGATGGATTTTTGGTTTTGGTTGACTAAAATGCCAATTGAATTTGGTTAACCGGGGTATTTAAACTAAGTTTCCTAGGTATAACACTTTGGTAAATGCTCGGACTCACTTGGGGAATATTTAATCTCTTTCTAATTCTTTCCTTTTTTTATTTATTCCTTGGCTTATTGATAAAGGGTAGAAAATGGCTGCATCGATACGATCGGAGATTTACTTACGTGATTCTTTTTTTAGGTTTCCTGTCTTTAGCCGCAGGAGGTAAAAAGGACTCTAAAAACACCCACCAAATTTCAAATTTTCCTGTTATCCGTAAGTCCTATTCGGTTGATTTGGATTTTACCAATCGGGTCCATATTCGGCTATTTCAGGACCAAAGGGACAATTCCTTGCTTTTGCATAATTCTTATTCCCTTCTGTCGGGATTTGTTTTGGGAAGAGAGTGGGAGCATCTCGGTTTTTCTGAAAAAGATGATCAGCTTATCGTCCATGGGGTGATGCATTGGAAACTGCTCAGAGGCAGGATTTATTCTCAATACTTAGATTTACCGGTACCCAAGTCGTCTCAAAGTCACTAAGCCTAGAATTTATCTTTTCCAATCCTGACCTTTGTCATGAATTTCCCTTAGGTTTTGCTTTAGTATTGTCAAAAGAACAAAACCCTGAAATCATGATCAGAAAGCATCCTCTCACCGAAGAATTTCCAGAGTTTGAAAATAAAATCCTTGAGTTCAAGGTTGACAATGAGCATTTCAAAAACCTCTTTGAAGCCTATGACGAAGTCGATCACGAGATCTATCGGATCGAGTCTGATGCCGAACCAGCCTCTGACGAGACAGCCAATCAGCTTCGGATCAAAAGACTTCATTTGAAGGATGAGATTTACAGGTTTTTGAAGCAAAATTGATTCAAAGCCCGGGAAACCGGGCTTTCCTTTTTTGGACAAGACGCTTTTTCCTTTCAGCCTTTTTTGACACCTCCTGCCCGATTTTTATTCAAATAGGAGTTTGGAGTGTTATCTTCCGATTCAATACAGGAAATCCGAATCTATGAAAAACTCCTTTTTGATTCTTCTGGGGCTTGTTTTGCTTTTTTCCTGTGGGGAGAAGCAATCCGGGAAAAATTTGCCAAGAATTGCCATCGCCGGATTGGCGATTGAGTCCAGTACTTTTTCTCCTGCCCGATCCACGGCACAGGCTTTTCGGGTCCGGACGAGGGAGGAGATTTTTTCCTACTATCCTTTCATGGAGCCGGATTCCGCCAATCGTAAGCGGGCTCAGTGGTTTCCTACCCTTCGTGGCCATGCGATACCGGGGGGTATGGTGACTCGGGAAGCCTATGATTCCCTGGTTGGAGTGACTTTGGAAATGCTTCGTCAGCATCTCCCCTACGACGGTTTGTTTTTCGACATTCACGGCGCCATGAGTGTGGAGGGAATGGATGATCCGGAAGGAGATTTCATTCTCAAAGTGCGGGAGGTAGTCGGTTCGGAGACACTGATTTCTACGTCCATGGATTTGCACGGCAATGTTTCTCAGAGATTGGCGGAGCAGTCGGACCTGATTACTTGCTACCGGATGGCACCTCATGAAGATGCTCTGGAGTCAAAGAAAAGGGCCGTAAATAATCTACTGGATCGATTGGAAAGCGGAAAAGGCAAACCCCAATTCAAGGCATGGATTCCGGTGCCAATCCTTTTGCCCGGAGAGAAAACTAGTACCCGAATCGACCCCGGAAAGTCCCTATATGCCAAAGTCGATCCGGAAACCAAAAAAGAAGGTGTCATTGATGCAGCGATCTGGATTGGGTATGCCTGGGCAGATGAGCCCAGAAATCACGCCGTGGTGATGGTCACTGGAGACGATGAAAAGCAAGTCCAAGAGAGCGCGGAATACCTGGCCAAGAGCTTCTGGGAGGTCAGAAATGAATTTGAATTTGTGGCTCCTGTAGCCTATTTGGATGAAAGCTTGGAGATGGCATTGAAGAGCGAGAAAAAGCCCTTTGTAATTTCCGACATGGGGGATAATCCCACTGCCGGTGGAGCGGGGGATGTTACTTGGACTTTGAATGAGATTTTGAAAAGACCTGAATTTAAGTCCGAAAGTGGACCGGAATTGATCTATGCATCCATACCGGGACCGGAGTTAATTGAAAATGCCTTGAAAGCAGGCGTAGGAAATCCTGTGGAAGGAAAAGTGGGAGCGATGGTGGACGATCGATTTGCTCCTCCGGTTTTGCTGCAGGGAACGGTGGAATCCATCAAAGAAGGAGATAAGGATGCCGATGTGGAAGTCGTCGTGAAAGTGGGTTCTGTCAAAGTCATTGTCACCAAGCGAAGAAAGCCCTATCACTATGAAAAGGATTTTACTGATTTGGGTATAAACCCAAGAGAAGCGGATGTTTTGGTGGTTAAGATTGGGTATTTGGTACCCGAGCTCTACGACTTGCGCGGGGATTGGGTGATGGCCTTGACCCCGGGGGGAGTGGATCAGGATTTGGATCGATTGGGTTATAAGCGGATCAATCGACCCATGTTTCCCTTGGATAAGGATATGTCTGAACCGGATTTAGGTGTGAGATGGATGAAGAAATCAGGTCTGTAAAGGCGAATAGTTTAAAATGCCTCGCCAAAAGTCAAATAAAATTGAATAGGCTCTCCTGGTGAATGGGCGATATCCAGCCTCAGGTTGAGTTTTTTGGTTTGGTTTAGTTGAAATCTTCCTCCCGCCCCGTAGGCGACTTTGCTGAGCTGGATCTGAAGTGGATTTTCTTCCGAAAAGACATTGCCCAATCCTCCAAAAGCCACAAGTCCCCACCTGGTCAGGAACCTGTATCGGTACTCTGCCTGCAAGGCAAGCAGGTTTTTTTCTCTGTACTTCCCCTCAAAAAGCCCTCTGAGAAGTCTATTTCCTCCTAACATGGGAAGGGCAAAAAAGGGAACCTCTCCAATGGTCAATTCAGAAAAAGCCTGACCTGCCAAAACTTGATTTTTACCGAGGGGGAGGATTTTTCTGAAATCGGCAAAAATTCGGGTATAGGCAAACTGACCTCCAAGAGCTTTGCCGTAGCCATGAATTGCCCCTTCGAAATAGGATCCTTTTTCTGGGTACAACTGGTCATCACGAGAATCAAACAGCACCAAAGGACCCAAGCCGGAATTTCTGCCTCCATCGCTACCCACCAATGAACCAACAGCCAAAGCGCCATCTTCCTGCACCTCAAAAATATCCATATCATCAAATCTAAGCCCTGCGCCGAGATACCAATTTCGACCCAAATTGCGGGCATAGTTTATCCTAAGCCGAGGAAATTTTGCCGAATAAACCTCCTCCGTTGCATCTGTGACATTCATACCTTGCCCAAAATAGAAATAGACGTAATCGTACCACCCGATTTCTCCATAGAGCAAATGTCTGTTTTCCGGGGTGAAAACCCTTCCGCTGAGATAGCTCAAAAATTGATTTCTTAGGGAGTAGGCTACTCCGGCAGTCAGCTGACTTTCGTAAGTAGTAGATTCACCTGCTAAATTGAACGTACTGACCGCGCCTAGACCAAAAACCCATCGGGTTTCCGGGGTGTAATAGATGACCGGCAGTATCGATAAGGTTGCTTCTTCTTTTTTGTTTGGCTGCTTACCTTGGGAAAAAGCGGAAAAAGTCAAAATACAGCAGAAACAAAAAATCAAATACTTAAAGAGACAGGGTAGATGCATGCTAAAAATACGTAGTGAATGCAGAATTCCGATGATTAGGGGAGGGGTCTTAATTCATCGCAGTTTTTCATTATTCCGGTGTCTACTGGCATCTCTGATGTTCTTTTTCTCAAAATTCTTTTGCAAAGCCTGAGTCAAATCGACTCCGGTCTGATTTGCCAAGCAGATCAGCACCCAAAGCACATCGGCCATTTCATCTCCCAAGTCTTTGCCTTGGTCCGATTCCTTGAAGGACTGTTCCCCGTAGGTTCTGGCCATGATTCGGGCGAGTTCACCCACTTCCTCCATCAGGATGGTCATGTTGGTAAGTTCGTTGAAATAGCGTACCCCAACGGTATTGATCCATTGGTCCACCAGTTTTTGAGCTTCTGAGAGGGTGATTTCTTTGGTTTCCATAATTTTACTTCTTTTTCTTTATCGGCAGTCGCATAAAGATTTGAGGAATGGCTTTTTCCAAGTCTGCCTCCAAATTTGTCTCAAACCCTACTTTTTCCTGAGCCCATCCTCTCCAAAGCAGTCTACCAGTTTGGGTTTCGATCATTTCTATGGTTAGCATTCCTTCATCAAACTCCTTGGTGACCACTTGACCTCCTGATACCGGGACTGCGCCTCCAACATAGTATCCCGGTCCCCCAATTCCAATTCCCATGCTTACGCTGGGAGTCCTATTGTAAGAAATTTTGTGTTCTATTTTCGTATCAAACTGAAAGACCACCTGGGGATTGATCGTGTCGAGTTGGAAGCCCTTGGCCCTTATTTCTTCATCTGCATGTTCCAAAATAAACCGGGCATACCGCTGTTTGTTTTCCTGATCTTCCCCTACGAAATGCTTGAGATTGACCCAAGCATAAGTCTGGTATTGATCTAAGTCTACTCCTTTTGCTTTGTAAGAATTGGTAGTCAAACTCGAGCAGCTAAGCAAGCAGGTCAATAGGGAAAGTCCAATGAGGAAGGACAAAATGAATTTTTTCATAAGGTCAAAATAAAAGCTCAGAGATGGTCTTTCTCTGAGCTTCTGAAGATAAAACGAATCAATTTAATTACCCATAAATACGTATCCCAAATTGATGGACAGGTAGTTTTGGGCTGCGTCCAAGTCTCCTGCTCCAAAAGCCATGTTGTATTTGGCAGCTACAGAAAGGGAGGAGAAGGTGCTCAACTTGTACAAGAAGCCAATCTGAGGAGCCAATCCAAAACTGAATGCATCCTGTTCCCAGCGATAAATACCCATGTCTGTTGCACGTTGGGTATATACACCGCCTATTGCCGCTCCTAAAAAAGGATTGAAATCATTCCCTGGCTTGAGGTAATAATCTGTCGCGAACATGAACGGTGCGCTATTGGTGTATCGGTATTGTTTTCCGTTGATGGACTGGTTTCTTAGCGTGTACGTGTCATAGGGTTTTTCCTGATAAAATACATTCCATCCTACATAAAAACCTACGCCCAGGTTGGGTTTTACCAGTTTTCTGTAATCAAATGCAATTCCTCTCCAGCTGGCGTTTGAAATATATTCTCCCAAATCTCCAGTTGGAATCCCTATAGAGTAGGAGGTGGTGCTAAGGCTTTGTGCAGAAAGACTATTCCACAGGCAGACCAAAACAAAAGCGGCAAGAAATAGTGATTTTTTCATCTTTCTGATCAGTTGAGGTCTAAATAAGAGGATTGTTGGAAGGCTTGATCCACGGCTTTGTTGACTCGGTCTACATTATTGGAGCCCGAAAGCAGTCCATTACCAACCATAAGCCAAGCCGTTTCCGATTCGCCTACGATATTGGTCCCGGTAGGATCACTTAAAGTAATTATCACAGTTCCTGTAGTGAAGGTGGATACGGTAAAATAAGGTGGGTAATACCATCCCCATCCAGGGTAGAATCCCCCATACCACCAATCGTACCAATACGAGTAAAAAACCGAGGTGGATTTGGACGCTGAGGGTGTCATCACCATACTTGGATTTTGGGAAATGGCTACCTTGGACCAACCGTAGTTTTCCATGTTTGCCTGAATATTCTGCAGAATGGGTTCAGCAAATCGATCTTCCATGTAGATGTAGGTCGTATCCCCATTTTTGATCTCTACGTCAATAACGATTTTATCAGGCAAAGCAAATGTTGACCTGCTACCGAAGTCAAAGTTTTCATTTCTTGTGGTGTAGACGATATCGGTGTCTTCATAAAACTGAATGCCACCCGGATAGCAGCTTCCGAGTAGGCCTACAGCCAACAGGAAGAGTAGTCGGTAAAGTGTTTTCATAGATAATAACAGGTATAAATTAAAATTACTTCAAAAGTAGTAGAATGGTCTTTGTGGACTATCAAAAACTATCCTTTAACTGTAATATTACAGTAAGATTTGCTCCAAGTTCCTGTTTTTTTTAAAATCTCTTGAGTGCATCTGTCAAAAAACTGACCAAGTTCTCTATTTCTTCCTCCGAGTTGTAAATATGGGTAGATACCCGAATGGCGTTCAGCTTGGCTTCATGGATCAGCCTTACTCTAAATCCAGCCTGATTGATTAGGGTGTTTAGTTCTTCTGAGTTCACTTGGTTGCTGCGGAAGGTAACCATAGAAATCCGGGAAGCAGGCTCTTTCGGGGTGAGGATTTCCACCTTTTCCTCTAGATGACCGAGCCCTTCAATCAGCAAATCGGAAAGTTGACGGATGCGCTGTTCCACCTTGGCTTTTCCTATGGACTGATGAAAATCTGCCGCCGCTTTCGCTCCTGAAAAAAGGGCTTTGCTTTGGGTTCCATAATCAAACCGATGTGCGGTATTGACATATCCATTGAGCTTGGGAGGGATACTTATTACATCCCAACCCAAATCAGAATATCCACCTATTTGAATGGCTTGGAGCTCCTCCAGTTTTTCTTTTTTCACATAAAGAAAGCCAGTTCCACTTGGTCCTAACAGCCATTTGTGAAAGCAACCTGCATAAAAATCGCAACCCAGCTGTTTTAAATCCAAGTCAAAAGTACCTGCTCCATGCGCCCCGTCGATCGCCGTAAAAATCCCTCGGCTTCGAGCGAATTCGCTTATCTCCGGAATTGGAAATACTAAACCTGTCGTGCAAGTGATATGGGGAATGGCGATCACTTTGGTTTTAGGACCACATAGTGATTTGATCAAGTCCAAGTTTTCCTCTAGGGTATTTTTTGGACTGAAGGTTTTCAGGACGATTCCATGTAGTTTGGCCCGGTTAAGCCAGGGAAGGGCATTTCCGGCGTGGTCATGTGTGGTCAGGATCACTTCATCTCCGGCTACTAGGGGTAACCCCCAAGCCATAATATTGATCCCTTCGGTTGTATTGTGTGTAAGGCTTAATTCTTCTTTTTCTACATTTAGAAAACTGGCTAGTGCAGCTCGTTCATTATCCGAATTGCCATATTCTCCTGTACTGGAAACCGAAAGATTGATCTCTTCCAGTTTCTTCAAAACAGGATAGGGGGCAGGACCAAAAGTTCCATTGTTGAAATAAACCCGGTTTTGAGATAGGGGAAAGGCTTCTCTTAGTTGATTCCAATAGTTCGAAGTAGAAAGATTGGATTTGGGAAATTGAAATCCGGCTGAATAGTGGGAAACTTCTGACATCGCAGGAAGAAAAAGTCCCAAACCGAGCTTTTGCAAAAAAGTACGACGCTGATTCATAATACTTCAAATTCTTTTTAAAAAGCTATGAAATCTCCATCAACTTTTCTTTCCTTCTATCCAAAATTTAAAAAAATCGCCATTAATTTGATTCGGACTTCAATCAAAAAAAGAGTATTGTAGCTTAATCCCAAACAACTATGATGAATCCCAAAGCAGAATCGGTAGAGGAGTACTTAAGTTGGTTTGAAGGACCCATTCGCGAAAAACTGGATCAAATCAGGGCGTTGTTGAAGGAAGTTTTGCCTGAGGCAAAAGAGGTGATTAGCTATCACATGCCCGCCTATCGCACCACAGAGATATTGGTCTATTTTGCGGCTGCCAAAAAACATTTGGGCTTTTACCCCACTGCTTCTCCTGAAGTCGAATTCAAAAAAGAACTCCAGAGCTATGTCACTTCCAAGGGTGCCGTTCAATTTCCCTACGATCAACCTTTGCCGATGGACTTAATCCGGAATATCGCTCTTTTCCGAAAAGAAGAGGCCCTGTTTCATTCAACAAGAAAAAAGGCCAAGAAGTGATCAATCCAAGGTGAAAATCTGATCAACTGAATCCGGAATATCCTCCTGGTAGTGACTCACATAGATGAGGGTGATAGGCGTGAGCTCGAGGATTTTCTGGACGGTTTCCCGGAAAATCACCCGTTGCCGCTCATCCATTCCTTGGGAGGCCTCATCCAAAATCAGAAGTTTGGGTACTTTGATCAGTGCTCTAGCCAATAAGGTCCAGCGCTGCTGTTCCAAAGGAATACGCTGGATGGGAAGGTTTGCAAATGTCTCCAAATAAAAAAGTTGAAGCCATTGATCTGCTTTTGACTCTTGTTCAGCAGTTGTTTTTTTGAATAAACCCATCGTATCAAAAAAGCCGGAAAGAATCACTTTTCGGACGGTTTGGTTGGCAGGGAAAAAACGAACCAGTTCAGGTGCAACGAATCCAATGGGTCGTTTAAGTTCCCAAATACTTTCCCCACTTCCCCTTTTTTGCCCGAAAAGCCAAAAATTTTGAGAATAGGCTTGGGGATTTTCACCGATGAGCAGGCTGATTAAAGTTGATTTTCCGGACCCGTTTTTTCCTTTGAGTTGCCATCGTTCACCAGCATTTACCTGCCAATTGACTTGGTTGAGAATGGTCTTTTCCTCATACCGGATACTCACCTTTTCAAGCCGGATGACCTCATTTTCTGCATTAGGAAATCCTTCTAAAAGTGTATTCAGGAGCTTAAGATTCCAAGGTAGATCCAGATTTTGACCTTTGTTCAAAGAGTAGTTTTCCCGTTTCCAAACCTGAATTTTTCCACTTGATTTTAGCTCTCCTACATGCGTAATTCCAACTGGAATTTCGGAAGAAGAGGAGGTGATGAGCACATGAATTCCTTCCGAAATAATGGCCTGAAGAAAGTCTCCAAATGCTTCCCGACTTTCCTGATCCAGTCCAGTCATGGGCTGATCCATGAGGTAGATTTTGGGTTGTCGAAGCAGTCCCAAAGCCAAGGCCAAGCGTCGGGTTTCCCCGTTGGAAAGTTTCAAAATCGAGGAGTCCAAAAGGGGAGTGAGTCGAAGCAAATCGGAAACTTTTTCGAGTTTCCAAGGTCCAGGATTGGTGGTGGAATTTTCTTCTAAATACTCCCTGACAGTAGCTGCTTCATCTACTTCTGAGCTGTTAAATCGCTGCTGAAAATAGAAGTTCTGGAGGTTGGATTTATTTCGAAATCGGTACTGTTGGGAGACGTAAGCGATCAAATCCCTAAAGCTGTGAACGCTTCCATTCTCGGTTTTTTGGGAGATGTATTCCGCAGCAAAAGGCTTGAAAAATTGCCCTTCTGGTAGGTGGGTAGTTCCTCTCAAAGTCTCTAAAAAGGCAGTCAATTCTCTGCCTGAATCTCCCGTGATTGCCCAGTGTTGACCTTCATTCCAAGTGAAATTGAGCTGATCAAAAGTAGCTTTTCCCAAAAAATTCACTTGGGCGTTTTCGATTTGAATCAGAGTTTTGGAAGTCAAGGGTTTAGGCTTTGAGATGCTGGTCTAATGTAATCTCTTTTGTTCTGATAATGAAAAAGAAAGGTTTTCTGATTAAAATTAATCTAAAAGTGATTGGATATAAAATTCTGATTATAAGCAATAAAAAAGGCTTTAGCTAATTCGATGCTAAAGCCTTTTTTATACTCAGTCGTTCGGATAAGGGATATACACAAAGCTGGTAAATGCTCCGTCAATCACAAACAGACAGCAGAACTCATCCGGGTCTTTGTAGGCTTTTTTAAACTCCTCTAGAGCTTCTTCGGCAATCAGTTTTCGCTGGACAAATTCATCCACGTAGGTGATGAAATAATTCCAGTCCAAATCCTTTTCAGCTTTGCCGATGAAGATCTTTCCGATCGGCTGCATGTCTTTCGAAATCGGAAAAATCGGAAAGTCCGAGAAGCCTCTGGAGCGGACCTGATAAGAGGCTTCTTTGAGCACATCGGATATCTTGACAAAGTCGCTGGTGATGGTACCGAGATACTTCCCGCTGAGTTCGGGATCGTTGAAATCTGAGATCATGATTTGAGCGTTAAGCGTACGACATTTTCGACATGGTAGGTTTGTGGAAACATGTCCACCGGCTGGATTTTTTCCACCTGATATTTTTCTCCCAAAAGTGCCAAATCCCGGGCTTGTGTGGCCGGATTGCAGGAGACATAAACCACCGTCGGGGCCTCGAGTCTAAGGAGCATTTGGACCACCTTTTCGTCCATGCCTGCGCGAGGTGGATCGGTGATGATCACGTCCGGCTTGGCATGCTTGGCGATGAACTCATCGTTCAAAATATCCTTCATGTCACCGGCATAGAAAAGGGTATTTTCAATGCCGTTGATTTGGGAGTTGAGCTTAGCGTCTTCGATGGCGGCCTCAACGTATTCCACTCCGATCACCTGCTTAGCTTGCTTGGCCACAAAGTTGGCAATCGTGCCCGTGCCGGTGTAAAGGTCATAGACCACCTCATCGCCTTTCAGCTGGGCAAAATCCCGGGCGACTTTGTAGAGTTCGTAAGCTTGCTCCGAGTTGGTTTGGTAGAAGGATTTGGGGCCAACGCGGAACTTCAATCCTTCCATTTCCTCCTCGATGTAAGGAAGCCCTGCAAAGGTGACCAAATCCAAATCGTGGAAGGTTTCATTGCCCTTGGTATTAATGACGTAGAGTAGGGACGTAATCTCCGGGAATTTTACCTTCAAAAATTCCATCACCTGAGTAATTGACTCTGGGTCATTTTCCCCAAACTGGACAATGACCATGGTCTGACCGGTGCTGGTGGTCCGGATGATCAGGTTTCTTAAAAGGCCCACTTGCTCCCGGATGTCGTAGAAGCTGAGCTTGTTTTGCAGGGCAAATTCTCTCAGAGAATTTCGGACGTCATTGGAGTTTCCGCCTTGCAGGTAGCAATGCTCGATGTCGATGATTTTGTCAAACATCTTGGGGATATGGAATCCCAGCGCATTTCTGTCAAATTCCTCTCCGGAACGGATTTGATCCAGAGTCAACCACTTTTTGTTGGAAAAGGTGAAGTCGAGTTTGTTGCGGTAGTATTGGGTTTGAGCCGAACCCAAAATCGGAGCCACTTCAGGAATCGGCACTTTGGCGATCCGCTGAAACTGATCCAAAACTTGCTGTCTCTTGTAGGTTTTCTGCAGGTCATAGTTAATGTGCTGCCATTTGCAACCCCCGCAGGTGCCAAAATGGGAGCAAAAAGGCTCGATCCGGTCTTTGGAGTATTCATGGAATCGGATGGCTTCGCCCTCCATAAAGGAGCTTTTCCCCTTGGTAATCCGCACATCAACCACATCCCCCGGGGCTACATTGCCTACAAACACCACCTTACCCTCATGATGTCCGACGCATTTCCCCTCAGAGGCGATGCGCTCAATCATGAGATTGGTGATGACCTTATTTTTCATTTTTCTCGACATGGGCGCAAAATTAGGGAAAATGGGGCAGAAGACCTTTGCGGTTTTTAAACCTCGAAGGTCTTACTCAAAAAAGCGTTAAATTTTCCAGCCTTTTTTACTTGCGATTAGAGAATGTATTGAATCCTTGGATTACAACACAGTTTTGAAAAACCATTGAGGTAATTAAGAGAATTAAGAATTTTAATAGACCACTAAGACCTTCAAAATTCATTTTAAAGGTTTGAATTAATAGGACCTTAATGCCCTTAATTTTCTAAATGGTTAAGATCAAGTTAAGAGTTTGTAGCAGAAAAGGGTGAATTGAGCCATTGTCATATTAGCAAGGTTCTATCCTCTAAAATGAATTTACCATTCCTGGCTAATCCCTATCTTTACACCCAAATTTTACCCATGATTTTCAAAGACAAAGTCGTCATCATCACCGGTGCTACCTCTGGAATTGGCGAGGCTTGTGCGGAGGTATTTGGTCGGAAAGGCGCCAAAATCGCCATTACCGGACGTAATCCTCAAAAGCTGGAGCAAACTGCACTTAAACTCCGGTCAAAAAATATTGAAGTGCTTTCCATTCTTGCTGATGCAGGTTCGGAGGTGGATAACCAACGAATGGCCACCAATACTCTTACTCATTACGGTCGGATCGATATCCTGATCAACAATGCCGGGATTTCCATGCGGGCACTATTCGAAGACTTGGATTTGGAGGTTTTCCGAAAGGTTATGGATACTAATTTCTGGGGGACGGTCTATGCTACTAAGTTTTGCCTTTCTGCAATTTTGGAATCCAAAGGTTCCATTATCGGCATTTCCTCCATTAATGGCTATCGAGGCACTCCAGCCCGCACAGCCTATACAGCGAGCAAATATGCGATGAATGGCTTTTTCGAGTCCCTTCGAACCGAAGTCATGAAAAAGGGTGTCCATGTTTTGGTTGTTGCGCCAGGTTTTACCTCCTCCAACATTCGAAACACTGCCCTAACGGCTGACGGCTCATCTCAAGGTGAATCTCCCCGTGACGAGTCCAAAATGATGACTTCAGAAGAAGTCGCTGAGCATATTTTGAAAGCGGTTTTAAAAAGAAAGCGCGATCTGGTTCTTACAGGTCAGGGCAAATTGGCTGTATTTCTGAACAAGTGGATGCCGGGAATTATGGACGGAATTGTCTATAATCAGATGGCCAAAGAAAAAGACTCGCCCTTTAAATAAATGCCCAAATTCATCTTCCAAACCTATCTGAATCGGCTTACCGACCTGTCCACCAAAAACAGGTCTTTGTACCTGCCGAAATTGGAGGGAATGGGAATGATGGATGTTCGGGAGTTTGATTTTTTGACCGGAGAACCAGCCTTTGAGATTCTTCGAAAGTCAATCGAAGGCAAAAAGAAAATCACGCTTTCCCCCGATCTCGACCCAAGGTCAGGCGATGCTAATTTTGTATCTAAAGCTCTCGCTAGGATGGCTTTTCGGGATCAATTGACTCAGGAAGAAACTGGCGAACAAAGTCTGTATCTGGCTTGGCTTTTTGCTGAAGGAAAGCTGATCAATGGTCAACTCGTTCGTAGTCCCTTGCTCTTGAAACCGGTTCAACTCAACAAGGAAAATGGGGTTTGGATTTTGGTTTCAGAGGAAAATTGGCAGTGGAATCCGGCTTTTCTACTGGCTTGGAGTCATTCCACTGGAAAGAATTTCCCCGAATCCTTTTCCGATGAACTTCTGGAAAGTCTTCCCAAAGATGCACTTGAGTTTCGGACCGCATTGGCCAAACTGATTCCCGAACATTTTGCCATTCAGGTTCAATCTAATCTGCTGGAAGATCAGATTCTACCATTTCCCAATTCCCAGATTTCACTCGATCAGGAGCGATTTTCCGAAGGAAAAGTCATTCTCAAGCCTTACGCTGTTTTAGGTCATTTTGCCCAAAAGGGGAGTTTTCTGTATTCTGATTATGAGCAATTGATTCAGGACCATTCTGAGAGTTCCTTGGAGGATCTGTTTCAGCATCTTTTTCTTTCTGAGAAGAGAGAAACACAGATTCGGGAGGAAAACCTGTTTCCCGTTTTTCCCCTTGATGCTTCTCAGGAAAGTGCGCTGATCAAAGTTCGTCAAGGAAAAAGCTTGGTGATCCAAGGCCCTCCCGGCACGGGCAAGTCTCAATTGATCGCCAATTTGGTTTCGGATTATATCGCCCGTGGCAAAAAGGTATTGGTGGTTTCCCAAAAGCGTGCTGCTTTAGATGTGGTATTTGAGCGCTTGGAAAAAGCGGGTTTTGGTCAATTTTTGGGCTTGGTTCATGATTTCCGAGCAGATCAGAAAAACCTTTTTGGAAAAATCAAAAGCCAGATCGAATCGGTCGAGGAGTACCAAAATCAAAACCGGGGAATCGATGCAATCCAATTGGAGCGGGAGCTCAGTCAGCTTTCCAAGACTATTACCAGACTTTCGGGAAAGTTTGAGGAACTGCGAGCGGCTCTCTTCGATGAAAAGCCTGCAGGAATCCCGGTCAAAGCACTATATCTCCAAGCGGATTTGAATCAACCTGCTTTCTCCAACCCCAAATTGATTCAGTTGGATGTTGAGCAAGCCAAAGGATTTGAACAGGATTTGAAGATATTTTCAGCCTATCGAGATCGGTTTTCAGGGAGTTTTTGGGAAAAGCGGACCTCTTTTTCTGCGGTTCAACCTTCAGGGTTTTCAAAGATTTCGGAGCTGCTTTCCGGATTGGAACATCATCGAAAACAACTCTCTTCTATCCTACTTGGTGAAAAAGGAAAACCGATTCTAAGGGCTCTATGGTCCGAGCGAATGTTTTCGGACAAGTTAAAAAGCCTTCAAATTTCTTTGAACGATCTTTCTTCACCTGAGAGGGAATTTGCTTTCATTTTTCAGCCCAAAAAGCAAAAAGTACTTACCAAGATTCGAAAGTTTCTGATTCAGGCTATCGAGACATCCCAAACTTGGAAGTTTGAATTGGGGTCGGATTTGAATAGATTGAGTACAGAATTTGGGATCTTGATTCCTCGCTCCCAAAGCTTTTTTGGGAGGGTTCAGGCTAAATTATCCAAAGCTAGATTTCCCTTGGCTTTTGAGACTTTGAGCCGAAATGGCTTGGCTTTTTCTGCCCAAAACGTGCTTGATCTTCAGCTGGAATGTCAGTCAAAACTTCGGCTTCAGGCAGAATTGGAGGGATTGCCGGATTCCTCTTTTTTCAAGATGAGCGGGGATTTTGCAGAGGATTTGATTCATGTGAAAAACCTTTATGCATGGAAGGAAAGCTGGGAATCAGTTCCGGTGCTTCAGGAATTGCTTGACTGGAGAAAGCTTTCTTTTTCGGAGTTTAGGTCTTCTTTGGATCAGCTTCAGACTTGGGCTGAAGGCTTGGCCTCTGATCTCGTTTCGTATCGTCTTTGGTTAAGTGAAGCGCAGTTTTTGGAACTGATGGAAAAGGGACTGGCGACTGTTTTTCCAGTAGAACCTATAAACTGGCCTTCTGTTTTTGCCGAGCTGAAGGGGTTTGATCAGTTTTTAGAGAAGTGGGAATTTCGGGATTTGGGTGAGCGATTAGTCGAGGAATTTTCTGACTCAAATTTGGATCAACTAATTGAAGGTTTTTGGAATGCTTGGACTTTGGCCTGGATCGGAAAACTGGAGCAGCAGTATCCCGAATTGAGCGAGCTAGGAACTTTGGCTCTACATCATGAAATGGACGAACTCAAGAATGCGATCCTTGAAAAACGAAAAAATGCCCGTCATTTAGCTTTGCTTCGGCTTCGTGAACAAGTCGCAGCGCATTTGGACTACAATCGGTTGGGGAATCGGGTGACTTATCGTGAGTTGTTGCATCAAGTGAGTAAGAAGCGGCAGAAATGGCCCCTTCGAAAGTTGTTTACCGAGTTGGGAGAAGAGGTTTTTCGGGTGTTGCCCTGTTGGTTAGGTAGTCCGGAGACAGTTTCAGCGGTTTTTCCGACCAAGCAGGTGTTTGATTTGGTGATTTTTGATGAGGCGTCTCAGTGCCCTATTGAGCGGGGATTTCCCTCCATGTTTAGGGGAAAGCAGGTCGTTGTGGCGGGAGATTCGAAGCAATTGCGTCCCTCGGATTTTTATCAGGTCAAGTGGGAAAGTGAAGAGGAGGGGGCGGAATATGAGGCCGAATCCCTTTTGGAATTAGCAGGCCATTTTTTTGAAAACCTTCATTTGAAGGGACATTACCGCTCTGCAGACCCGGGATTGGTTCATTTTTCCAACGTTCATTTTTATGGGGGGCGTTTGGAGACTCTGCCGGATTATACCACTGTGAAGGCCGGATGGACTCCATTTAGCTGGGAAAAAGTGGAGGGAATATGGGAAAATCAGGTCAACAAATTGGAAAGCGAATCGGTAGTGAATGGGGTTCAGCGCATTCGAAAGGAAAATCCTCGAGATTCGATCGGGATTGTAACGGGTAATTATTTTCAGATGGAACTGATCCGTGAAATGCTTTGGAAAGCAGGTTTTCAGGATGCATCCCTGAAGGTTCGGAATATCGAAAATGTGCAGGGTGATGAATTTGATCAGGTGATTTTATCGCTTGGCTACGCCCCCAACCGAGAGGGTAAATTGGTGACTAATTTTGGACTTTTGGGTAAATCGGGTGCAGAAAATCGGCTGAATGTGGCCATCACCCGCGCCAGGAAAAAGCTGCATGTGATTTCTTCCCTCGAGCCGGAGGATTTTCGGCCCGGTCAATTGAACAATCCGGGTTTGGCTTTGCTCAGGGAATTTTTGGCTTGGGTAAAAGTACAGAGTAAAGCCAGGTTTATTCCTGCCACAGACGTGAAAGTACCTGGTTTCGAGTTGGATTGGAGTTTGAAAAACCGGCTTCTGAAGTCGGAGAAAGGGTTCTCCAAAGAAATCCCTTCAGCTGTCATGGATTTGATCTTTAGCGATGAGGGTGGGAATCAGAAGGCGATTTTGACTGATGATCAGCGATTTTTTGATGCACCTACAGCAAAGGCTGCTGTGGCTTATCATCCGATTTTGCTTGAAGAGAAGGGGTGGAAATGGGAATGGATGTGGAGTAGGAGATTTTAGTATCAAGTATCTAGATGCTAGAAACAAGAGACGAGAAGCAAGATACAATCGAGAAGCTAGTCGAGAGGTATTTCACAAGTTGCTGGGTGAGGAGGCATGAATTTTTAAAGATAAAATCTTAATCAAATCGGTGTAGTTCTCTAACAATCATCTTTTAATTACGAATGATTATTCATTCAATAAGTATATTTATATTAAATAATGAATGAATTTTAATTCATTAATCTTTTATGTAATTTTTCATTTACCCTCATTTGATTCTATATGTCTTTCGTCTTTTGTCTTGAATTTAAAGTTTATTTTTGATTGAAAAATCATTCATTAACTTGTAAAATTTGATTTAATGAATGAAATTTAAGTCATGAATATTGCACAGCTATCAGATATGGCCATTCTCCGGATGATCGGGGACTTCATCAAAAAGAAGCGGATGGCCCTCAATAAGACTCAGGACGAGATGGCCACGGAGGCGGGTATGAGCCGATCTACGCTCAGTTTATTGGAGCGTGGAGAGAAGGTTCATTTATTGACCTTGATTCAGGCCCTACGGGTTTTGGACGAGCTGCAGTTGTTGGAGGCTTTTGAGGTGCGTCAGCAGATCAGCCCCTTAGAGTACATCAAGCTTCAAAAGAAATATCAGCGGCAGCGGGTGAGGCATTCGGATCTTGCTGCCGAGGATGACCGTCCTTCAGAATGGTAATAGCAGCAGAAGTTTGGCTTTGGGATCGACTGGCTGGAGCGATTCTTTGGGATGAGGTGCAGCAGTTGGCAAGCTTTGAGTTTGATCAGGGCTTTCTGCGTTCGGGTTGGGATATTGCCCCGATTACGATGCCTCTCAGGCAGGGGAGGAGGTTGTATACTTTTCCAGAAATCCGTCGTGGACGAAATGATGCTTTTGATACATTCAAGGGGCTTCCCGGACTATTGGCTGATATGCTTCCGGACAAATACGGGAATCAATTGATCAATGCCTGGTTGGTCCAAAATGGGCGTCCGACAGACAGTTTGAATCCTGTGGAGCTGCTTTGCTTCATCGGTGAGCGGGGAGTGGGAGCTTTGGAAATCAAGCCATCACTCCGCCGGGAGTCTGCTCAAGCGAGTGCTTTGGAAATAGAAAGTCTGGTGGGAATAGCCCAAAAAGTGCTCAATACCAAAGCGGATTTCCGGACCGATCTCTCCAGGGAAGAAGAGGAGGCTCTGGCGGATATTTTGAAGATAGGAACTTCTGCCGGTGGTGCCAGAGCCAAGGCAGTTATCGCTTTTAATCCTGATACCGGAGAGGTGAAAAGCGGTCAGGTAAAGGCACCTAAGGGATTTTCGCATTGGATCATCAAGTTTGACGGAGTGCATGACTCGCAGTTTGGGGCTACAGCGGGCTACGGACGTGTGGAAATGGCCTATTACCTGATGGCCAAAGAAGCCGGAATAGAAATGAATGAATGCCGACTGCTGGAAGAAAACGGTCGGGCTCATTTTATGACCCGACGATTTGACCGAACGGAATCCGGAGAAAAAGTCCACATGCAGAGTCTCTGTGGCATTCGGCATTTTGATTTCAATCAGGTAGGTGTGTATAGCTACGAGCAAGTTTTTGAAACCATGCGGATGTTGCGATTGTCTTATCCTGAAGCCGAGCAGCTATTTATCCGAATGGTGTTTAATGTACTTGCCCGTAACTGTGATGATCATACCAAAAATTTTGCTTTTCTGATGGATCAAAGCGGGAAATGGACCTTGTCACCTGCCTACGACATCTGCCATGCCTTTCGTCCAGGAAGCCTTTGGGTGAGCAGTCAATCCTTACAGGTGAATGGCAAAAGGGAAAAAATCGCAGATTCGGATTTCTTGGAAATAGCCCGAAAGATGAATATCAAAAAGCCGGAAGAGAAAATCGGGAAAGTCAGAAGAGCTGTCCGTCAATGGGGCGAATTTGCAGAAGAGGTCAAGGTGGAATCCCAACTCCGGGATTCCATCCAGCGTACCTTGCTTGTCTAATTGTCAGGCTTGGCGCCGGCTCCTCTCAGATTGACCAGCTTGTTCAGGATCTGAAACCAAAAAGGAGCACCGACTATTCCGGCAATGATGGAAAATATCAAGCCAAGCAGTTTATTGGTAAATTCTCTAAAACTGACCTCTCCATCCCCTTTTTGCCATCCAAAGGGAAGCTTTGTAGCATCCAATGAAGCCTGAATCTCCTTCAGTTCTTTGATTTTCAAATCGATTTTTTTTTCAGTTCCAAGAGAGTCAGGGAGTGCTGCGTTGGTTTTTGGATCTAGGCTTTGGATATTTTCGCTGATTCGGTCTGCCAAGGCAGCAGATTCTGCCGGGTGGTTGTAGAGGTATTGGATGATATTGATCGTGTCCACATTGAGGAATATAACTACCGCCGTAGAAATGATGACGATGAAGTATTGGGCCTTCTTTTTGTAAGTCCCCGAGATTCTATCCATGCAGTCATTGAACCAGCCCTCAATGTCTCTTTTGACATCTTCCAATCCATTTTTGGCTTCTGAAATACTCTGCAGCAGTTTTCTTTTTAAGTCCTCGGGCAGATCAGAAGTGACTACGGACTCCTGGAGAGAAGATAAATCATACGGCAAATCCTTGTCATTGACCAAGTCCAATAAGACTCCCGAAAAGACCTTGGAGGGAATATAGCTGGCTCTTCTTCCCTGAGCTGTAAGCCCGTCAATCAGTCGGTGGGAAAGAAACTTTTCTCCGAAATTATTTTCCCTAAAGGTGTCCTTAAGCCATCTCTCCAGATTTTCTGCCCGCATATCGAGGTAGTGAGCAATCAGTTCCTGAATGGTCGAGCAGGCTAAGGCGATGAGGAAATAAATGAAAACAAGACCAATGACGAGATTTAAAATGGAGGCAAAATCCATAAGGCTGAGTTTTGAAATGAAAAAACCAAAGAAAGTCCAAGGATAGTTACGCAATATCCCTTTGAAAATCAATAGGTTGATGAATAAAAATTGTAATGGTCTGCAATCCCGCCACTAGGGCAGATTCTAGGTATATATCTTGCTGATATTTGTCTTTGGATGACAAGCTAAAGCCCACAATACTTCCAGATCGGTTGGGGTATAAAGCTAATTCCTCTACTGGGAGGAAGGCGGGTTTCAACCGTTGAAATAATAAAAGATCCGATTGAATTAATTCCCACAGGGATTGGTCATAATTGGAGTCAATTCCTGATTATACACATTCATTTTTTTGAGAAAAACCTGTTGAAGATCTGCTCCGTACTGTCGGTCGATTTCGGTGAATTTGTCATAAATCCCCTCAAAAATTACCAAGAGCTTCTTCTGGCAGTCGATGGATTTTTGCTTTGCATCCCGTTCTTTTGAATCCAGCGAATTGCCCAAGAGCGCTTTTTCATCCTTTAGAATATTCTCCTTGAGCTCCAGTTTTTGAATTTCCACAAACTCATTTCCTTCAAACATGGCCTCCAAACCCTCCTTTGCTGATTCTAAGGAACCCTGCTTTTTGCTGTATTCTTTGGATTTGCTGATTGCCTTGGACTCGAGGGTTTTCTTTTTTTCGAGGATTTGCTTTTTTATTTCTACGATCTCCACATCGATTTCAGCTCTTCGGACATCATTACCAGTCGGGGATGCAGTGGCCAATCGCTGTCTTGCAGCCGCCTCCTGTCTGGCAAGCGCATCGGCTTCTTTTGCTCGCGCAGCATCCATTTTTTCACCTGTTTCTACGATTTTTGCTTCGATTTTCTCCTGAAGCGGCGTATACTCCTTCCCTTTGAAGGTGAAATTAACATCTTCGATTTTTTCCAGCCTGCTGACATAGTCGTCGCTTTCCCAGCCGGTGATCAGGTAGGTTTGATTCTCAAAAAAGACATAACCAATGCCAAAAGGACTCAGGATCAACTTGCGGTTTTCCGGATTCATCTGGAAGTCTGTGTTTTTGGAAAACCAGACCAACATATGTCCACCGGCTTCCAAATTGACTCCCTGAAAGCTTTCGGACGGAAACTGGGACTTGTCCCCCACGTAGGTTTTATTCCCATCCCGCTCCATATAATCCTTAAAAAACTCCGGTTCACTTACTCCTTCCAAATAATCTGGCAGATAGGAAAGCATCTCGTAGGCGATCATTGCAATTCGATCTCCTGTCCGCTGTCGGGTAGTGTAGGTGAAAAACTCACCCGATTCCAGCTCTATCGCAAAATCCATTTCATTAAAAAGCTCTGATCCCTTTTGCCGTTTGAGCTGCTCAGCGAGGTCCTTGTCGATTCCAAACAGACCGTTTTTTGTATTGAGATAGAAATAGGAATCCACCTGTACTTCCGAGGTTTTGGCCGTGAAATAAAACTTCTTGTTGAAGAAAAACTCTTGGGTAAGGGTATAGGGGGATTTCAGCGAAGTTTCCAGGAGTTGGAACTTGTCTTTGTCAGACTTCTCCTTCAGCCCTTGGGGAACTTGGCTTTTGACCAACTGAAAAATCAGGACAAAAATCAGAGAAAGGATAGCTCGATTCATGATCAATTACTTTTCTCCTAACTAGGAATAGAAAGTGAAAAGTACCTGTAAAAACCCGCTAAAATTACATGTAGCCAACTACCTTATACACTAAGATTCCAGTCCACTCCTTGAACAGCTTGGTCCAATACTCTAGAGAATAGGAATCCGGGAAAATAAGCGAAGGCAAATCATACATCACCTCATGGGAGTAGTAATCCGCAGGGAAAGTGACTGTTTTCAGGCCGACCTTGTCAAAGCATCCTTTGGCCCGAGTCATATGGAAAGCAGAAGTAATCAGCACAAATTCCTGATCGGCGGATATTCCGTTTTTCTCTAAAAAAGCTTTGGTAAACCGTGCATTTTGGGCTGTGTTTTTACTTTGATCTTCAATTAAGATGTCCGCTTCAGGCATCCCGGTCATGATTAAAAATCGCTTGAGTAATTCCGCTTCGGTTTGTGGATTGACCGGATTGAGACCTTGTCCACCGGTGATCAGGATTTTTTTGATTTTCCCCATGCGGTAGAGTTGGAGGGCATGGGTGATGCGGTCTGCACCTTTGTTGAAAAAGGTGCGATCATAGGTAGTTTTGCTCAGGTTAGTCACCCCCGTGAGGACGATGCCGATTTCATGATTTTCTATTCCTTCGAAAGACTTGAAATCAGGTTCCCAAGCCAATAAAGCCAAATTGGAAAGGAACGGATTGGTGAAAAAGAGTAGAAGTCCGATTCCTGCCCACAGCAACTTTTTACCCCATTTTCGCTTTAAAAAAATTGTCCCTGATAGAATAAGGATCAATACAATCGTAAGCGGCATCGCCAAAAAACTCAAAAACTGGGAGAGGTAGAAGAACATGAAGTTGGTTTGTTTTATCGACAAAAAAGGTGTTAAATGATCAATTTTCAAACTCAATTTTCAATTATCAAGGGTTTGGCATACTTGATAATTGTTCATTGAGTTTGGTCATTGATAATTGGTCATTCCTTAATAGCGTTGGCCGTTTGGTCTTTGATTTTTCTCTCAAAGTAATTGTGGTAAATTGAACAATCAATTCAGGAGTTTATGGAAAAGGATATTCGTTGGATTCAGCGTTTGGATAATTTCCTCAAGGCGGTAAATCTCCTTGTGGAAGTAGAATCTATGGATTTGGACGAACTTTCTCAATTAGAAAAAGAGGGGATTGTCCAGCGATTTGAATATACGTTAGAGTTAGGTTGGAAGACACTGGAAGATAAAATGGAGTCTGATGGCTTGATTTTGGATCGTATTTCTTCCAAAGTGGTCGTAAAGGAAGCCTTTCAGGCTAAGTACATCGATTAAATTGAGGTTTGGCTGGAAATGATCAATGATCGGAACATACTAAGTCATAGTTATGATCTGGAAACCTTTGAATCCGTTATTCCCGATATTCAGTCTGTTTATACACCTATGTTAGCCTCACTGGCAAAAAAACTTTCAGAAATTCACTAATGGAAACCTTTGGACTATCTGATAAATCCTTCCAAATCCTTCTCGATATTTTCAGGAATTACCCTGCTGTTTCTGAGGTGAAAGTCTATGGTTCGCGTGCCAAAGGAACATACAGCGATCGCAGTGATTTGGATTTGGTGATTCTTGATGAGATAGATCGAAAGACCTTAGGTGAAATCTGGATGGAGGTCAATTCGAGTGATTTTCCCTTGACAGTCGATCTTCAGGTTTGGAAGGATATCAAAAATGAAAACCTTAAAGAACACATTCAAAGAGTTGGAAAGATGCTTTATTCTGCCTCTCAGTAGAAAATCAAGATTTAGCTTAGTTTATTTTATGATTTATCAAAAAATTCCCCCCAACCACAGCAATAATTAATCCTGTAAAAGTGACAATTAGGGTAATGTTTGAACCCAATTTTGGGTCCTCAAGCAAAATAGACAGAATTGAAGAAACCAAGCAAATTGCCCCCATAGCTGTAAATAAGATAAAGCCGAAAAATGGCAGCCTATTTTTCTCAGCATTTTCTTGCTCTTTTTGGGATAGACTATTGTATCCGGCAAGGATATTCGGATAAACTCGAACAGTAAGTCCGACTGCCAAAAAAATGACTCCAGAGATAATTGCCCCCATGATTTGCGAGGTTACGGGTGTATATTTAATTGTACTTTAAAGATAGTTGAAAAACTTTAGGGAACAAGTTTTTCAGTAAGCTATTATTTCCGCAATTATTTTATTTCCGATCTGTATTTTTACTCCATGCTTTCAGACCAACCTAACCTAGTACCTTATTTGGAAAAACTAGCTACCCAATTGGAGGGTAGTTTGCAGTTTGACCGACTCACAAGGACCCTGTACGCCACCGATGCATCTGTCTATCGAGAGATGCCCTTGGCAGTCGCTTTTCCTAAGTCCGAATCCGATATCCAAAAACTGATTCACTTTGCTACGGAGCACGGCACTTCCCTGATTCCTCGGACTGCAGGTACTTCCCTTGCCGGACAATGCGTGGGAAATGGCATCGTAGTCGATGTGTCCAAGCATTTTACCCAAATCTTGGAATTTAATAAGGAAGAACGCTGGGTTCGTGTGCAACCAGGGGTCGTTCGGGATGAGCTGAACCGTTACCTCAAGCCACATGGTCTATTTTTCAGCCCGATCACTTCCACTGCCAACCGGGCGATGATTGGTGGTATGGTTGGAAATAATTCTTCTGGCACGACTTCCATCGTATATGGTGTGACTCGAGATAAGGTTATTTCCCTGAATACCATTCTCAGTGATGGAAAAAAGGTCGTTTTCGGAGACATCTCTCAGGATGAGTTTGATCGGAAGTGTGGGCAAAAAGACCTGGAAGGAACAATCTATCGTCAAATCTTCGACGAACTCAATAACCCTGAAATTCGAGAAGAAATCCACGCTCAATTTCCCAAAAAGTCCATCCATCGCCGGAATACCGGGTATGCAGTGGATGAATTGCTGAAAGCGGAACTTTTCGAAGGCAAGGAAAAATTCAACTTCTGCAAGTTATTGACAGGTTCGGAGGGGACTTTGGCCTTTACTACCGAAATCAAAATCAGCCTGGATGCCCTTCCTGATCCGGTGGAGATTGTCGTTGCTGCACATTTCGAAACGATCAGTGAGAGCATGAAATCCGCACAAGTCGCTATGAGGCATCCGGCGACGGCTGTGGAATTGATGGATAAAATCATTTTGGACTGCACTAAGGAAAGTATAGAATATTCTAAAAACCGCTATTTCGTGGAGGGAGATCCGGAAGCGATCCTGATGATCGAGTTTCGAGGAAAAACGCTGGAGGAGGCAATGAGCAAAGGGGAAGCTTTGGTTGCAGACCTGAAAAAAAACAAGCTCGGCTATGCCTACCCGATCATTGAGCCTGCCCGAGTGGCTTCTGCCTGGGCGCTTCGTGCAGCGGGTTTGGGGCTTTTGGGGAATATTCCCGGTGATCCCAAAGCGGTGGCCTGTATCGAAGATACTGCCGTGGATATCGAAGACTTAGCGGATTACATCGATGAAGTTGATGCCATGATGGAAGGTTTCAATCAAAAGCCCGTTCATTATGCCCATGCCGGAGCTGGAGAGATCCATTTGCGTCCTATTTTGGATTTGAAAAAAGCGGAGGATGTAGAGGAGTTTTACAAGATTTCCTTGGCTTCTGCCCAGTTGGTGAAGAAATATCAGGGTTCGCTTTCAGGCGAACATGGAGATGGACGAGTACGGGCTGCCTTTATTCCATTAATGGTTGGGGAAAAGAACTACGAGCTTTTCCGCCGAATCAAATACACTTGGGATCCGAAAAACATTTTCAATCCTGGCAAAATTGTGGATGCTGCTCCGATGAACAAATTCCTGCGCTATGAACCGGGAATGCAAACTCCGGATCACAAGACGGCTATCGATTTTTCCCACGTGGGAGGGATTCTGCGTTTAGCAGAAAAATGCAACGGTTCAGGCGACTGCCGCAAACTTCCGGGTTCTGGTGGCACAATGTGCCCGAGCTATATGGCCACCCGTAACGAGCGGGATACCGTTCGAGGTCGGGCTAATACTTTGCGGGAGTTTTTGACTTTGGATAAAAAGGAAAATGCTTTCGATCATCCTGAGATTAAAGAAGCATTGGATCTCTGCCTGAGTTGCAAGGGCTGTACTGCCGAGTGCCCTTCCAACGTGGATATGGCGAGTATGAAGGCGGAATTCCTCTATCAATACCAAAAAACGAATGGAGTCCCTCTTCGCTCGAAGGCTTTTGCCTACATCAATGAGCTGAATGAATTGGGAGCCAAGGTGCCTAGGATCGCCAATTTCTTCCTAAGCAATTCGCTGACGGGTGGGCTGATGAAATCCATCTTGAACGTAGCCCCAAGCCGAAATCTGCCTGAAATCAGCTCGATCAGTCTGAGAAAGTGGTACAAAAAGAACTATGCATCTTTGCCTGGACCTGCCAAAGGCATCAAGTCAGTTTATTTCTTTGTGGATGAATTCACCAACTATAACGACACTCAAATCGGGATTAAAGCGATTTCTTTGTTGAAGAAATTGGGTTACGAAGTCAAAGTTATTGACCACGAGGAAAGCGGGCGATCCGCACTTTCCAAAGGTCTTTTGGAAAAAGCAAAGAAACATGCCGAGGCCAATGTGCGGATTTTTGAGAAACTGATTGATGGAAACACACCCTTGATCGGGTTGGAGCCTTCCGCGATTTTAAGTTTCCGGGATGAATATCCACGGATTGTAAGCTCTGAATTGGTGCCTGCAGCAAAGAAGCTTAAGTTTCATGTGAAGTTGATCGACGAGTTTCTCGGACAGGAAGTGGCTACTGGAAACATCAAACCGGAGTCTTTCACCTCCAAATCCCAAAAGATCAAGCTGCATGGGCATTGCCATCAAAAGGCACTTTCCTCCTTGACTTGGACTCAAAAAATACTCTCTCTCCCGGCTAATTATACCGTGGAAACCATCCCAAGCGGCTGTTGCGGAATGGCTGGTTCATTCGGGTACGAAGCCGAGCATTTTGAAGTTTCTCAGCAAGTAGGGGAGTTGGTGCTGTTTCCTGCGGTAAGAAAGGCCGAAGCGGATACGATTATCGCAGCGCCAGGTACGTCCTGCCGTCATCAGATTGCCGATGGTACCGGCCGAAAAGCCAAACATCCCGTAGAGATTCTTTGGGAGGCACTTCATCGTTGAGGTTTTAAACTCTTGAAAGCCATGTTCAACTTATAAGTGCAACACCTAATTTTTGTTTGAGTTTTTGTATTGGACTAAGGTAATTAAACTTTCTAACGGGTCTGTTATTGATTTTAGCTTCGATTGCTTGTATTTGTTCTGTTGAGATTTCATTGAGGTCAGTTTTTTTAGGTAAGAAAGCTCTAATC
>NZ_BTPD01000015.1:0-109266 GCF_036245625.1 Algoriphagus confluentis
ACGGGTAAGTATCCCCATATACAGCACTCGATCTGCTTTCCAGATTTGACACCGCATTCGGTCTGAATGAACCGGTCTGTGCCGCCGAATCGGAAAAATAAGGCAGATATTCACGTACATTTCTCCCAAAAAGATCGTATTGGATCGGTGTGATCAAATCCTTTCCCTCCTCGCTTGACCTTCTCTTCACATTCTGAATCGGCCTGCCAAGGCCATCCACATAATCGATAGACGTGTAGGTTGCAGAATCGGGAAGGGTAAATGGGTTGGCAATAGTAGTATAGGTCTCACGTATCTTATGAGAGACTACATAATTCTGATTTGTCGATTGGGAGAATACATATCCTGCACAAAAAACAAAAACCACGATAAAAAAAACTATTCTGCACATGGGATCAATTTCTGAAGTTGTATGAAAATTTCTCTAAAATATGATTGTCATGGTCACGTATCTCCATCAACCTTCCAAATCCGTCATATACATAGGAGGTGTTTCTGCCATTCAGATCTGATATTCTGGATATTCCGTGGTGAGAACCATAGATAAAATGTGAAACAAATGCTTGTGGCAGATTCGATCTTACCGTATTTACCTGAGCTACAGTCAAATTCCTCCCATTGTCTCCTAAAGTCAGCGTCCCACCTAAAGCAGCTAAAACCTGAGCATAGGTAGCACCCTGAACCTCAAGAATCAATTTTCGCCCAAGATGTCCCCATATCATCGTTGAAATGGTGCCGTCTCTTTTTAAGACCTCACGAATATTTCCTTGGTTATCATAACTGTTAATAACCACGATATTTGAAAAGGTCCCTGCATTCATTCGCTCTTCCACCCGCTGGGTAAGAATTTGATTGGTGTTGTAAGTTGAAAAAATGACGTTACTCTCAGCCCGGTTATTCCCATTTACCATCTTTTTAGTATTTATCAGCTCCTTCAATCTATTTTGATTGAAAAGAGCAGAATTATTGGTCGATGAAGGGAAATCAAAAGTATTCTGAATCACATCTCCTTCACTGGATGTAGTCGATACTTGAGAAATCTGGTAATTATGTGTGGTATTGTAGGTAAAAGTCTGGGTAGTAACAAGTGCATTTGCCCTTTGATACTTTTTACTAACTGACTGAGTCAATTGAGGAAATTGCCGTCTATACCCGCCAACTCTATAATGATATTTATAAGGCAAGGGACCGCTTTGAATACAAAATAGATCAGTTCCTGCAGGATCTGCACCACAACCCTGAGGTTGAGGAGGGCCACCAAATCCCGCGATTAACATAACGTTGTAAACCCATCCAATTTTTGTGGGGTCAGAAGGGCTTGCTACTAAAACCAAATTATGGTAATAATTATCCCGCCCGAAAAAGTGTAATCCTCTTATATTGTAAGGTTGAGCTATCTCAATATTATCGTAAGTATTGAGTGTTTCTTCGGCGATATTAAATGAACCTGTGGTGCTTTCATAGGAGTAAACTGCCTCTCTTGTCATTTTTCCCAACAAAGGACTACTTGTCACAAATGGACCGTCTACTACTTCACTTTCATTCTGAAACTCAAGGACTTTTAAATGATACTCACCTGCATCGTTGGTGCTTAACTCAGAAACCTTGGTGTATGTAAAATTCATTCCGTTCCCCTGCATCAATGAGGAACCTGATCGTTCGATATAAGTACAATTCACATAACCAAGCTGAGAATCAAACCCTTGTCTATATTGATTCCTTTCCAACAAGGATGCATTTTGCTTTATGCCAGATGAAATATAATTGCCTGAATTTACGAGGTTAATTATTGCAGGTCCGTTTAAGCTTGAACCGTCTGCATAGTAATAATACTTTTTACTTGCCAAGGTTCCGGAAGCGGAATAATCCTCGATTTGCTGGATCCTTAATCCTGCAGAGTTTTTGTATTCCGGAAGTGAGGTATTTTGGAGATAGGCAACCGTCAACTGCATGGTGGCATTTTGATTTGTATTGTTGGCCATGGCAACATTATATACCTGACCGGCCTCCAGGGTGATATAAACCTCTTGATTAATTGCCTGCGAATATTGTTTATAAATTATATCTGTCCCACTCTCCCAAACCAAATCACAAAGGGTTTTACTTCCTTTGTATAAGGCTATCAATTGAACTTGAGAAGAAGCATCCGTATTCTTTGTAAAGGTTACTTTGTAACTTCCAGTTACAGGGGCGGTAAAAGACTGATATTGAACATTCAAAGTAGTCCCAACAATATCATCGCAATAGGCCTCAGGGGTACCCGATGTCCATACGTTGTTGTAGGCATTTTGCCAAACGGCAGAAGTGGAATAGGAATATTCTATATTCGACTGATAGGTAAAATTCGTGAATCCCTTGGTAGGATATTTAACAGAGGTCAAGATTCCTGCTTTTTGAAAACCAGAGCTCACCTCTCTATTTGCTCCATTATTTAAGGTAGAATTATAGGGCAGTAAGGTTTGATTGGAGTTCATTCCATTATAATATCCAAAAAAATCTCTTGCTTTGGAGTCTCTGGATGGCAATGCGGTTGAGTTATAGGAAAATTCATAAACCTGCGGATTTGAAGAGGAAGCGTTGTCCCCATGAAACGCTACTGATTCAAGTTTTAGCCTCTTTTGAAGATGATTACTTCCCGTACTGAAGTAACTTCGGTTAAATTTCACAAAACTAGTTGCTGTACCATATTCATCATTAAATCTAAGCTGGCTGATGGCAGTTTGACCTGGCAAATCGTCTCTTGACACCCTGGAAATAACCAATTGATTAGCAGAGGCGGAACTGAAAGCAACGCTTTGAAGCACCCTTGAGGTAATCTTATAAAACGGATTCAAGTTTGGGGTGGAGGAGAGAGCGGCACAATTCAAAGTAGAAAATCCATCCAGCGAGTAGAAGGAAACAATTGGTTGATCATTGGTCCAGGCTTCAAGAGCGTAATTAAAAGTTACCGTTTCTTTCAGCTTTCCTGTAGTGATTGTCGTTAGCTTCCATGCAGAAGTGAAAGTCCTAGATACTTCGGCAGAATTATTCTCGTAGTAATTGGTCACCTCTTTTGCGCTGTTATAACCAAACTGATATACATTTCCCTGACCATCGGTGATTTGCCAAGAATCAATTTGTCTTACTCCATTGCTTGCAGTTATTAAGTTGGGCACGACTTTAATCTCAGGATTATCTATACAATAACCTGTGGAGGTAGTGTAATCAATAACAAGAGTACCCGTCAGACCATTAACACTTAGTGTATAGGTATCCGGTTGACTGTCTATGTATCCTTTTTCGACCTGTTCGGTGAATTTCAAAAATCTAACCGGCCATTCCTCTGCCCAATTGCTTCCCGTTTGGATTCTGCTTACAAAATTATTATTTGAAAGGTTGTTATTTATAAAATGGTTGTATTGGGATACCACAGACGAGGCCCCTGGAAAATTTGAAGTGGAATAATAGGGATAATAGGCCGGGGTCGCAGCGGTATAATCATCAGGAAGCCCCTTGACATTTCTGATAACCATCCCTCCTATTTTGAGATTCCAACCCAAACCCACTTCTGAAGCTATTTGGTCAACTCTAATTCCTGAGGCATCATAAGTGGGTTCTATAGGTATCGTAATATCCCTTCCCTTAAGTTGTCCAATAGGAACTGAAATATTAGGAACCCCTGTGAAGTGGGAAACTGATGTGTTTCCATACTTCGCAAAGGCAAATGCTTCAGGAGATTTGGGTATCTGTATAATATCCTCAAGCTTGGGAACAGCAGGTAATCCCGGAGGTGACTGAGCCTTTAATCCCCCAATTGTACACAAGGTGAGGGAAATAAAAATGCTCTTTCCGCTCAAAAGTTGGACTAGTTAGGCTGCGGTTTTAAAGTTATAGAATTCATTTGGTGTTTTCATATTTAAGGCCGAGTGTGGGGCAAAGGTATTGTATTCGTTTACCCAATGAGGGATCTGCTCGAGAACGATTTGAGCGGAATCCAGACAGTTTTCATAGACATAATCTCTTTTAAAGGTTGCATTCAATGCTTCGCACATACCATTGGATTGTGGTGAATAGGTTGGGGTATTACAATCGTCAATATTCCAAGATTTCAGGCTCTTTTTAAGGTTCTTTTCAATGAACTCTGGTCCGTTATCATGAAGGAATTGGAGTTGCCCAGTTGGCGGAAGGTTCTCGCCAAAACGGCTGTATAAGGCTTCTTGAACCATTAATTCAATATCTATTGCCTGCATATGTTTTCCTGCTCTCCAGGCGATAATGGATCGGTCACAACAATCCATCAAAAAGGCCACCCGAAGTTTTTCTCCGTTCCAGCATTTAATGGAAGTAATGTCACTAGCCCATCGGGTGTTTGGCTCCGGCACTGCGATCTGTCCGGAATGTATCCTGCTACTGCCTCTGGTGCGATGACGAGTAATCAATAGGTCTTCTTCTTTCATAAACCGGTGCACAATGTACTTGGTCACCTATAGGCCATAGTCTCGCTTGAGCAAGGCTTTGACCCGGGGGACACCATAGGTAGATTTCTTTGCAGTGATCTCTAGGATGGCGGTTTTCATCTGCTCGCATAGCTCTTTGCGAGCCGTACTTTTGCGCTCAGGATAGGGTTTTGGTTTGTAGTACACGGAGGACTTCGGCACCCCTAATGTCTTGATGGTCTTGTTCATACTCAATCCGAATTCCCTGGATAACGATTCAATTTCTTGTTTCGTAGTTGATCCATTTCTAACTTTTTTTTTAGGATTTTGATATCCAGCGTGGATTCTCCAAGGGCCTTTTTGAGCTCCTCATTCTCTTTTCTAAGCATTTCCAATTCGGCTTTGGAGTGCAGGTCTCCTTGATTTTTGATACTCATAATCGCTCCTGATTTAGCAAGTGAACGCCAGCTGTATACTTGACTGGTGATCAGTCCATGTCGCCGACAATATTCTGGGCAAGATAAGCCAGAAGACTCCCAATCTTCTACAATAAAGGCTTTTTGTTCTGAGGTAAGTAATTTTCGACCACTCGAGGAGAGTCGGGCATTCTTGATTAGTTCTTCGATCATTTTGTTCCTAAGTTTAGGCAACAAAACTGGTCCAGTTATTTAAGCGGTTAGAAACAAATCGTGAGATCCTCAGATAGGATTTTTTGGTTTCCTGGGAAACAGAATCTCAAACAAAGAAGTAGAATTCTCAAGCCTAAGATTCTCAGTTCCCTTACCAAGAATTTCCAAGTTTTTTCTTAAGTAAAATTTTAGAAATGATTTTTCCATTGCGATATCAATTTGATAAGTAATCTCAAAAAAAATAAATCTTTTAGGTTGATTTTTATGCAAAAAAGGTTGACATTTATTTAAAATTCAGAAAAAATGATGAAACACAGAGGAAGAAAAATAGCGAGATACCGCAATTTTAAAGGTATTAAGCAAGATTCATTGGCTAAACAACTCAGAATTTCTCAAACAGAAATGTCAAGAATTGAAAGCCAAGAGACTATTGATGAATTACTATTCAGCCAAATCGCCGAGGCATTAGGAGTCTCTTCTGAGTTTTTGGACAATTTTGATGAAAATACAGCTCTTTATAACATTTCAAACAACATTGAAAATTCACCAATTTCAGAGAATTCTACTGGTATAAATCAAGTTTTTAATCCTCTCGATAAAGTTGTTGAGTTGTATGAGAGACTTTTGGAAAGTGAAAAAGAGAAAATCGAGATGTTGAAAAAATTAAATAACCAATAATAATGGAATCTATTTTCGAAAAATTATCATACCATAAGGGAAGGAAAGTTGAACGTATCAGAAAGTTACGGGGATTGAGCCAAGCGGATCTAGGAGAGAGGCTGGGAGGCATAACAAAACAGGCGGTTTCAAAGCTGGAACAATCAGAAAATATTTCTGATGAAAAACTTCAACAAATTGCTGATGCCCTTGAAGTTACTCTAGAAGGACTAAAGGGGTTTAGTGAAGAAAAAGTCCTCTACAATACAATCAATTTTTATGAAAATAGTGGTGTAAACGCATCAAGCATAAATGCTAATGTTGAAAACATCAACAACCCACTTAAGGAAACTATAGAAGTCTTTGAAAGACAACTCGAAAAGCTAAGAGAAGAATTTATTAAAGTATTGAAAGAAAAGTAAAATGAACTCCCTTTCAACAGCCCTAACCCTAAAAAATGAGCTTGATAAACTTCGCCCAATCCCAATTGAGCGCGAACAATTGATCATGCAAAAATTTCGGCTTGATTGGAATTACCATTCTAATAATCTTGAAGGGAATTCACTCACTTTTGGGGAAACCAAGGCTTTGATTTTGTTCGGAATTACGGCCCAGGGAAAACCGCTAAAAGACCATTTTGAAATTACCGGACACGATAAAGCGATCAAGTGGGTGCTGGATGTGGTCAAAGGTGAGTATCACCTGACTGAAAGCTTTATACGGGAACTACATACCCTACTCCTCAAGGAACCCTATGAAGTGGACGCCATCACTCCCGCTGGACATCCCACCAAGCGTTGGATTCAAGTCGGTCAATATAAAAGTGTCCCCAACCATGTATTGACTAAAACCGGGGAAATTTTCCGTTTTGCCTCAGTGGAGGAAACCCCATCCTTGATGCATGACCTGATCGAATGGTATCGATCAGAAAGCCTCAAGTCAGATGTAAATCCGATTTTGCTGGCAGCGGAATTCCACTATCGTTTTATCCGAATCCATCCCTTTGATGACGGAAACGGCCGAATGGCCAGAATTCTTATGAATTTCATCCTCATTCATTTCGGCTTTCCTCCGTTAATCATCAAAACAGAGGACAAACAGAACTACTTTTCCGCATTGCGTCAAGCTGATGCAGGGATGATCGAGCCCTTTTTTGAATACATTATTAAAAATTTAATCCGGTCATTGGAAATAATGATTTCGGGAGCAAAGGGAGAATCAATCGAAGAAGATGATGATATAGATAAGGAGATAGCGTTGTTGAAAGGGAAAATGATAAGTAAATCAAAGGAAGAAAGGCCATTTATCAGAACGAAGAAGATGGTACTTGACTTTTACGATAACTCTATCGTGCCACTTTGGAAAGAATTTGTAAAAACCTGTGAGGCCTTTGATGATTTTTACACCGAAAATAACAAATGGATTTCTTCTGACTCAAAAAGAAATAATACAATAGCACAAGTAATGATGATTAGAAGCAGTCTTACAGAAAAAACAAATTATATAGAACTTTCATACCATCATAAAAATTTAAAGAAAAAAGGAGATGAAGATTTTCATTTTTCTGCTGAAATTGAAATAAGTTTCAATCAATCAAACATGATTAAATTGTTTTTGTCACCAACCAATAAAACAATGTTTGAAAAACCATATAGCTCTGACCTAACAAAAATTGAAATTGAACTTTTATGCAAAGAAATCAAATTAGAACACAAAAAAGCACTTGAAGGAAGAATTTAGAGATCAAAACTAAAAATTGATTAGTAAATCATTTTTCAAGAAAACATTTAACTTCTGACTATTGGAGTAGATGAACCCAAAAAAGTTATTTCCGTAATTTTTCCAGGACTTTTAAGAGGCCGAAAAATTCCAGAATAACTTTTTCTACCACTTACACACTTATCGGGATACTACCCAGAAGAACTTTTCCTAACACTTACACACTTATCGGGACGCTACCTTAAAATTATGGCCACTTTGACAGGTGGCCATTTTTTGATTGAATCATCGTTTTTAGAACTATCCATTATCCCACCATCGGTTTACATTTTCTTTCCCTATCACTTTCCCGACCATTTCAATTAACCAGTGGAAATCAAACAGTATAGAGTAATGGACTCTGTTTAGCCCGGTTTCTTTCATGTTGATGTATTCAGTTTGTAGAAAAATCGTTCCAACGACTGAAGAAATCAATTTCCCTACATCAAGGAGAAAAGACATATCTTCCCAGAAAGTAGGAATATGGGGTACCTCCTCCAAGTGCTCATTGTGTACAATGTATTTGTCCCTGACTATTTTTAGATGATTAACCTTAGACTTGACCAGTTGTGAATCCAATATGCTTTTTAGATATTCAAACAGTTGTCCTTTACTTTCAATAGATTTACTTCCAAAAGGGGTTTGAGTAAGTTTTTCCAGCTTCTCAAATTCCTCAAAATATTCCAGATTAAACGGGAATTCGGCATCTATTCGATCCTCAAGTGCCAAAAGGGAGTCCAAAGACCTAACCTGAAACGCTCTATTCCGGCTTTTCTTATCGTAAATCTTTGATAAACTAAGGATCGTCTGATTCATAGCAGGTTCCTGCATATAATTCAATGCACTTCTTTCAGCACTTTTTGGAGCCGGATTGATTAAATGAGCATGCTCACCAATAGTTCTATAAACGAAATAGTGCCTTTCAGCCATGATAAGGTCATGTGCCAGTCCTTCTTGAAAGAATTTTTGTAAATCCATGGTAGTGTGGGTTTAGAAATGATTTGATATAACCATGATCAATTTAATAATACCCGAAAAGAAAAAACAGGGCTTCGAATTCCTAGTCAGACACTAGATGTCGGCGTTAATTAAAAAAAGGTTACATCAATTCTGAGAGGATGAATACCTTTGGATGGTAAGGTTATGAAAACCTTCACCTCAATTATCGCTACTGGGTTACGCATAATTAGAAGGAATTTGGGATTTTGGCCTAATTCAATCTTAATGGAATTGCATTTGATCCGGTGAGGTACGTTAATTCATAGGCTTTATATACCGTTCTCCCCTTATTTACTCCCTCACCTTATTAGTTTATTCCAACATATACTCCCCAGATCTTAGCCCTTTAGTTATTCTGCTAGCCAAAGTACTTGTTCTCACTCAAAAGAGACGATAAATTGAAATCCAACCACTTCATTGAGACATTGGTGCACCGGATATCTAACTTCAGCATAATGAAGTCTGCTAGGATTTCAGTTCGAAGGCAATATTGAGGGCAGTTTTGGGGGGGTAGGAGGCGATAAATTGGTCAAAGGAGATTTGAAATTTAATTTCTTATTTAACAGGTACTTTCCCTTTTCAGGTTAGAATTTCTAGATCTATCTCTGACATTTGTTGTCAAATAGGGAAAGGCTTGGCAAGAAAATACTTCGGATTTTAGATATTCCCACCTATCAAGACAAAATAGAATTTCTATGGCAGGTATAGCATGTTTGATTGGGGAAGCAATGCTCAGCTTTTCCAATGCGGAATTTTTGCTGGATAATCTTTTTCGAAAAATAGGTCTGACCAAAAAGAAGTTTGATTATATGGCCATCAGCAGTACAGGTCAAAAAATCAAGGAGTATAAAGCCAAACTGATAGAGTCAGAGTTGGATGTGGCTCCCCGGATTGCTTACCTTATCGAGGAAGTTGATTCCTTCCGGGAGCTGAGAAATGTCCTGGCACATTCAATTATTCTTTCTAATAGCTCTGGTGAACAAGAGTTTATGACACATAAGTTTTATAAAACCAAAGAAGGAATTAGTCGCTACACAGCTGTATTTACAGCTTCGCATTTGAGCATTCAAATTCAGGAGTTTAGGGAAGTTTGCCAAAGCTTGAATGAAATACTTAAGGAGCTGGATTAGTTTCCATTCGTTCATTGGAGTAATTATTGTGTTTTGGTGTTGATCAAAAATTTGTGGTTTTATAAGGTACTATGGAAAAGGAAATCGCTGAAAAAGTAGGGATATTTCCGTTTTTTGCTTGAGCGGGATTTTTGGATCTATGATTTGAGAATAGCCAGTCTTGGAGTAGTCAAATTATCATTTGGACTGGGTGGGATTTGTAATTCCACCCTAATATCCTTTCCAAATTTCAATTGGCTTTTCTAGCTTATCTCACTCCTCCCCTCCAGGAGTGTGCGATCATTCAGTGTAGAATCCAAGATTTGAAATCCCTTGGCACTTCTCAAGCTTACTCTCGCTGATTATCAAAAGTTTGGTTGTTTCTACCTCATCCCTCCTTCTCCATAAGGAGAAGGCGATCATGCAGTAGAAAGCTCAAGGCTAGTAATCCATTGCGGCTTATCCTACAATCGATTTGGCTGATTATCAAAACCTTCGTTTTGCTAAGAAAGGGGATTTTGGGGAAGAAAAAATACCGGGTAGTGGGAATTTTATTACCTCATCCCTCCTTCTCCTTAAGGAGAAGGCGATCATCCAGTAAAAAGCTCAAGGCTAGAAATCCATAGAGGCTTATCCAACAATGGATTCGGCTGATTATCAAAATCTTCGTTTTGCTAAGAAAGGGAATTTTGGGGAAGAAAAAATACCGGGTAGTGGGTATTTTTTGGGGTGAAATTGAAAAAAATCGGGTAGGAAGTAAGGATTTTTGGGTGGGAAGTGCTGGATTTTGGGATTGCAAATCCCAAGGATAATAGGTGAATACTGTATCTACATTGCTTTATAATCTCTGTAATTTTTTTTAACCTAAACTCCCCAGAGTCCGAAATTTCCAAAGACATCCTTGGAGTTAGTCCATTACTTATTAAACAAAAAAGGATGGGTTTTAGAAGATCGTTAATAAAACCTTCATCGAATGGGCAGTTTATAAATACATTAGATTCAAATGAACTCATTACCTATCCTTTGGTGGAAATGGATCATTGCCATATGATCTTTTGTCCTGAATGATCCCATTTCCCTTATGGATGTAAAGCTCTGTCCTTTCACTTTTACTTAACTTGACAGCATATTCAACAGCTTTTTCCTTAGTGGAGAAATTCCGAGATGACCTTACTGCTCCAGATTTTTTTACAGCCCACCCAGAACTTTTTGATGGAACGACATGATTTGATTTCTTAGCCATTTCAGTGTTTTTTATTAAGGTAACGAAAATTCGAAAGTCTTGATTCATAGAGAATCAAAATTATATCGAATGTGCTCTACAAAATTTGGAAAGAAAGTGGGCATGCAGTAGAACATTCAATGCCCCGTATAACACCTTAAATCTCTTTACAATCTAGCAAGTTTTTCATTTTTAAAATTCTTAAAAATTTGTCGGTAAAAAATAAAGCCGGAATTTCCGGCCCATTATTATTTCGTTAGCTCTAGTTGTTTTTTCGATTTCTCTAGCTGATCTTTAATCTTTTCAATAAATCTCTCAGACATTACTTCAGAAGCTTCCTCAGAAGTCATATTCGGCTCAATCTTTTTTGGCCGTTCTCCTTTAGGATAAACTAGATTTGAAAGCTTTTCAATATAGTTATCCTCTTTGGATTTTGTTCCTTTAAACATTAACCATTCCATGACTATTTATCGCAAGTAGTTTTTAAAGAAATTTGTATTAAGTTTTGGGTCAAAATAATGCTTTCGCTTTATCCAAACCATACCATCCCCCTTTGAGATGATAGCCACGTCTACTGGACCTCCTACACTCTCCTCAGCGAAGGTAATCCTCCGTTTTAAATAAGTTAAATAAATCAAACTCTCTGCCATTTCTGCCAAATCCTCTTTTGACAGTGTTTCAACTGCATTCATTAGAGGCTGTATATGCTTTAAACGCTTATATTCATCATTTGTTTCGAGGATACTATCCATAAGAGACTGAATATCAATGCCCTCAATCTGCTTAGCTAAATCTTCATCCTTGTTTCTTACGATACCAGCTAACAGCAAATTATATTTTTTAAAGGCTTTTTCAAAATTTTGATTTATGGTTTCTTCAAATTGGGGATCAATTCCCTGTAAAATCGTATCAATTACATCTACCTGAGCAAATGGGCAAATTGCTCCATCTAAGCCTTTTCCTATGACAGCAGACGCATCTTCATCCACAAAGTATCTAAGTCGATTTGACATAACAAATGAAACCTTAATTGGTAAAAGTTGAGGAAAAATCTCTTCGTCTCCAAAGCCCGTGAATACCAAACCTGTATATTCACTAGAAAAAGATTGTTCGCGTGTGTAAAGCTCAAAATATAATTCAACAAAAAGACGGATTAAATCTTCTGAAAAAACAAATTTATCTTTCGATGGAGAACCATCCAGACAATCTTTAAAATATTTCACATACTCACTTGAGAATTCTGACAATTCAAAGACCTCAAAATCAGGAAGTTTTTTGGAGTTCTTTTTTATCAAACCGATATAACTTTTGATCTTATCTGCAAGATCAGAGGAGGCCTTTTTGGGAATTTCATCAAGACTTAAACTAGCATAGTCATTATTTTCCTGCATTAAATCCCTCAATAGGCCATTTACAATTGACCTCAAGGTCCTTCGTACCTCATCCAACGAATTGTCAGCAATATCAAAGTAGTTTTTGGCTCTCAAAAAATTTAAGAAATCCTTTTGATATTCATCAACTGTTCCAAATGATCTGTCTCCTAATTGCTGCCTATAAACCTTTATTATAGTTTCCCATGGAGTTCCCATAAAACTAGCAGAATTATAGATTAAAATCGCTATCGGATGATACTTTGAAAGACTAAAATCTTATTAGCCCCATTGAAAATCTTAACTCCTTTACCATTCCCAATCGTAACTGCGCTATCTGCGGCAATTGCAACTGCGTGTTTATTTAGAACTCCTACAACTGCTGTCATTTTGTTTCATAGTTTATCTCAAAAAAGAAAAAATCTTACCTCCAACCATACCCAGTAGTAGGTGTTTTTCAAATTATCTCGCCCCTTCACAAATCCACCTTGCTACCTGTCCCAGGCCTCATACCCTGCGAACTGTCTCTCAGCTAAATCTTTTCATAGAAAAGATTTTTAACACTCTGTCCTCTACTAGAAGATTTTTTTAAGGCTTACCCTCACTCCTTTAAGAGAGGGCGATCATATTGTGTAAAGTCCAAGATCGGTAATCCAAAAGGACTTAACTCGTTTACTCTTCCTGATTATCAAAAGCTTCGTTTTGCTAAGAAAGGGAATTTAAGGGAAGAAAAAATACCGGGTAGTGGGTATTTTTTAGGGTGAAATTGAAAAAAGCAAGGGGGAAGGGAGTAATTTTTAGATGGTAATGTATAAATTTTTATATGACTCGAGCGTTTTGGCTCTCCGGCCACCGCATCCCACATACCTTAATTACCAAATAAGAAACCAAAACCATTAAAAAGTGGGTGAAACCCAAGCATTCGGAAAGTGTCAATCAAAGAATTATTTTTCCATTAACGTCCTAGCAAAAGCGGCAAATCTGTTTATATCTTTTTCCTCTTGATTATACACTTCAATAAGGGCATCGGAATATCCCATTCTTGACGAATTCATAACCGATTCAGCTCCATGACGAGCTGCTCTAGCTCTAATTACCGGTTTGGCTTTTTGACCCCTTCCTTTTTTAACCTTTGTAATTGCTGAATTTTGTTGCTTTTTCATTTTTTCAATTCATTTATTGGGCTTGAAGTTGAAGCTTGAAGAATCCTAGGCCGATTCCCTTTTGGAACATCAGTACTGATTAAGCCAAAGGAATCAAAAGGCTGGATACCAAGATCAATTCCATCTTTTAGTAAGAAGTAAGTGTTCAATGGATCATTTGCATATCCATCAAATATTAATCCAATTGGCACATACCTCCCTGATTCAATAAACCGTCCAATTGCTCGAATAGTTGCCTTTCGACGATCCAAATTTACACATACCAGATGTGTTTCATATCCCAAATTTTTGAGTGTATACCCCATCTGGTGAACACCACTTAATTTATGTCCTATTTTTGGGATTACCAAATTCATTTTGCTCTCTACAGCCAATTGGAAAAGTGGTTTAAAGTTAGTCGGTATTTCTATTCTCGGTGCTCCAAAAACTAACACATCTGATTCATTGTGAACAAGTGATGCTCCACCGAGCCCATCCTGAAATTCAGGCAATTTTCTTTTCGCAAAGTCAGAGTCCAAAATTATTGCACCAATCGTGTCCGCCAGTTCATTAGCAATTCCAGATTTACCGGAAGCCGGAAGCCCAATAATCACGATTGCTTTATTCTCAAATTTGGGATCAGTAATTGGAATTGCTCCTCCATTTCCAAGTTTTATTTCATCATCTGTTTCAGTTCTCTGCATGGAGAATAATTCAGTTACGATTTGAGTACGCAAATTCCACCTATCCTCCTCCCTCGCGAATCTTCTTCTTCTATGCTTAGTACTACCCAATGTGCTATCCACATCCGGAATGTGGTGGATCTGAAATTCTCCCTCCTTAATCCTCTGAATCACATCGTCTAAATTTTCAGGACGATACTCAAGAACCCGAACAAGAAAATGTTCAATTAAGTCATTATCGTCTAATCTTCTGGAGAAAGGATGCATTTTTTCAACACTAAGTAGTTCCTATTTCTTCTTCTTTTTGTCAGGAGCCTGTGTCAAAGCAGATCCGGCAGCCGTCTTCGCATTTTTGGATGACTTCGGATCCTTCAAAACTTTTGAAGCCGCAGTTGCCGCTTTTTTTGAGGTTTGTTCATTTTTCTTCGCCATAACTTATTGAATTAGAATTGATCACTGAAAGAAATGAAAAAAGAAAGAGACGAAAAATACCCAGCAGTGGGTATTTTTCAGACCTTTTTTTAATGTAAACTGGCCAAGAATTTTTCAAGAGGTCAAGATGTGACAAGTAGTGTCACTAGGTGTTTAGAGGATTGGAGAATTCTTAGATTTGATCAATAAGCTATTGAACATGAGATTTAAACTGACTTTGGAGCGTACAGACCAACGCCGCTTTATACCGATAAACTATCAGTATGAGCTCTCTTCGGCGATTTACCGGGTGATCGAACGAGGAAATGAGGACTTTTCGGCCTTTCTCCATGACGAAGGGTATCGATTGGGGAATAAACCATTTCGGCTCTTTACTTTTTCGAGGGTGTTTTTGGACAAACAACGGGTTCATGTCAATCAGGGAAGGATCGAGCACCTGGGTACGAAGGCAGAGCTCTATGTATCGTTTTTGATTGATCAGGCTGCGGAGGAATTTATCAAAGGACTCTTTTTGGGCCAACAATTCTTTCTAGGCGATCAGATTTCCGGAGTCCACTATGAGGTCAACAAAATTGAGGCTGCTACTCCGGTCTATTTCCAACGAATCATGCATTACCGCTGCCTGTCTCCCATCCTAATCAAGGAAAAGCGAGCAGCCGGTGGAGAAAACTACATAGACCCAAGCCATCCCAAGTATGGAGAATTGCTGGTGCAAAATCTGATTTCCAAATGGGCAGCGCAAGCCGTGGCCGGAGTGGAACAGAATAAAATATCCTTTCAAGACCTTAACTATCAGTTTAACCCGCTCGGAAAAGTCTATAAAAACGGAGTGGTGATCAAGCAGATGACTCCGCAAGAGAGTAAACTGATCGGTTACAGCTTCGAATTTATTCTAGAGGCACCTGAAGAGCTTCATGAAATCGGCTATTTCTCCGGCTTCGGGCATTTGAATAGTCAGGGGTTTGGGTGTGTGGAAGGAAAATCTATATAACTATGATTAAAGAACTAACTCAATTTGTAAATCTAGTACCTGGTATCATTCGGGAACGGGCAGTGGAACCTAAAGCAGGGCTGCACATCCTAGTTCGTTTTGATGAAGATGGAAATGGAAAAGTCGTAAACTTCGAACGCTTCCTAGGTAAAAAGCATGGTGAAACTTCTCAATTCTTAAAGGAATGTGCAAGGCTTCAGGAGATTTCTTGGATGATCGATTCAAATAAATGTCTTTCAAAATCGAAAGACATACACTCAGCTAGTCCCTATTCCTTTGGTATTAAAAGGGAATCATGGTATGGAGGAGATTTTTTTGTTTTTAACAAGCAAGACAAACCCAAACCGAATATTGATGAAAGGATCGAGGATTACTTTGGCCAATGCTGTTCACCAAAATTCCGTTTAAGTGAAACTCAAACTCAACTTTCTATTCAGCTGAAATATTTTATAAAAAATAAGCTTTATGAAATATTATCCGATTTAGCGGACTTTAAAGATTTAGCTCAAGAAGATTATATAATTATCTACAATCAAGTTGGTGTAGATAATTATATTGGATTTAATAAAATTTATACAGCTGAAGGATTGTTCAATACCGCTGATTACAATATTGAACTAGATGGTGAGGTCTATGGCACTAGTAATTTTCACAATGGATTCAACAGTAAAAAACCATTCCTCACCCATCAAACAGCCTCCTTTGACATCACAAGCCGGATCAGTGCCGCAGAAGCTAAAGCATTGTCTGATTTTAGCACAATGGTCGGAAAAAGGCTATTCCCTAATCCTATTCCCATTTTTATAGATCAGCCAGAGCTTTCGGAAGAGGCCATAAAAATTTATCACAAGGAGGAAGACAAAAAAATAACGCATCGAGAAATCATCTATGAATTGTGGAAACGAAAAAAGGATTTGAGAAACTATTATCTTCTTTACTATTCTGCTGGAGCCATCCAAGACTTTGATTTCGTTGCTAAATTTCACTATATGCTATCTGATGAAAGAGATAGAGAAGAAAATGGATGGACTATTGAAAATGTGACTGAAATTAAAGAAAAGGACAAAGTCAATCAAAAACCCATCTCTTTGTTGACTGTATTTGACTTTGAGAGAGTTGTCATTCGCCAAATATTCAACAACGCGCTTGTCAAAGTAAATGAAAAGAAAGAAGAAATATCCATTCGTTACTTTGATGACATGGACCCAAAATACTACCGACCGTCCCTATATACGCTGATATTAAAGTACCGAAAGCCTGTTTATGATTTCATTTACAAATCTATGCGATCAAGTATCGGTCGTTATCAGTTTGAGGACATATGTCTCATTGGCATACTGGACGATTTGAAAGAAGGTAAAGAATATGCCATTAAATCCAAGCTGAATATCTATTTCAGCCTTCACCAATATTTTGACGAAAATAAAAATCCATCGATTATGCCAAGTAAAATAGACGAACACAAGGCCCTAATGGCCAAAGTAGTATCTGAGGAAGCTACACACTTCGACTCTGATGAAGGCTATGCTTTTGGTGCTGGCCAATTAATCTACTTCCTTCTAAGTAAAAGTGAAGCAGGGGATCGCACACATGCAGTATTGGAACCCTTTCTTCAAAAAACTAATCATACGCACTTCAACGAAGCCATCGCTGCTATACTTTTAAAATATAAACATGCGATTGGCTTTGACTTTAAACGGTTTAACAAGCTGGCTTCTGAAGTATTGGATTATATCCCTCAAAAGGGACTTTCTGAACTCAGACCGTTCATGCTGGCTGGGTATTTCTGTCCCAACATTCTTTTTCAATCTAAAAAAACTGATTCACCATCATAACCAATACAACCATGACCAAATTCAATAAAAGAGCCTACGGAGCTGCTATTATCAAAAGTATCAATTCCAATTACAATGCAGACTTTACCCACCAGCCACGAACTCTCCCCGACGGCCGGGTATACGCAACGGACAAAGCATTAAAATACTTGGTGAGAAATTACCTTATCCACGAGACAGAGGAGAAAATTTTCTATTATAAAACATTTAAGGAAGATACATTGAATCCAAAATCTTTGGACGAGACCTACGAAAAGCACTTTGGTGCTATACCAAAGGGGGAAGGTAGTGGAGCTGCCAAAGAGGCAAGCAAGAAAAAAGAAATGCTTTCAAAGATTTTAACTAGCCTCGATGTGCGGCTATTCGGGGGAACCTATGCAGGATCTACCAACCTATCTATGCATGGGCCAGTTCAAATCACCCATGGCATCAATCAATTTGTGAGAGGAGAAATATTCTCAGAGCAGATCATGTCACCATTCCGGAATTCAGCCGAGGGTAAGGAAGATTCAGCCATGACCACCTTAGGAACACAGTCTAAGCTGCGTGAGGGACACTATGTTCATAGCATATCAGTAAACCCTAAAAACCTTGAAACATTGACTACCCTCTCAGGCACGGATAACCACCTGAGCAATGCTGATATAGACAAGCTGAAGCTGGGCCTGCGATACGGTGCCACCTACTACAATTCTGCGGCAAAAGCAGGAACGGATAATGAACTTTTGCTATGGGTTGAGCTAAAAGAAGGCTCAAAGCTAGTGCTGCCTTCGTTTGTGGAATTGGTGAAGGTACTTGATACCGACAAAAGAGAGATTGACTTGGGAGGCGTGCAAAAACTTTTAGCTCAGGATCACTTGAAGGGTGAAATTGAAAAAGTAGAAATCTACTATAACAAGGCCATTTCTACCATTATCAACAAACCAGAAGGTGCCATAGAACTCGACCTTTGAAAATGCAAAAGCTGATCTCCATAGATTTAATAGCAGACTTTGGCTTTCTTAGGAAACCTGATACCAATGACGGCATTTCCCTGAGCTACAATATGCTTCACAAACCAAGCCTACTGGGCATTTTTGGTGCAGTCCTTGGTATGGAAGGCTACCAGAAGCGAGGAGAGCTTCCTGAATATTATCAGAAGCTAAAAGATCTGAAAGTGGGAATAGCACCTATCGGTCATCAAAATGGAAATTTCCCCAAAACGACTATAGTCTATACCAACACCGTGGGCTATGCCAATAAAGACGGGAACTTTATTGCATACGAAAACACACTCATTAGACCTTCCTACAGAGTCTATGTAGCCTTAGAAGAGAGTCATCTCTTGGTTGATTACCTCAAGAAGGGATATGCTGAATATATCCCGTATCTGGGCAAGAATGAGTTTCCTGTTTGGTGGCATAACTTTAAGGAATACGATATCAAGCCCTTTGGATTTGATCAGGATTATGAGGTAAAAACGCTGTTTGTAAAGAAAGAGGATGACGATCGAGTCAGGAGTAATGAATCTGGTGGACGACCGCTCGGTTTTGCTGCACTATTGAGCAAGTTTAAAGATGCTTTTTTCTACTTTGAAAGGCTTCCATTGGGTTTCCGTGAATTTGAATCTTCAAAGAGGGGTAAAGAGTATCAGTATGAATTAGTTCCGTTTGTGTACTCAAACACCAAATTCAAAGCTGATTTTCAGTTGGACAACCTGTATTCAATCGGAAAAAGTGAGGTGGTCCAACTCAATTAAGGATGGTTACTTTCAGAGAACTTTTAGGAAAGAGCAAAGTGGAGTTGCTCTTAAAAAATCACTTAAGCTATTTAGCTCACACACCCAATGAGCTTTTGAGTGAGCACATGAATTTGGTTTCTCACTATTTTCTCGAATTGGTTAAAGTCCATCAATTAGAGAAACCCCTTGATGAATTGTTGATCAAGGTATGCTCTCAGAACAAATTGCTTGCTGAGTTCGCAAAACAATTGTTTTGGGAAACTATTTTGTACCATGATTTTGGAAAGGTGAATGAGAATTACCAAAAGGTAAAAATGCAAAACCACCAAAAATTCCCGGACAACAAAAACAATCAAATTCAGGCAGAACATTCAGTATTGAGTGCCTACATCTTTTTGGGTCATAAAATTTCGACTGGCCTACAGCAAACCGACGACGCCGAGGAGCAAAACCTATTGATGACCTTAATATTTGCCTATGCTCACAACATAATCAGACACCACAGTTCGCGTTTGGATGATTTTTCCTCTAAGCAGACTTTCAAAAGGTATTCAGCGGAACTTTGCTCAAGGCTTGAAGAGTACCTTGGATGCTATCATCAAACCTATATATTACAGTTTGTCCAGGCGATACCAGAAATTCAAAACATTGCTGAATTCAAAAATTTAGGATTCGAATGGTTCCTACTAATACGCCTCAATTTCTCCCTGCTCACAGCAGCAGACTATTATGCGACCTCACACTATTGCAGCAAGTGGGAACAACACTATCAGGAATTTGGGATATTGAATAGCGATCAAAAGGAGAGGCATTTCCGAAACCTGCAAACGACACATGCGCATAATAAAGCACTTTATGAAAATCAAAATCGGATTCTCAAACAGCCACTTGTAGCACTTCAGGAAAAATCAAACAGCAACCTGAACAAACTACGCTCCAAAATGGCCGCTGAGGTTATTACCAATGTTCGTCAACACACTTCTGAGAGGCTTTTTTACATCGAAGCACCGACCGGTGGAGGAAAAACAAACATTGCTTTCTTAGCTACACAGGAACTGCTCCAGGCTAACCCGGAATTGAACAAGGTCTTCTATGTCTTCCCCTTTACTACGTTGGTTACCCAAACCCAAAAGGCCGCACAGGAAACGTTGGGAATGCTGCCGCATGAATGGATAGAATTACATAGCCGGGCCGCTTGGAAACAGAAGGACGAGCAGGAAGAAAAGGAGGACGGTGTATATGGAGAGGTGCGGCAGGATGACATTCACAATCAGTTTGTGAACTATCCTTATACTTTTCTCAGCCACGTTCGCTTTTTCGACAGCCTAAAGGCCAACGACAAGAGTAGCATTTACCTAATGCACCGTTTGGCCAACAGCGTGGTGGTGATTGATGAAGTGCAGGCCTATAATCCGGATCTTTGGGATAAGTTGGCCTATCTTCTCAAAGAATATGCAGATGCCTTAAACATACGATTTATAGTAATGTCAGCCACATTACCTAAGATTGGTGATTTGGCAGAGGCCCATTTTCGAAGCCTCATCCCGGAAGCTATTGAGCGGTACTTCACCAATCCTAACTTTGCTGATCGGGTCAGTTTCAGTAACGAATTGCTCCAAAGAAAGAGACCTCGCAAAGAAGAACGAGAACAATATATCGAATGGTTGGCCAAGAAAATTCACGAGAAATCTGAGCTTTATCGAAAGACCTATGGGTCTGTTCGCACTATCGTTGAATTTATCTTTAAAAAATCCGCAACGGAGTTTGCCAGCTTCGCTAAAGAAAAATTTGAAGGCTATAATATCCTTGTTTTGAGTGGAACAATTCTAGAGTCACAAAGAAAAACCATCATCAACTTCCTAAAAAACAAGGAAAACAAGGATCAAAACACTCTGCTAGTCACCACACAGGTCGTTGAAGCTGGAGTAGATATTGATATGGACTTAGGGTTTAAAAACCGATCGATAATCGATTCGGAGGAGCAACTTGCCGGTCGAGTCAACCGGAATGTGAATAAGACCGACTGTACGGTCTATCTATTTGATCTAGACGACGCAGGGGTCATTTATAAAACCGATCGAAGATATAAAGAGCAAAAAACCTATTTGAGCGAGAGTGATTACTTTGAGATTTTAAGAACCAAGCGTTTTGATCAACTTTACGATAAGGTAAAAACCTATCTAAAGACCACAAATCAGGAAAACCAAATGAAAGGTACCCTTTCACACTATAAGAATAGCCTCATCGCCCAACTTAATTTTCCTGAGATTGATAAGGAGTTCAAGCTTATCGATCAAAGCAATACAAGTGTATTTGTTCCCCTTAACTTGGATGTATGGGTTTGGAATGAGCAAAACAAGAAAGAGCAAATTTTCACAGATCAGCAAATTCAGTTTTTACAAAGCTTTGGAGTGAAAATTATCAACGAACAGATGTCAGGTGAAGACATATTTGATCTCTATAAAAGGTTGATTTCGGAACAAATCGAGGATTTTGGAGCGAAAAAACAAAATCTCAAAATCTTACAATCCATTATGGGAATGTTCACTTTTTCACTTTTCTCAGAAAGCAAAGTCTTATCTGAATTAAGAAATGGTGGTAATTCAGAGCAACTGGGCTATATGTACCTGGTTAGTCACAGAGAAGTCTATAGTCTCAAGCATGGCCTTGAACTAAGGAAAATGAACGAGCTAAGTTTTATTTGAAATGTTAACGAATGCTACACTAATAAACCTCTACCATGTATGCAAGCGTCAGACTTGGCTTCATGCCAACGGAATCAGAATGGAGCATACTTCCGACATTGTAGCCGAGGGAAAACTAATCGGAGAAACGAGCTATCAGGATCGATCTGCCAAATACACCGAACTGGAAATCGATGGGGTCAAAATAGACTTCTATGATCCAAAAACCAGAACCATACACGAAGTCAAAAAGTCCGATAAGGTAGAAACCGCCCATATTGCACAGGTTAAATACTACCTATATATCCTTAGGAAAAACGGAATAGAGGATCCTCAGGCCATTTTGGAATATCCCCGACTCCGGCAGCGGGAATCCGTCTTTTGGGAGGAGGGTGATGCAGAAAAAATTCAGAATTGGATCAGAGAAATTCAAGCACTTACCAGTCAAGACTCCTGCCCTCCCTTAGAAAAGAAACCCATCTGCAAGAAGTGCAGCTATTATGATTTTTGCTATTCCAGAGAGGAGATGACAGGTTGATGAAGTGATGGGGTGAGCGGGTGATGGGTTATTTGGGACTTATAATAATGAAAATTCTATGAAACAAGAGGAATTTAACGAACGATTCAGGAATCGCACAAAAGGATTGGCCTTATCTGTGATTGGGGTAGTTGGTGACTTGGCTTATAGCGATGCTATAGGGATTCTTCGAAAGCAGCTGGTTAGGTCGGTAACTTCCGTAGCCGCCAATTTCAGGGCTGTGTGTCGGGCAAGATCAGAGCGGGAAAGATTTTCCAAATTATGCATTGTCGTAGAGGAAGCCGACGAAACTTTGTTTTGGATGGAAATGATGACGGAAGGGAAATTTATCACCAAAGAGAAAATTGATGGTCTGTACAACGAAGCCACAGAAATCCTAAAGGTCATGTCTGCCTTCAAAAAAAGGCTTTCCCAAAATCCCTAAATCACAAGATCACCACATCACATGATCACAAAATGAAGAAAACCTACTACCTCTTCAATCCGGGGAGATTGAGTCGCAAGGACAATACGCTGAAGTTTATCCCAGTAGATGAAAACGGCAGAGAGGGAACACCCAAGTTCATTCCCGTTGAGGGCGTTTCTGACTTGTACTGTTTCGGCTCCTTGGATGCCAATTCTGCACTCTTCAATTTCCTGGGAAAAGCCGGGATCAGCGTTCATTTTTTTGACTACTACGAACATTACACGGGTAGTTTTCAACCCAAGGAATATCTGTTGGCCGGTAAGATGCAGATCCAACAAACCAAACATTATCTGGACGGAGAAAGACGTCTCAAGATTGCTAAAAAATTCATCGAAGGAAGTGCCTTCAATATCCTCAAAAACCTACGCTACTATCACAATCGCAATAAAGACCTGGAAGCCCAACTGGTCAAAATCCAAGAGTTAAATAGTAAAGTTGGTAGTACGCAAGCTATCCCCGAATTGATGGGAATAGAAGGAAACATCCGTCAAACCTACTATAGCGCATTTGACACGATCATCAATGAACATGCCATGGAAGGCCGAAGCATGCGACCTCCTCTCAATGAGGTCAATGCATTAGTGAGCTTTGGCAACATGCTGTGCTATACGCAATGTCTGGATCAAATCTACCATACCCAGCTCAATCCGACCATTAGCTTTCTACATGAACCCGGCTACAGAAGATATTCCCTCGCTTTGGATTTGGCAGAGATATTCAAACCTATATTGGTGGACCGGGTGATATTCAGGGTGCTGAACAAAAAAGAAATACAATCCAAGGACTTTGATTTTCACGTAAACCGGGTCATTCTCAAGGAATCCGGAAAACGAACCTTTATCAAGGCATTTGAAGAGCGACTGGCCGAGACCATTGCGCATCGGACGCTGAAGAAGCAGGTTTCCTACAAGCACCTGGTAAAGCTGGAATGCTATAAACTCAGTAAGCATCTTCTGGAAATGGAAACCTATCAACCTTTTAAAATCTGGTGGTAAAATGTATGTAATTTTGGTATATGATATAGGAGAGCGCAGAGTTGCCAAAATGCTAAAGCTTTGTAGGCAATACCTCAATTGGATTCAGAACTCCGTTTTTGAGGGAGAAATCACAGAGGTAAAACTGAAAGAGCTCCTTTCTGTGGCCAAAAAAATCATGAAAGAAGAGGAGGACAGTATTATTATTTTTAAAAGCCGGGACGAAAAATGGCTTGAAAAGGAAATTTTGGGAAAGGAGAAAAACAGTCTAGATACCATTCTTTAGGCATTTTGGTTGTCGAAGGTGGCTAGGAGAGTTTATTTTTGAACTAAAGGAGAACCCCATCACCTTAGAAACCCAGCCAGCTAACAAATTGGAGGGTTGTCGAAGCCCTACTGAAATTGGGTTACTGAGGATCGACAATCTTGCATACGTTTTTTTCAAAAAATAAAGTGCTCAATTAAGGTTTTTAGGCCTATTTTTGAATTGGGCCCGACGGCCTTCAATCGCACCATACTGGAATTGAAATTCGGTGAGGTCTGCCAGGTCGGTTGCTGCTATATTCCCTTCAATCGCACCATACTGGAATTGAAATGAATTTATTTAAGTTATACAAAGAAGGCGATTTTAACCTTCAATCGCACCATACTGGAATTGAAATTTTGATCGATTGCAGGCTTGCGCCTTGCTCCCATACCTTCAATCGCACCATACTGGAATTGAAATAAGTTTAGCCATGATGTACCTCCTTTCTTTTTTCCTCCTTCAATCGCACCATACTGGAATTGAAATCCAAATTGATGATCTGGCTCTGGGTGTTTGGTACCCACCTTCAATCGCACCATACTGGAATTGAAATAAGCATTCAAAACCTGCTCCACAAAGTAGGTCGGTTGCCTTCAATCGCACCATACTGGAATTGAAATTCAGGGCGATTCTGGCTTCATCGGTCAGGCCGTTTACCTTCAATCGCACCATACTGGAATTGAAATATGAGCAGGCCGCAACTAATACAGACAATCTTGACGCCTTCAATCGCACCATACTGGAATTGAAATAACTACAATAAGCGCAAGATCCAGCGCCAGAATACTCCTTCAATCGCACCATACTGGAATTGAAATATGCAGTGATCAGCCGCTCCAGCGCGGGAGTGATCACCTTCAATCGCACCATACTGGAATTGAAATAATACGAGTGGAGCGGTGAGGAACTGAAGTATGTGACCTTCAATCGCACCATACTGGAATTGAAATCTTACCAAGCGGCGAAGGCGTATGCAGAAAAGTATGCCTTCAATCGCACCATACTGGAATTGAAATGAAACAGGGTCCAGTTTGCATCATCAAGGCCCAAGTCCTTCAATCGCACCATACTGGAATTGAAATAGATCAAGCGGAAGCTCTACGATCAGACCAAGGATCCTTCAATCGCACCATACTGGAATTGAAATCCCTGACCGTCAGTTGGCTTACTTTCCATAATTCAAACCTTCAATCGCACCATACTGGAATTGAAATCTACTTCCAATACGGCAAGTTTGACTGGTCGATCAACCTTCAATCGCACCATACTGGAATTGAAATTTCGTGAGGTCTTTTCTTCGAAAGTTTTTGAATTAACCTTCAATCGCACCATACTGGAATTGAAATATTTAAGGACAGAGGCCCTAAAGGAGATGCTTTGACCTTCAATCGCACCATACTGGAATTGAAATAAAGAAGGCAAAAGCGCAAGCGACTTCCTACCAGCACCTTCAATCGCACCATACTGGAATTGAAATTTCCCAACAGGCCCAGAAGTGTACCATGGAGTAAATCCTTCAATCGCACCATACTGGAATTGAAATATACCTGTCCCACACTTTGATGACGGAATCATCCGCCTTCAATCGCACCATACTGGAATTGAAATCTCCCTGTCCTTCTTTCAGCTCGTATTTTACATCCCCTTCAATCGCACCATACTGGAATTGAAATTTTAGGGAAGAACCCAGTCCGCTGAAGAACCCTTCCCTTCAATCGCACCATACTGGAATTGAAATATACCCGAAAACCCTACGGCATGGAAGATTCAAAAACCTTCAATCGCACCATACTGGAATTGAAATGGAGAAGGCATTGTTAACCTTAGCAGAAATGGCAGGCCTTCAATCGCACCATACTGGAATTGAAATATCAGTAGCCCCTACACCCTCGACTGTGGAATAGACCCTTCAATCGCACCATACTGGAATTGAAATCGAGACCAGATGTTTTTGGAAGATGCTGGTTTGACCTTCAATCGCACCATACTGGAATTGAAATCAGGAGTACCCGTGATTCCCGATATAGAAAGCGGACCTTCAATCGCACCATACTGGAATTGAAATTTTTGGAGACGTTTGATGCAAGGGTTTTTGAATACACCTTCAATCGCACCATACTGGAATTGAAATCTTGGAATTTGGCAGTATGCACTTCATCTATTACGGCCTTCAATCGCACCATACTGGAATTGAAATAAACCTTATCCCAAATCAACATTTCATGACTTGGATTCCTTCAATCGCACCATACTGGAATTGAAATACACAATTACCAATACGAATACAATAATAAAAAAGCCCTTCAATCGCACCATACTGGAATTGAAATTAAATTCGCTTTCAAAGTTTTCTAAAGCTTTAAAATCCTTCAATCGCACCATACTGGAATTGAAATATAATCGGCAGTTCAGTAAACTTTGGAATAATTGGCCTTCAATCGCACCATACTGGAATTGAAATTTTAGATTTTTAGCCTTAATTTCTGGTGAATCAGACCTTCAATCGCACCATACTGGAATTGAAATGGAATCTACATTTCAAATTACGATCAGCTAGAAAACACCTTCAATCGCACCATACTGGAATTGAAATCGCCGCCTTCAGCCCGTATGGTTGAACCGTTCTTTCCTTCAATCGCACCATACTGGAATTGAAATAGTAACGGCAACCACTACGCCCGAAAGGACGGGGCACCTTCAATCGCACCATACTGGAATTGAAATATGGGTGAATATCACGATATCTGCATCCTGCTCGATGCCTTCAATCGCACCATACTGGAATTGAAATAATAGATTTCACGCCTCTGGTGGTAAGCTGGTTCACCTTCAATCGCACCATACTGGAATTGAAATAACCGATGCAGTTCAGTTCAGAATCCTGCCGACAACCTTCAATCGCACCATACTGGAATTGAAATCTGAAAAATATCCTGCTGTTGAAAATTTGGTTGATTCCTTCAATCGCACCATACTGGAATTGAAATATCCATATTGGGAACCATTGAACTCAAGCCTATGACCCTTCAATCGCACCATACTGGAATTGAAATGAAGCAGCAAAGTATCTCGAAACGCTTAAAAATGGCCCTTCAATCGCACCATACTGGAATTGAAATGACATCAGCTACATTCAGGTAGTCATCATAGGTGACACCTTCAATCGCACCATACTGGAATTGAAATAGGAAGTTTGGATTTTGGTTCAGTCATGGTTGTTAACCTTCAATCGCACCATACTGGAATTGAAATCTTCCGGCAGGGGATGAATATGACTTTGTGGAGTATGCCTTCAATCGCACCATACTGGAATTGAAATAAGATGAACTGGCAGAAAAGCACAAGAGAAGCACGCCTTCAATCGCACCATACTGGAATTGAAATATATCGATGCCTTGGAGAACTGGGTCAAGCGAAAAGCCTTCAATCGCACCATACTGGAATTGAAATGCGTAGGAGGCTGAGATGTAGGCCTTTTCGATGGATACCTTCAATCGCACCATACTGGAATTGAAATGGCATATTGTCCAGGATGATATTGATCAGGCGAAGCCTTCAATCGCACCATACTGGAATTGAAATCGGTCAATGAGACCTTCTATGTGCTCTATGGTGGACCTTTCAATCGCACCTTACTGGAATTTGGACTGAGCGTTAAAAAATGCCCCCTATGGGTCATTATAGCGAATTGCCAGATTGTAGTGTTGGTAAAAATCCTGAATTGGAATAATTCAATCGCACCCTACTAAAAATTATATGAATGAATCGATTATTGATCCTCTCGAAGCTCCAGCACTCAGACTAAAATACTTTCTTACACGCATCTTCCGGACTTGAATAGATTCAAGCGGGGCAAAATCCTCTGGAGAAAGGGCGGAATCCTGACCAAAAGAGATTTGATCCAACAGCTTAAGGGATTCGCATAAAAAAAGCTCCTATTGGAGCTTTTCTTTTTATAGATAATATTTCAATCGAATCACTTCCTTCTCGGTCAGGAAGCGGTAATTTCCGCGCTTCAGGTCCTTTTTGTCCAAGCCTGCAAACATCACCCGGTCCAAAGCGGTGACCTCGTATCCCAAATGGGCAAAGAGTCTACGAACGATTCGGTTTCGGCCGATGTGGATCTCCAAGCCAAGAATTGTTCGATCTTTGGACAGCACTTGCATGTCATCCACTTTTACCTCTCCGTCCTCCAAGGTTAGACCTTCCAAAATCTGCTCCTCATCCTTATGGGTGAGCGGCTTATCCAGAGTGACCTGATAGATTTTCTTGATTTGGTTGGATGGATGAGAAAGTTTCGCTGCCAGCTCTCCATCATTGGTAAACAAAAGCAAACCTGTGGTATTTCTATCCAGACGACCCACAGGGAAAATCCTTTCCTCACAGGCATTGGCTACTAGATTCATCACCGTCTTACGCTCCATAGGGTCATTGGTCGTGGTGATAAAATCTTTGGGCTTATTCAGCAGAACATAAACCGGTTTTTCGGGATTGATCCGCTTGCCCTGAAAAATCACCCGATCCGTCTTTTTCACCTTCCGGCCCAGTTCAGTTACGACCTCTCCATTTACCGTGACCATACCTTTGGCAATCAAGTCATCCGCTTCTCTACGGCTGCAGATTCCTGAGTTGGAGATGTATTTATTCAGACGAATTTGACCGTCTTCTCCTGCATCTTGGGACTTTTTACCGGGAATATCACTGAAATTATATTCAGGCCTGTCAGGATTTAACTCTTGCTTCCTTACCCGATTTTTGCCGAATCCTCTTTTCGCGCCTTCCTTGTCAAAAGAATTATCCCCTTTTTGAACCTCGAATCTTGGCTTTTCATCTTTTCCTCTTCCCTTATAGACTTTCCTTTCCGGCCCTTCTTGGGAAAAGTTCTTGCGAAAAGGCTTGTCTGACTCTTCGTTTCGCTTATCAAACTTTTTGCCTGAAAAATCCTCCCGCTTAGGTCGATCAACTTTAGGAGAAAATGGCTTTTTGCCAGATGGCTTTCGCTCATCAAAGTCAAAGTCCTTCTCGAATTTCCCCCCTCTAGTAGGTCTCTTTTCCTCTTTGTTGAAAGGGCTTGATTTCTCCTCTCCTTTAAAAAATCTACCTTTTGGCTTGCCTCCAAAGTCCGGTCTGGAATCAAACTTCCGCTCCGGCTTGTCGAAAGACTTCTTTTGGAAATCCCCTTTCCCGGTCTTCTTGGAAGAATAGTCGGACTTTTTCTTGAATTGGGAAGAATCAGAATCTTGGTTTTCTGAATTAAAAAATGGTTTTCTAGGATTGTTTTTTTTCATCGTTTTGCAGCATCCCTGCTGTAGTTTGGTTTTAGAAATAAATTACTGAAATCCAGTGATTTAATAAGGCCGCAAAGATACAGCTAATTCGGTTAATTTGCAGAGCCCTTTCAAATCTTTCTACTTTTCTCCTTCCTTGTAAAAATAGGCGGTGGCATTTCTCACCGAGCCATGCATAAGCAAAAGATCTTGAGCTACTTCATATGACACACCCGTTGCCTCCATGATCATTTTGGTCCCACGATCCACCAGCTTGGCATTGGAAAGCTGCATATCTACCATTTTGTTTCCTTTGACCCTGCCCAGCTTAATCATCACGGTGGTGGATAGCATATTGAGAACCAACTTCTGGGCAGTTCCTGATTTCATCCGGGTACTTCCTGTCACAAACTCAGGACCCACCACCACTTCAATGGGGTACGCTACTGCCTGGGAAAGGGGAGAGTCCGGATTGCAGGTAATACATCCGGTAAGCAAACCCATTTCCCTGGCTTTGCTGACTCCTCCAATTACATAAGGAGTAGTCCCTGAAGCGGCAATCCCAATCACTGTATCCAGAGGGGAAAAGCCATACTCCAAAATATCCTTCCAAGCCTGTTCAGGGTCATCTTCGGCATTTTCTACTGCCTTCCGGATCGCAACATCTCCCCCGGCAATCAAACCGATGACCCAATCATGGGGTACCCCGTAGGTTGGCGGACACTCAGAAGCATCCAATATACCCAATCGACCACTGGTACCTGCTCCGATGTAAAATAGACGGCCGCCTTCCTGCATTCTGGGAACAATCTGCTCTACCAACGAGCAAATGGCAGGAACCTTCTCTTTGACAGCCGGGGCCACCTTATGGTCCTCCTCATTGATGGACAAGAGGAGTTGGGTTACCTCCATTTTTTCTAGGTGGTCATATAGGGAATTACTTTCGGTGACTTTCATAGGAGTTCTTGATGGTAAAGGGTTAATCCGGCGATGGGATTTTCGATGATGATGGAAGCTTGAATACCCCGATCTTGGGCGGCTTTGCGAAGGATATCACCATTGTAATAGGCAATCGATCCTACGAAGTTGACCGGTTTGTTATGGTAGTCTTTATATTTACAGACATGCTTGTCAAAGAAGGCCATAAAGGAAGAATAAAACAACCCATAGCAATAGGGGTCCGACTTATGCTCTGAGATAAACTTGCAAAAGCTGGCCATATATCTACTGGGAAAGGGCTGTCTATAGACGTGATCCTGAATGATATTCTGAGAAAAGTGAAACCGCTCAATGGCTGCCTCTCGGATATAATGAGGCATCTCCTCATGAATAAAGTCAATCAGGAACCTCCTCCCGATAAATGCACCTCCACCTTCATCCCCGAGAATGTAGCCAGCCGCAGGACGGGTATCGACAATGACTTTTCCATCGTAATCACAGCTATTGGACCCAGTACCCAGAATACAGGCAATTCCCGGTCTATGGCCACAAGTAGCCCGAGCCGCTGCTGACAAATCATGGTCTATAGCCACCTCAGCACCGGGGAAAACGGAAAGCAAGGCTTGTTTTACTTCTTCTTTACGATCAGAAGCAGAGCATCCTGCTCCATAAAAAAACACTTGCTCGACCTCATCTACCGCATTGACTAAATAATCTTCTCTCAACTGCAGGGACATCTCCTCCGAAGTCATGTAGTAGGGATTAAAACCTACTCCTCTATGCTGGCTTATTTCGCCATTGCTGTGAATTATTCTCCAGTCTGTTTTACTGGAACCGCTATCTGCTATCAGTATCATATGAGTAGACCTATGGCCTGAAATCTTTCAAAAACCTTTTCAGTATGTGGGGCGTCCCTCAGCTCTTCGGTCAAATCCTGCCCTGCCCAATGTTCATAATGTTTCCCATTTGCCCATAGTCGGGAAGAACTCACATCATAGATGACTCCCCGGTAGGCCACCCAAATTTCGGGTTTATCCTGTCCATTTCTCAGGGAAAGCTGCTGCTTGGTGAAATTTTTCATCAAAAAAACTTCACTTGGGCATTGATCCAGCGCTCGGGCACTTCTCCTTTTTGGGCGATTTGATAATCGGAGTAGCTGCATGGCACGGTACTGACCCGGTCAAATCGCTGGATTTCATTTTGGGGGATTTCCATCCACCATTTCCCGCTTTTTTTACTTTTATAGAAAACGAGGGTATTGGGCTTGGTGTCTAAAGAGACGGTGTACTTGATATAATCCGTGCTTTTGAAAGAAAGGCTATCTTTTCTGTTGTAAAAGCCTTCTACGAAATACCAGATCATCACTGCCGCTACTTTGGCCGTCTTGTTGGCAGCATCATCGAAATAAGGGTCATACCCAAAAAGTCCAAATGAGCTTAGTTTCTCATTAGTCCCTGCAAACCAACAAATCTGACAGGCTTCTTCTCCCGAAAGCCCAAAAGGCTGGGCATCTACTGCACCAGGAGCATCGGCCGATTGGATCGCACTAAGGTCAAAGCTCAACAAATCCGCATCCCGAACCAAGGGCTCCACTTCCTTGAATCCATCTCTCAGCTGGCCCAAGCGTACATGATCAAAGTACAATTTCTCCATGACATTGATCAGCGTAGGATCGACCAAAAAGCTCTGATAGGCTAAGTGAGAGTAGGAAAAAAGAAAATTGGGTTGATGAAGAACGATCTCCTGAGTATGTCGGGTGTCTTCCGGACCCTGCTCCTCCATGTCCACTTTGGCATCAACAGTGACTAGGTTGACCAGTTTTTTTAACTTCTGATAAGCCAAATACTGCCCAAAATCCAAATCATGGGTGCCTCCAAAGAAAACAGGAAGGATCTGCTGCTTCATCAAGTACTCTCCCACCTGCCGAATAGCCTGATAGGTGTCATTCAGGGTTTCTCCTGAAATAATATCACCTAAGTCGGCCATACGGTAGGGTGCGATTCCCTTTTTCAACTCGTACAGTTTTTCCCGGATTTCTGTACTTCCCCTGGAGACGCTTTCAGCTTTGGCTGTTCCCCGGCTTTCTCTCAGGCCGACGAATGCAATTTGAATTCCTTTCAAATCAGGAAATTTTTCTCCATGGATATGTATCTGATGAAAAAAGGAGTTTTCAGAATAGCTTTTCTCCAGAAGATACTCAGCGACAGGTTCAAAAAAAGAGTGAATATTCATGTATCGGGGATCTGAAATCAAAGTAAACAAAAATGGTACTAAACTAAAAAATCCCGCCAGAGCGGGATTTTATTTTTTATTTATCCACCGAAATCATCGAATCGAATATTTTCCTTTGGAATACCCAGATCATCCAATAATTTGAGCACCGCTGCATTCATCAATGGAGGACCGCAGAGATAATACTCTACCTCGTCTGGTTCAGGATGATCTTTCAGATAGTTGTCATAGAGTACTTGGTGAATAAATCCAATGTACCCATCACCTTCTCCATCCAAAGATTTCTTCACTTTCCAGTTGTCCTCCGGAAGCGGTTCGGAAAGACCGATATGAAACTGGAAGTTAGGGAAGTCTTTTTCGATATCCCGGAAATGAGGCACATAGAACAGTTCTTTTTTGGATCTACCTCCATACCAATAAGATACCTTTCTGCCGGTTTTTTCTGTATGGAACAAATGGAAAATATGGGATCTTAAAGGAGCCATACCTGCACCCCCGCCGATGTAGATCATCTCTCTTTCGGTCGGATTGATGTGGAATTCACCATAAGGACCAGAAATGGTCACTTTGTCTCCTGGTTTTCTGGCAAAAACGTAGGAAGAACACACGCCGGGATTCACATCCATCCAGCGATTGTTTGCTCTGTCCCATGGTGGAGTGGCGATACGGATGGTCAACATGATGATGTTTCCTTCTGCAGGATGATTGGCCATGGAGTACGCTCTGAACAGCGGCTCGTCATTTTTCATCACCAAGCTCCACAGCCCAAATTTATCCCAATCACTCTTATAAACATCATTAGGGTGGCCCAATTCAGGATGTGGAGTGATGTCAATATCTTTGAAATTTACCGTAATAGCCGGTACGTCGATCTGAATGTATCCGCCTGATTCGAAGTCTAGCGTTTCCCCTTCAGGCAATTTTACTTTGAATTCTTTGATGAAAGTAGAGACGTTGTAGTTGGAAACTACCTCACACTCCCACTTCTTGATACCGAAAATCTCTTCCGGAACTCTGATTTTCATGTCCTGCTTCACTTTCACCTGACAAGCCAATCGGACGTTACCTTGCTGTTCGGCACGACTGAGGTGACCTACCTCGGTAGGCAAAACATCTCCTCCACCTTCTTCAACCACGCACTTACACATGGCGCAAGTTCCGCCTCCTCCACAAGCGGAAGGAAGAAAAATCTTTTGATTGCCTAAAGTGGAGAGAAGAGTGGTTCCTGCAGAGGTAACTACAGGATTTTTATCGTCTCCATTGATGACGATTTTGACATCACCTGTATTGACCAGCTTGGACTGGGCAAAAAGCAGGATAAGTACCAGTAGCAGAATGATAACGGTAAATGCTACTATGGATGTAATAATTACAGAACCCATGAAATCTTTGTTTTACTTTTTCCTAGGAATAGCCCCATTTTTGGGTGCACAAATATATTTATAAATCAGAAAAACAGGCCAAAAATGCGAGCAAATTTGACTTGGCTTTCTGATCCTTTTCACTCAGATAACTGATTAATTGTTCAAGAGGTTTAGCAAAGTGGTCAGTCTTGATTTCAACTGCCTTCTATCGATGATGAAATCAAGAAATCCGTGTTCCAAAACAAATTCAGAACTTTGAAAACCCTTCGGGAGATCTTTTCCGATCGTCTCTCGGATGACTCTTGGTCCGGCAAATCCGATCAAGGCTTCCGGCTCGGCAATATTGAAATCCCCCAACATGGCATAGGAAGCGGTGACTCCACCTGTAGTCGGATCGGTCAACAGCGAGATATAGGGAATAGCCGCCTGATCTAAAAGAGCCAGTTTGGCCGACGTCTTAGCCATTTGCATCAGGGAAAACCCTGCTTCCATCATTCTGGCACCTCCTGATTTGGAGATCATCAAAAAAGGAGCTTTATGCTTCAGGGAGTGATCTATGGCCCGGGCGATCTTCTCCCCCACCACAGAACCCATCGATCCGCCAATAAAGGAGAAGTCCATGCATGCTACCACTAGGTCCAATCCGTTCATCTTGCCATAAGCTGTGCGTACGGCATCATTGAGTTCGGTTTTCTCAATCGTTGCTTTGATTCGGGAAGAATAGGGCTTGGTATCGGAAAATTTCAGCGGATCACCGGACTTCATGTCTTTGTCCAGCTCGGTGAATTTGTTTTGGTCGAAAATGATCTCAAAGTACTCCTTGGAGCCAATTTTCACATGAAAATCATCGTCCGGGCACACGAAAGAGTTGTTTTTCAACTCTCGGGTATGGATGATATTCCCGTTGGGAGTCTTGAACCAAAGTCCGTCAGGAGCATCTTTTTTCTCAGCAGTAGAGGTTTTAATTCCTTTATCAGTTCTTTTAAACCAAGCCATAGGGGTATATTAGGTTGTTTTTGACGAGTCAAAGGCTACAAATTTAGACCTTATCTCCGTTAATTAAAATTAAAATCCAGAGAAGGCAGTGCAGGGTCAAAGATTACCTGGTATAAAAGGCCTTTTTCTAAACACTAATTTTGCATTATTTTGAAGACCTTCGGATCAACAGAATAGTCATGCTGCCTCCACACCATTTATCCCAATAACCATGAGCTTATCTCTGCTCCTTCTTGTATCTGCCGTCATTCTTATCCTCGCCTATCGCTTCTACGGCCGCTTTGTCTACACCAAATTTGGCCTGAGTGACAGCCGAAAAGCGCCATCCCATACCCTGAGAGACGGGGTGGACTACGAGCCGAGCAAGCCTATCGTGGTTTTAGGACATCATTTTGCCTCTATAGCGGGTGCAGGCCCCATAGTAGGCCCCATCATAGCAGTCACTTTCGGCTGGATACCGGCAGTGATCTGGATTTTGGTAGGGGGTATATTTTTTGGGGCTGTTCATGATTTAGGCAGTATGGCCGCATCGCTGAGGACAGAGGGCAAGTCCATTGGAGTGATCATCCGAAATCAAATCGGGTCCAAGGGAAAGCAATTGTTTGTCTTGTTTTCCTTTTCTACCTTGATTTTGGTCATCGGAGTATTCTCCGATATCATTGCCAAGACCTTTGTCGCCAATCCGGGAGTCGCCTCTGCTTCTATTTTCTTTATTGGTTTGGCCATAGCTTTTGGGATGGTCAATCGGAGGGTTGGACAAAAAACGGTTCCTTTTCTGATTCTGACACTAATCGGTGTGGTTTTAATGTACTACTTCGTCTATCTCGGCACCCAACTTCCCTTTGAATTAGATTACAAAATCTGGATTTTTTTACTGCTGGGTTATGCCTTTTTGGCTTCGGTCACTCCGGTTTCTCTACTCCTTCAACCCAGAGATTACCTAAACAGCTATCTGCTCTATGGGATGATGCTGGCGGCGGTTTTGGGTGTTTTCGTAGCCAATCCACAGATTGAAATGAGCCAAGAGATCCATACCTCCGATCACAATCTCGGCTATCTTTTTCCTGTTTTGTTCGTGACCATTGCCTGCGGAGCTATTTCGGGTTTTCATTCCTTGGTAGCATCAGGAACCACTTCCAAGCAGCTGGATAAGGAAAGCGATGCCAAGGTGGTTGGTTTTGGAGGAATGCTCATCGAATCTTTTCTGGCCATCATTTCTGTCGGGGCAGTGGTGGTCCTTTCCCGAACCGAATACGTTGACCGATTAGGCACCGAGGGTCCTGTTTCCTTATTTTCTACTGGACTGGGAGGTATGATTTCTACCTTAGGCATTCCCGAGCAATTCGCCGTAGGCTTTGTCGCCTTGACCGTTTCTGCTTTTGCATTGACGACCTTAGATACCTGTACCCGACTGGCGCGATTTACCCTTCAGGAATATTTCGAGGATATGCCTCAGCCCGCCGCCAAAGTCCTCGCCAAAAACCGATATCTCTCAACCTTGATCGTGGTGATTCTCTCCGTGCTTCTACTTCTCTCCGGGGAGTTTTCTACGCTTTGGCCGATTTTCGGCTCTGCCAATCAGCTTCTAGCCGCATTGGCACTTTTGACCATTGCTGTTTGGCTGATCAAGAAAAATATCCCCGCGACCTTTGTGACCATTCCCATGTTTTTCATGTTTACCGTGACCTTGGCCTCTTTGGGATTGTTTGCCTGGAAAAACTATCAGGAAGAAGGCTATGTACTGGCACTGATCGCAGCCTTGCTTTTCGTTTTGGCGATTTCCTTGATTTTCCTGGCCTTCAAGAGTCTAAAAGCAGAAGCCAAAGAACCCGCAAAGGTTCTTTGACTTCAAAAAAATCTACTGGTCAGCTCCGTCTTGTTGAGCTCGCTGAATAGTGTATTGAGCGACATCCCTACCCTGCTGCGTACCTACGGTGGCATCAAATGTCCAGTGAATTCCTCCATAAACTCTGGATAAGGCAGCTTCTTCTGCCCAAGCTCTGAACTGATTGGCTTCTTTGGGGAAAATATAAGCCAAAACCTCAGCTCCAGCTGCCGAAAATACCGAATGCCCCGAGGTGTATGCTGGGAAATTCGGAGAACCGGCTATGGTCTCAAAGTTGGGAATCAGCTGAATTGGCCGGGGATAATGGTAATAATATTTGGCATCCCAGCAACTGATTCCTCCATCCATGATAGCCATGTTCAAATACGCCAAGGTCCTGGCTGATCTGAGCGTGTTCATTTTGTACTGCACAATGTACCGGTTAGCAAAATCATTCCAATGTCCCGGAGGAGTGTAGGTACTAAGGCCATCCTGCCAAAAATTGGCAATTCTCCTTCTTTCAGGGGTCCGGTTTTCCGCATAATCTTTCAGAATTTTTACATCAGCTTCGTAAGCTGCCGATCCCGGTGCTGGAGGAATCCCTGGTCGGGTATCTTCTACTTTTGGGACATTCCACATTCGAACTTTTCCAAAAAGAGGCGTCAATCCCACCGGGCGCTGGGGAGATTCCATATTTTCCCATTTCCATCCAAAACGCTGGAAGGCTGCGTTGGAAATGGAATCCGAGACCGCCTTGGAAGTTTGGGCATTTTTCATCCCGTCTGTTGAGGCCCGCATCATTGCCTTCTCTGCAATATCACTTCCCAGTTTTGAACCCGCCTCCAAATCGCTCTTTACAAATTCACCCGAAAGCAGCAAACATTCCAGGTGTTCCTTTTCTTTCTGCTCCAAAAAAGCTGCTTCTAAAGGAAACATGGCAGTAAGAATTTTTCTAGATGCAGTCGCTATGACCGCCCCATCGGAAGGATAGGCAGGCATATCCTGATGCTTGTAGGCAAAAGGAATGGAGGGATCATTGACATAGGCTGCGGGCCTATTGAAGGTGTACTTGTAATGCCAAGCTGAAATCAAGCCATCGTATTGCGCAACCGACAGATAAGCTAATGCCCGGCTTGCGTAAGGAGGATGGGCAAAGGGAAAGGCTGGCGGGCCTTCAGGATTGGAGGGATTGGGGAGGGTATAGGAACCATCCGGGTTCGGCCCTGGGATCAAATTGTATTTTGCAATGAGCGTCAGAGCAATTTCATTCCATCTCACCACGGGGTTATTGGTCCAGTAGGCAATATTTTTTCGCTGGGTTGGATTCATTTGTTGAATAGCAGATTTGGTATCGGCCAGTTCGGCCTGATAGGCTCCTGAACTGGTCGGTTCGGGAGCGGAAATACTCAACTCAGCACCTGATGAAATCAAAATTGGCTTCCAGTTTCCTCCGTTTTCATCAAGGGAAGCATATTCATAGCTTTGGTAGGGAAGTTCGGTCCGCAAGTCCATTTCGCAGGAAAAAAGACCCAAAAGTCCTACGGAGATTATTCTAAGTATATATTTTTTCATGGGATTCTAGCATTAGTTAAACAAGCCAAATTGGTAGGTAACGCCGGCGCCGAAGCTGCTCATCTTTGGGGCATTTTTCCCGGAAATCACCTGATTGAAGGAGGCCAAAATACCCAGGCCTTTGACCTTTGGGAAATAGTAGTGGGCAAAAACCCCCAGTCTGTCCATATTTACCTGATTGGTGGGTTGCGGGGCATTATACGCCCGGATGTCATCTCCCGAAGTAGAGCGCTGCCCTACATAGCTGAGCTCCAGCCGAAGGAGATTCCCCTTGAACCACTTTCCCAAAACCGCTTCATAATTCCAAGAGTTGGGAACGTCCATCCATGGGGTAAAGTAGCTCCCGTCGTTGTAATAGAACTCACGCTCCGCTTTGGTGTAGCCCTTCCATACAAAAGCTCCGGATCCTCGGGCATAAAATCCATTTTTCAACTTGTAATGAAGGATTCCTCTCCAGGCTAACTGGGGAGTGCCCAGTCCAAGGGAATAGGGCTGATAATCCGAAAGGTAATTGGAAGCACGGTTGGAAAAATTCAGGGAGGCAAAGGCCGAAAATTCATTTTCTTCAGTTTTCCTTTGGAAAAGCTGGTACTTCAGCCCAATTGAATAATCCTGAAATCCCTGGGCTCCGGCAAATTTCCCCCCATTGGGCCGGGTGGAGTTGGTGGAAACATAAGGAAGTCCCGCGTATAGATTCAGCTTCGGAGTCAGGCCATAGGCGGCCATCAGCAGGGCCGTTCTCCGCTGTACCGTGGCGATCGTACCGTTAGTTCTGAGAAGGGAACCTTCCCAATATTCGTCAAACTGCCCGTATTCATAATATCCCAAGAAGCAGATTTCCTGCTTGGGCATCATGAGCTCATCCGTCGGGGACTGGGCCAATAGGGTATAGGTGAACATTCCCAAAATGGTCATTAATGACCCTTTCAGGAACTTGGTGTAGAAGTTCATGGAAATAAAATTGATAGTTAACAGAGGGAAAATAGGGCAAGCAGGAAGACCCAAATCAAATGGGATTTCCTGCTCAGTTGAAATTGAGTACATGCCTAATCACTCCACCCTAAGGAGTAACCAGGAATTTCGCATTCAGGAAATCTGAGGAGGGGGTGAGTCTAGGTTGAAATAAGGACTCATGTAAGCTGAAAAAATAAACCCAATCTGTATTTCATAGCCTGATCGCTCTGCAATAGGCAGGTTGAACAAGTCTGACTCTACGTAGTCTTTGGCAAAAAGCTTAACCATGCTTTTACCGTTTTGATCTTGTGGTAATTCATCATCCACCAGAGAGGAAATCCATTTTTTGACCGATGACTCCAATACCCTTCGGGAGGTATCCGGAACATAGACAATCTGGAGTGTATCATTTTGGTACCGCTGTTTGATGGCACGGAAATATTTACCGTCCTTTTCAAACTTGGTATTGGTAGCTTGAAAGTCCTCCTGATTGGCCATATAGGGAGCTGAAAGGGGGATTTCCATCATTCGTTCCTCGAGAGAGCCCAGTTGCTCGCTGTAGATTTTATCTTTCCAGCTGGATTCTAAAGAGTAGGAAGCAGACAAATAAAATCCATAGTAGCCAAAATGATAAACGGCAAAACAAATCAAGAGGGCTATGGAAATGACTTTTCTCAAGGGAAATTCAATTGGACTCGAAAAATCAAGTTTTTTTCTCAGATAGAAAAATCATGCTGGTAAAAAGGCAGATAATTAATTGCTTATTCTGAAAATAATGAAAAAAACAGAATTTTATTTTTTATTTCATTTGACAAATGAAATAAAAAGTAGGATTAGGCCAAATATCAGTACACTCCCTCCATAATATTTGATAACCAAAAGCCGATTGAAGCGGTCAAGAAACCAAAGCACCCAAACCGGTCGAATCAATCCCAAAATCAGGGAAAGACAGGAGCCAAGAAAAAGACCCAGGAAGATAACTCTAAGTGCTTCAATCATACCTTAAAACTAAAAAAGGAACGGGTATCCCGTTCCTTTTCAGTAGAGGTAATTCGGATTACTTCTTCCTTTTTACCTCTCTCATTTCATATCCTTCTATGGTATCGTCTACCTGTATATTATTGAAGTTTTTAATAGAGATACCACATTCGTAGCCGGCTTTGACTTCAGCCACATCGTCTTTGAATCGCTTCAACTGATCGATTTCACCTTCATGGATTACAATACCATCCCGAATGATTCGGATTTTGTTCTTTCTGGTAATGTAGCCATCGGTGACATAAGACCCGGCCACAGTGCCGACTTTGGAGATTTTGAAAATTTCTCGTACTTGGATATTCCCAGTAATGACTTCTTCAAATTCCGGCTCAAGCATACCTTCGATTGCATCCTTGATTTGATTGATCGCATCGTAGATGATGGAATAGTGTCGGATTTCGATTTCTTCCTGCTCTGCCAGTTTCTTTGCGTTGGAAGAAGGGCGTACTTGGAAGCCAATTATAATCGCATCGGAAGCAGAAGCCAACAATACATCGGATTCGGAGATCTGTCCCACACCTTTGTGGATAATGGATACTTTTACTTCTTCTTTGGAGAGCTTCAGCAAGGAATCAGAAAGGGCTTCTACAGAACCATCCACGTCACCTTTGATGATGATGTTGAGTTCTTTGAAGCTACCGATGGCCAATCGACGTCCGATTTCATCCAAGGTGATGTGCTTCTTGGTTCTCAAGCTTTGCTCTCTCTGGATTTGCTCTCGGGAATTGGCAATTTCTCGGGCTTCTCTTTCCGTGTCATACACTTTGATTGTATCCCCTGCCTGTGGGGCGCCGCTTAGACCCAATACCTGAACAGGGGTAGAAGGTCCGGCTTCTTTAACTTTCTTTCCTTTGTGGTCAAACATCGCTTTGACCCTGCCGTAGTGCTGACCTGCCAACATGATGTCGCCGACACGCAGCGTACCTGCCTGTACCATGATCGTAGCCACGTAACCACGTCCCTTATCCAAGGAGGCCTCGATTACTGTACCCACGGCATTTTTATCAGGATTGGCTTTCAATTCAAGAATCTCTGACTCCAGCAATACCTTTTCCAATAGCTCGTCCACTCCCTGACCGGTTTTGGCAGAGATATCTTGAGACTGATATTTACCGCCCCACTCTTCTACGAGTAGGTTCATGCCTGCCAACTCTTCCTTGATTTTTTCAGGACGGGCATTTGGCTTATCTACTTTATTGATAGCAAAGATCATCGGAACTCCTGCTACCTGAGCGTGGTTGATCGCTTCTTTGGTCTGAGGCATGATGCTGTCGTCAGCCGCGATTACGATAATCGCTACGTCGGTGATTTTGGCACCTCTTGCTCTCATCGCAGTAAAGGCCTCATGACCCGGTGTATCCAAGAAGGCGATTTTATGACCTGTTTTGGTCATCACATCATAAGCACCGATGTGCTGGGTGATTCCCCCTGCCTCTTCTGCAGTCACTTTGGACATTCGGATGTAATCCAGCAAGGAGGTCTTTCCGTGGTCAACGTGACCCATGATGGTGACAATCGGAGCTCTTTCTTCCAAGTCTTCCGGATCATCCCCCACCTCTTCTACTATTTCGTCTTCGATGGATTTGGTAAACTCCACATCGTATCCAAACTCATCTGCGATGATGGTAATCGCTTCTGCATCCAAGCGCTGATTGATGGAGACAAACATACCCAAAGACATGCAGGCAGAAATGATCTGATTTACTGTCACGTCCATCAAGGAAGCCAGATCGTTGGCCGAAATAAATTCTGTCACTTTGAGGATTTTGCTTTCCTCTCCCTCCATTTCCACTTCACGATCCCGGTCAGCTCTCTTATCTCTCCTGGATTTGGTCTTGCCTCCTGACTTATTCCCCTGGAGTCTAGCCAAGGTCTGTTTGATTTGATCTTGGATCTCCTTTTGGGTAGGCTCTGCCTTTTGGGTACGCTGAGGATTTTGGTTGCCTTTTCCTGGTTTTTGATTGCCGGGTTTTTGGCCTCGATTGTCCGGTCTGTTGGTGTTTGGACTTCCTCCCGGTTTATCGATTCGTTTTCTAGGGCGTTTTTTATCTCGATTTCTTTCGTCTGAGGAAGCAACAGGGCCACCTTTTTTCTTCGATTTATCTACCGGCAATTCGATTTTACCCAAAACGGTAAGTCCTTTCAATGAATCTGCTTTCGCAGAAATCAGGTCTACTTCTCCTTCTGGTGCAGTTTCCTGAGCCGGAGGAGGAGTTGGAGTGGCAGGCTTCATAGGAGCCGGTTTGGGCGGTTCTGGTTTGGGCTTTTCTACCGGTTTTGGAGCAGGAGCCGGAGCTTGTTTGGGCGCTTGCGGCGCAGGGGCAGGCTTGGGCTCGGGTTTGGGCGGAGCTGGTTTTTTGTCCAGATCGATTTTTCCCAGGATTTTTATCCCTCCCAATTTGGGGGCTTCGGTGTTTACCTTTTCTACCTCAGGCTCGGGAGCTGGAGCAGGTGGAGGGGTAGGAGTAGGCTTTGGCTGTGGCTCTGGAGCAGGTGGAGTCACCGGCTCAGGAGCACGATCTACTTCAGGTTCGATAGAGATCGGCTCATGTCTCTTCCCAATAGAAAGGTGGGAAGCCTCTTCTTTTTCCAGTGCTGAGGACTTAAACTCCTTTTCCAACATGGCCACCTGCTCCATGTTTATTTTGGAATTGGGATTATCCTGCACTTCAAAGCCCTTTTTGCCCAGAGACTCCACGATGGTTGCTGTTCCCACGTTGAGTTTCCTGGCTAAAGCGCCTAATCGCATCATTTTTTCTTCTGACATAAGCAAAAACCTCTTTCGAAATCTTAAGTAAAATTAGGGTATTCTTTGGGGTATATCCCCTTATTATTGTTCAAATTCTGTTCGGAGGATTCGGAAAATCTCGTCGATCGTTTCCTCTTCCAATTCTGTTCTTCGGATCAAATCCTCTTTGGTCAGTGCCAATACACTTTTGGCCGTGTCCAATCCTGTCTTTTTCAACTCATCGATGATCCACTCCTCAATCTCGTCAGAAAACTCTTCCAAGACTACATCTTCCTCCTCGTATTCACTCAATTCACGGAATACGTCAATTTCATAACCCACCAGCCTGCTGGCAAGCTTGATATTGTGTCCTCCTTTACCGATTGCAAGGGATACTTGATCCGGCTTCAGGAAAACTGAAATTCTTTTGGTATCTGCATTCACAGAAATAGAGGATACTTTAGCCGGGCTCAAGGCACGGGATACGTACAATTCCAAATTTTCCGTGTAATTGATCACATCAATGTTTTCGTTTTGAAGCTCCCGAACCACCGCGTGGATTCTGGACCCTTTCATTCCGACGCAAGCGCCAACAGGATCGATTCGGTCATCGTAGGATTCGACGGCTACTTTAGCTCTTTCTCCCGGTTCTCTGACGATTTTGATGATGGTAATCAGACCGTCGTATACTTCAGGCACTTCGTTTTCGAAGAGACGCTCCAGAAATACCGGAGAGGTTCTCGAAAGGATCACCTTTGGGTTTCCATTGATCATATCTACCCGGTGCACAATTGCTTTTACCGTATCTCCTTTTCTAAATCGATCCTTCGGAATCTGCTCGCCTTTGGGCAAGACCAATTCATTTCCTTCCGAATCGATCAGCAGGATCTCTCTGCTCAGGATTTGATACACCTCAGCGGAGATGATTTCACCCACCTGCTCTTCGTATTTATTGTACAGAATATCTTTCTCAAGATCCTTGATCCGCTGAATCAGGGTCTGACGAGCCATTTGCACAGCCCTTCTACCAAACTCTTCCAGCTCAATCTTTTCGTACACTTCTTCGCCTATCTCAAAATCAGGCTCGATTTTCCGGGCATCCGTCAGGCTGATTTTGTCAAAATCCCAAATATCCTCCGAGTTATCGTCGACGATCTCCCGAATACGGAAAATCTCCAAATCCCCCTGATCGGCATTGATGGTCACATCAAAGTTTTCGTCCGTTTCAAACTTTTTACGGATCATCGCGCGAAACACATCTTCAAGAATACGGATCATAGTAGGTCGATCCACATTTTTAGACCTTGCAAACTCTGCAAAAGATTCTATTAAGACTTTGGCATCCATTGGATTTATTTAAAAGATACTTGTACGATTGATTTCTTAATTTCTGAATAAGGAAGACTCAATTCTTCTTCCCAGGCCTTTTTCCCCTTTTCTTTGACTTGGATCAACAGCTTGATCCCAAATTCTTCCACAGCACTCAGCTTGCCTTTTTGCTCCTCGCCGGATTGCAGCCATACTCTGAGCCCTCGCCCCACATTTTTCTGGTATTGCCTGGGCGTAGCCAAAGGATAATCCAAGCCCGGAGAAGATACCTCTAGGACAAATGCCTCGACAATGGATTCATCGGCCTCCAATTCCTCGCCGATGCCCCGGCTGACTCGCGCACAGGTATCAATGGTGACTCCCTGATCCGCATCGATCAATACCATGATTTTTGCCTTGCCGCTATTTTCTTCCATTTTGACTTCCACCAAGAAATGGGAATCGTCCGGAAGATGCTTCTTGGCCAAGTCTTCAATAGTATGCCGCTGTATGCCCATAGGTTAAGATAATGAAAGAGGGGACTTGTTGTCCCCTCCAGAAACTTTCGAATACGGCGCAAAAATAAGACAAAGATTTTCGAATTGCAAAAAGCTTATCCTCATTCACTTTGAATTTAAATAGCGAATGCAGAAGAAATCCCAGCTTAATTAGGTAAAATCGGTTTAGAGCTCCGGAAAGCAATTCTGTAAAAATTTCTTCTTTCCCTGAGTTTTATCGATTTAAGATAATAATTTTGCCGACCCGCGTTTAAAATCAGTATCGAGGTACTATCTTAAACCTTCAACACCAACTCCAATCCAATCAAAAGTACAAAATGGGATTATTTGATTTTTTCTCAAGTGACATTGCCATCGACTTGGGTACAGCCAATACGCTGATTATACACAAGGACAAAATCGTGGTAGATGAGCCCTCTATCATTGCCATAGACAAGACCAACAACCGGGTCTTGGCTGTGGGAAGAGAGGCGATGAATATGCATGAGAAAACCCACGAAAATATCAAGACCATCCGACCGCTCAAAGACGGGGTAATCGCCGATTTTTATGCCGCCGAACAAATGATCAGAGGCTTGATCAAAATGATCCCAGGCCAGAAAAAAGGCATGTTCCCTCAGTCTCACCGCATGGTAATCTGTATTCCTTCCGGAATCACAGAAGTGGAAAAAAGAGCCGTCAGAGACTCCGCAGAGCACGCCGGAGCCAAAGAGGTCTATATGATCTATGAGCCCATCGCAGCTGCAATTGGTATAGGCATCGATATCGAAAAACCCATGGGATCCATGATTGTGGATATCGGAGGCGGTACCACAGAGATTGCACTGATTGCCCTTTCCGGTATCGTAGCGGACCAATCCATCCGAGTAGCCGGCGATACTTTTACCAAAGATATTTTGGACTACATGAGAAGACAGCATAATCTTCTAATTGGAGAGCGCTCAGCAGAAAAGGTAAAAATAGCTATCGGTTCAGCTCTGACTGAATTGGACGAGGCTCCTGAAGATTATGAAATCCGTGGCCGGGATCTGATGACCGGGATTCCAAAAGTCATCAAAGTGTCCTATTCTGAAATTGCCTTTGCCCTGGACAAGTCCGTATCCAAAATCGAAGAAGCCGTTCTCAAAGCCTTGGAAATCGCTCCTCCGGAACTTTCTGCGGACATCTATGACAACGGAATCCACCTCACGGGTGGCGGGGCACTGCTGAAAGGTCTAGACAAGCGGCTTCACCAAAAGACCAAATTGCCTATCCACATTGCGGAGGATCCGCTAAGGGCTGTAGTAAGAGGCACTGGAACGGCTTTGAAAAACATCCAAAACTTCCGAACTGTACTGATGACCTAATCGCTGAATGCTACGCATCCTTCAATTTCTTTACCGATTAAGAGCATTCCTATTATTCATCCTCTTGGAAGTGATAGCCATCTGGATGGTCGTCACCAACAACTCCCCTCAAGGGGCGGCTTTCTTCAACAGTTCCAATGCAGTCATTGGATCTGTATTGAAGAAGCAAGCCGACTTGGTGCAATTCTTCTCTTTGGCAGAAGCCAATGAATCCCTGACGGAGGAAAATGCCGAAATCAGGTCGAAACTTACTTTCCTCACCTATCCTGCCGATAGCCTATATCTGCCCCTTGATTCTGCATTGGAGATGACCTATGAGTTTCGAGGAGCTAGGGTCATTGCCAATTCCCTGCGTTTTGCGCAGAATTACCTTACCCTCAACAAAGGAAAAAAGCATGGGGTAAAGCCCGGAATGGGTGTCTTCAATCCTGATGGCGTGGTGGGACGAGTCAAATCCGTCTCAGAAAACTATTCGGTAGCTTTCTCCCTGCTCAATACAGGCCTGTTGATTTCGGCCAAAATCAAATCCACCAATGACCTGGTCTCCGTGCAGTGGGATGGCAAAAATTCCCTGGAGGCCAATCTATTGTATGTGCCAAGGCATATTTTAACCCAACCCGGGGATACGGTAATTACTTCTGGATTCAACGCGGTTTTTCCGGAGGGTATTCCTATCGGAGTCATCAATGAGGTCAATCCCGATACGGATAATCCGAATTACCTGAAAATCCGAATCAAACTGAGTACAGATTTCAGCAAAGTGAGCTATGTCTACTTGGTAGAAAATACCCAGTTTGAGGAATTGGACTCGCTCTATCAACAGTCAGAGATTAGCAATGAATATTAGAAGTTTTTTTTCTTACCTGTTTAGCTTGTCGGCCTTACTGCTGATCCAGATATTTTTTCTGAAAAATCTGGCGTTGTTTGGTCAGGCCTTCGCTTTTCTGTATTTGTTGGGGATTTTGCTATTGCCGATCAGTATTCGTGCAATTCCTCTGCTTTTGATCGCTTTTGGTATGGGATTCATGGTAGATGTTTTCTACGAAACGATTGGAATTCACATGGCAGCAGCGACTCTCTTTGCCTTTTTAAGACCACTATGGCTTCGGGTAATCAGCCCCACCGGAGGCTATGATGACTTACAGGCTCCCACCCTGGGGGAAATGGGCTTGGGTTGGTTTTTGAGCTATGCTTTTCCTCTGGTTTTTCTCTTTTCCATGGCCTTTTTTGGCCTAGATCAGTGGGGATTTGGAAGCTTTTTTTCAATTCTGACAAAAAGTCTTTTTTCCTCGATTTTCACTTGCCTTTTGGCTATACTTGTGCAACTTCTGTTCTTCAAACGTAGGAGGGGAATCTGATGAATGATCAAAGACCGGTAATCATTCTCATCTTTATTTTCCTGGTGAGTTTGGTTCTCCTTGTCCGCCTGTTTTCTATTCAAGTACTCGATGACAGTTTTCTGAAAAAAGCTGAACGGAACGCTATCCAACGAATCGTAGACCATCCCTACCGGGGATTAGTCTATGATCGAAATGGAGAACTTTTGGTCTACAATAATCCCATTTTTGATTTGATGGTGGTCCCTAAAGAACTGAAAATTAAGGATACCCTTCAATTTTGCAAGCTATTTGAGATTTCCAAAGAGGACCTAAACGTAGCCTTGACGGCTGCCCGAAAGTATTCTACTGTGAAGCCATCCCCGCTGATCAAGCAGATCTCCACGACGGATTTTGCAAGGATACAGAATTTTCTGGTCGATTATCCGGGGCTGTTTATCTTGACCCGATCCGTGAGGTCCTATCCCAACTCCACCGCTGCCCATGCATTGGGGTATATCGGAGAAATCAGCGGAACCCAACTTGAGAGAGACACTACCAAGTATTATACCCAAGGAGATTACGTCGGCTTGAGCGGACTGGAAAGGTTTTATGAAAATGACCTTCGAGGAAAAAAGGGGGTCAAATACAAAATGGTCAATGTCCGGGGTGTGGATAAAGGTCCATTCAAAGACGGGGAGTACGATACTGCCTCCATCGCAGGAAAAAACATCACCTCAACCCTGGACATGGACCTTCAGCGCTACGGGGAGATGCTCATGCAAGGAAAAAAAGGGTCGGTGGTAGCCATAGAACCCAAGACCGGAGAAATTCTGGCCATGATCTCAGCGCCGTTTTACGACCCCAATGTACTGACAGGAGCAGATTTCAGTAAAAACTACCTCCAACTCAATCGGGACCCTGAAAAACCCCTGTTTAATAGACCCATCATGGCCACCTACCCTCCTGGATCTATTTTCAAAATCGTTCAAAGCCTGATAGGACTGCAGGATGGAATCTTGGTGCCTGAGACAACCTTTTCCTGCAACCGTTCCTTAGTGGCCTGCCACAATCACCCAAGTCCTGTCAATCTATTTGGAGCTATCCGTAATTCCTGCAATCCCTATTACCATCAAGCATTTCGGCAAATCATCAACCGTGAAATCGTCTCCAATACGTTCAAGGATACGGAAATCGGCCTGAATGACTGGAAGGAAAAAGTAATGCGCTTTGGGCTGGGGTCCAATCTGGGCGTGGACGTCCCCAACGAAAAGCCCGGCCAAATCCCCTCGGGAAATTACTACAACAAAATCTACGGGGAAGGTAGGTGGAAGTATTCTACGATCTATTCTCTTTCGATCGGACAGGGAGAGATGCTGGTCACTCCCCTTCAAATGGCAAATTTGGCTGCCATCTTTGCCAACAAAGGGTACTACTACATCCCGCATTTGATCAAGGCAGTGGATGGTGATCCCACACTTATTCCCGGAAAATACCAAATCAAGCGTGAAGTGGGTGTAGACGCCCATCATTTTGATCTGATCCAAAACGCCATGGCAGAGGCCATTTATGGAACAGCCGCAAGAGCAGCGATGAAGGATATCACCCTGGCTGGAAAAACAGGTACCGCGCAGAATCCCCATGGGGAAGACCACTCGGTATTTATTGCTTTTGCTCCGAAGGAGGATCCAAAAATCGCCATAGCCGTCTACGTGGAAAATGCAGGCTGGGGAGGTAGGGCTGCTGCCAGTACAGCCTCCTTGATGATTGAAAAATACCTGCGGGGAGAGATCACGAGACCTGCGCTTCAGGAATATGTAGTAGCAGGCAATTTTATTTATTAAATGAGAGAATCTGATATTCAAATCAGTCGGGTGGACTGGAGCGTGGTCCTCATCTATTTTGCCTTAGTAATTTTTGGCTGGTTCAATATCTATGCGGCAGTGTATGATAGTCAAGCTCCTCAGAGCATGTTTGATATGTCTATCAATTCAGGGCAACAGCTCGTGCGGATCGGAATCTCGGTGATCTTGATCATCTTGATTATGGTGGCGGACTATCGGTTTTTTGAAAATCTATCCTTGTTTATTTTCCTTTTTTTTATAGCTCTCCTCGTAGTCACTCCATTCATAGGAAAAGAAGTCAATGGACAGGTTTTGTCCATTGGTTTCGGCAGTTTTAGAATTCAGCCTGGAGAATTTGCCAAGTTTGCCACAGCTTTGGCCTTGGCCAAAATTATGGAGAGGCCCACTTTTGACCTGACTAAAACTAAAAATCAACTGATTGCTTTCGGGGTACTATTTATTCCCATTCTATTGATTTTACTTCAGCCGGACACCGGAACAGCCATGGTGTTTTTTGCTTTCCTTCTGATGTTTTATCGGGAAGGGCTGCCTCAATGGTATTTTTTGTTGGGTTTTGGAATGGTGGCTTTAGCCCTATTGGCATTAGGAGTAGAAAACAACCTCTACCTGGTAGCAGCTATTGCACTACTGGTTATCACTTTGTCACTTTTGGGCAGAAGGAGCGTGAAAAAAACCATAGTCCTTTCCCTCATCGGTTTGGGACTGATCGCATTTACCTACTCCCTCGACTATGTGGTATCCAAGCTTCCCCCGCATCAGCAAAACAGAATCATGGTGCTTTTCAACCCCAATATTGACCCCTTGGGTGTGGGCTGGAATGTGACCCAATCCAAAATTGCCATTGGTTCCGGAGGCCTTTTTGGCAAGGGATACCTGGAAGGGACACAGACCAAGTTTGATTTTGTCCCTGAGCAGCATACAGACTTTATCTTTTGCACCTTGGGTGAGGAATTTGGATGGGTAGGCAGCTTGGTGGTAATCAGCTTATTTACGGGATTGCTATACAGACTGGTCATCATGGCCGAACGACAAAAAACCCGCTTTTCCAGAATTTATGGGTATGGGGTGATCTCGATTTTGCTCTTCCACTTCATGATCAATATTGCCATGACCATTGGGCTTTTTCCGGTGGTAGGTATCCCGCTTCCCTTTTTCAGCTACGGAGGTTCCTCACTTTGGTCTTTTACCGTCTTGCTTTTTATTTTTATCAAACTGGACTCTTCACGAGCCTCTCAGTTAGGTCGGTTGAATTGATGGAAGTAGGCAAAAAAAAGCTGGGTTTTCTCTCCGATTCCGAACAACCCAGTCTTCTTGCTAAAACTAGGGGAAAAAAATCAATCTGGATACTTGCGATAAATCAACATCAAGAACTCCCTTACCACTTCAGAATCAGTTTCCCAATCTAATTCTGCCACATAGCGGGAATTGATCAGCTCAATGGCCGATTCGAAAGACCCAGCCTGATCGATGGATTTGAGCGCATGCTTGAGCAAATCCGCGTTGCCATCGAATAGCTCCTTGGTAAACATAAACCGCTGATTCAAGGCCAGGCTATCGGACAATTCCCCCAAAATGCCTTTCATGCCTTTGTAGCTTTGGGCAGAAAAATGGGACTTTAAGGCCACTGAGTCCAAAGTCCCCTTGGCTGCTGGCGATTGGTATACGGGTTTGGCCGCTTCTACCACCGCCACTTTCACTTCTTCCAAAATCGGTTCTTCCTTAACGGTCACAGGAGTCTGTTCAGGGGAGATGGATCTGACCATCGGTTCAGGGTTGGGTTGTTCTTCTTTTTCAACAGAAGAGGTTGAATCGTGCCCCTTGTACTGATCTGTGTCAAAAGGACGAACATCTCCCAAGGTAGCCAAGAGAAGGTTTTCCGATTCCAGATTTTCGCGGATTACTTGATAGTTGGCCGCTATGGCTTTGAGATAAGGGTCCTTATCCTGACCAAAACCTGCCTTGTCTATGAGAAAAGTGATCACTAGATCGTGCCATTTGTAATACTTTCGGTTTTCCCTTAGGTACTCGTTGATTTTGCCTGAAGGAGCCTTTTGAATCTCAGTCTGGTAAAAATCCACAGGAAAACAGGCCAAATGAATCGATTGGCTGACCGCATCCTTGACCAGGGGTTCAAAGTGGGTTCGTTCCACTTTGATTCTTCGTGAAAGCACATTCATAAACTGGGTCAAAGCTTCATGGACAGAAATATCTCTGTAATCAAAAAACGGGTTGGATTTTAGCTTTCCCAATTCCTCCTGCCAAAGTTCAAAAAGCCGCTTGATGATAAAAAAATTGACCTGAACGCTGTTCGTCAACTGAATGATTTCCTGACCGGAAATGAACTTTCGGTCAGAAAAAAAGCGGTCGCAGACGATTTGGGCGTATTCTTTAGAATAATTTTCTAAATAATTGCTGTTAATTTGAATTGTCATGAATGGGTCCGGTTTTCAAAATCAAACGTAAAAATGCCCCGAATTATCATTCAAAACCTTGGAAATTTTGTCATTGAATCGGTGCACGGAGATCGTAAAGTTATCGAATTAATTCATGAAAATGGAATTGATTGGATGCATGCCTGCGGGAAAAAAGGAAGATGTACGAGCTGCAAAATGATTTTGATAAAAAATGAAGGAAAGCTCAGTGAGCCCACAGAAAGGGAGCTGTTCTACAGAAAACAAAACCGCCTAAAATCTTCCGAGCGCCTGACCTGTCAAACCCGTATCTTAGAAGGAGAGATCCTCATACGGGTCGCCGAAATCAATAAGTTTCCTCACCTTACCTATACCGAATAGTTCATGTTTATCGAGCCATCACCCAATACTCGACGACCTGCCGAACGAAAAGGACAGATCGAAGTGATCTGTGGATCTATGTTTTCAGGAAAAACGGAAGAGCTTATCCGAAGACTCCACCGGGCCAGAATCGCCAAACTCAAGGTGGAAATCTTCAAGCCCTCCATTGACAAGCGCTACCATGAATCCGATGTAGTCTCCCACAACGAAAACAGCATCCGCTCCACCCCGGTCCAATTTGCAGGGGATATTTTGCTCTTGGCTGGAAACTGTGAGGTGGTAGGCATTGATGAGGCCCAGTTTTTTGATTTCGAACTCCTCCGGGTGGTGCAGCTTTTGGCCAATCAGGGCAAGCGGGTCATCCTGGCAGGATTGGATATGGATTTCGAAGGAAAACCCTTTGAACCCATGCCGCAATTGATGGCCATAGCGGAATACGTGACCAAGGTCCATGCGATTTGCATGAAATGCGGGGATTTGGCTGCCTTTTCGCTCAGGCTCTCTGCCAGCAAGGATAAGGTCGTGTTGGGAGAAAAGGAAAGCTATGAAGCCCGGTGCAGAAAATGCTTTCTGGAGGATAAAAAGTAAATCCCCATGATCAAAAAGACCTCGGGCATTGCCTTAAGCTATATCCGCTACAAGGAGACCAGCATCATTGTGAAAATCTTTACCCGTGAGCTCGGGCTGAAGGCCTACCTGATCAATGGGGTCAGATCTCAGGGAAAAAGCAGCAAGATGGCACTCTATCAACCCCTAACCCTGTTGGACTTAGTGGTCTATGACAAGGAAAATGCAGGATTGCAAAGAGTATCGGAGGCAAAAATTCAATTCCCCCTTCAGATGATCCCTTTCGATTTTCAGCGGACCGGTATCGCTTTGTTTATGACCGAAGTGATCAGCAGAAGTATTTATGAGAACTATCAGAATGAGTCTCTTTTTGATTTCCTGAAAGAAAGTATTCAGATTTTGGATCAAAAAGATACGTTTTTGGCCCATTTTCCTCTCGTCTTTTTACTGGAAAAAGCCAAATACCTGGGTTTTGGCCCCGAAGAAGCCTCCCTGTACTTTGAAGAGTCCAGACAACAGCCTTTCACCCATACCGAGCAAAAAGAGGCTTACCATTTTATCAATGAGCTCCTGGACGGGGGCTACACCTGTCCCAAAAAAATCAATGCCGACCTCAGGAGAAAACTGCTGGATTTCTTGCTGGGATACTACAGTGAGCATCTGGACAATCCCAGCCCCTTCAAATCCCTGGCCGTGCTTCGACAGGTCTTATCCTGATTCTTTTAGGAAAAAAAGGAATCCTGTTTCAAAAAATTTGTTAAATCCAAAGCTTGGACTTATTATTGCGCTATCACCGTGTATGAGCAAGTCAGCCCACTTTGACTTGAGCTTTTCCTGCAGACCTTTTTTGCTCAGAAAATCATCCACGATTCCAATTACCACATCATACAAGATTTTATTTATTTCATTCCCTCTTTATGTACAACATAGAAGAACTCCGAATCAGGCTTTTATCTGAATTGAAGGAGATTGCTGAGGAACTTGGGGTCAAAAATTACAAAAACCTCAAAAAAGACGACCTAGTCTACGCCATCCTCGACCAGCAAGCCATCACCCCAGAGCAGGCACTCCCCAAGAAAAAGCCCTCCGTCGTCGAATCACAAGCGGAAGATGACCAAAAGAAAACCGAATCCGCTACAGTTGCTCCTACCACCCCCCCCGCTGATGCAGCTGATTTCAAACCGAAATTCAAAAGACAAAACGTGACTGAAGCCCCTGCGGCTCCAGCGGCCCCCGAAAAACCTGAGGCTCCCAAGGAAGAAAAACCCGTCTCAGAATCCAAGCCCAAGCGAGAACCTGCACCCAAACCCGAAAAAAAGGAGACTCCAAAAGCGGAAAAACCCCAACGAGATCCTGGAAACGCAGAAGAACCCAAGACATTCAGACCGAGAAGAAAGGTCTTTGAGGAAGTTGATGTCCATGCCAATGTTTCTGAAGAAACACCGCCCAATACTTCTTCCGACGAGGAGAGCAAAGGAGGCAAACAGGAATCTGAAATCGAACTTCCTAAGAGAAAAAACTTCAAATCTCACGACGAAGTGATGATGCCGGCTGCTGAGACGGTTCAGAACTCCAACCGAAAAAAACCTTTTGTCAGCCCAAGGGAATTTGACGGGGTGATCGAAAATGAAGGGGTTTTGGAAATTATGCCGGAAGGCTATGGATTTCTTCGCTCCTTGGATTACAACTACTTGGCTTCTCCGGACGATATTTATGTATCGCCCAGCCAAATCAAACTTTTTGGACTGAAGACCGGAGACCACATCAAAGGCTCCATTCGTCCTCCCAAAGAAGGCGAGAAATACTTTGCCCTGCTCAAATTGGGCACAGTAAACGGAAAAACTACAGACGAAATCAGAGACAGGGTACCTTTCGAATACCTGACCCCTCTTTTCCCTGAAGAAAGACTAAACCTGTCCACCAAGCCGGATGGATACTCCACACGAATCCTGGATCTATTTGCCCCTATCGGGAAAGGACAGCGAGGAATGATCGTAGCCCAGCCGAAGACTGGTAAGACTGTCCTCCTTCAACAAATCGCCAATGCGATCACTAAAAACCATCCGGAAGTCCATCTGATGATCCTGCTGATCGATGAGCGTCCGGAGGAAGTGACGGATATGGCCCGCTCTGTTCGGGCAGAAGTCATCTCCTCCACCTTTGACGAGCAGGCCGACCGCCATGTGAAGGTAGCCAACATCGTTTTGGAAAAAGCCAAGCGAATGGTCGAAGTAGGGCACGACGTGGTAATCCTTCTGGATTCCATCACCCGACTTGCGCGTGCACACAATACGGTGGTACCTAGCTCAGGAAAGATCCTCTCCGGGGGTGTGGATGCGAATGCATTGCACAAACCCAAGCGATTCTTTGGCGCGGCAAGAAATGTAGAGAACGGAGGTTCCTTGACCATTATCGCTACAGCCTTGGTGGAGACAGGATCCAAAATGGATGAGGTGATCTTTGAAGAATTTAAAGGAACCGGCAACATGGAACTGGCCCTCGACAGAAAGTTGGCCAACCGTCGAATCTACCCTGCTATTGATGTATTGGGATCAGGTACCCGTCGTGAGGACTTGTTGATGGACAAGGAAGAGATGCAGCGCGTATGGATTCTCCGCAAGCTCATGAGCGATATGAACTCTCAGGAGTCTATGGAATTCTTACTTAACCGTATGAAAGGAACCCGGGACAATGCTGAGTTTTTGATCAGTATGAATGGGTAAAGAGGTCCGATGGTGGATGTCTGGTGACCGATGCTTTGACTTCGCTCAGCACAGGTGCCCATATAAAAAAAATGAAACCGGCTCGGGAGGGTCGGTTTTTTTTGTAAAAATTATTCGGGAAAATCCGGTCCTTCAGACCTCCCAAAATCATGGGGTAATTCCATATTCTCTGGGCTGGTATGAGTCAGGCTTTCAGCCTTCTTTGTTGAGGCTACTTAGAAGTGATCCGGGGACTAGGCCCAAGGGGCCGACTTATATTAACCCAGTCCCGTAGGACTGGGGAAAGAGATACACAGTTGGTCAGGATTAGGCCTGAAAGGCCGACTAAATTAATGGAAATACATCACGGTCCTTCAGACCTTCACGATATACCCACTACAACACCATAATCTCAGGGCCGACACCCTGAGCTGGTATGAGGAAGGCTTTCAGCCTTTTGATTGATCCATTGAGATAGGTGATTCTTTAGGAGAAAAGGCCCAAGGGGCCGACTTATATTAACCCAATCCCGCAGGGCTGGGGAAAGAGATACATAGTTGGTCAGGATTAGGCCTGAAAGGCCGACTATATTAATGGAAATACATCACGGTCCTTCAGACCTTCACGATATACCCACTACAACACCATAATCTCAGGGCCGACACCCTGAGCTGGTATGAGGAAGGCTTTCAGCCTTTTGATTGATCCATTGAGATAGGTGATTCTTTAGGAGAAAAGGCCCAAGGGGCCGACTTATATTAACCCAATCCCGCAGGGCTGGGGAAAGAGATACACAGTTGGTCAGGATTAGGCCTGAAAGGCCGACTAAATTAATGGAAATACATCACGGTCCTTCAGACCTTCACGATATACCCACTACAACACCATAATCTCAGGGCCGACACCCTGAGCTGCAACAAGTCAGGCCTTCAGCCTTTTGATTGATCCATTGAGATAGGTGATTCTTTAGGAGAAAAGGCCCAAGGGGCCGACTTATATTAACCCAGTCCCGCAGGGCTGGGGAAAGAGATACACAGTTGGTCAGGATTAGGCCTGAAAGGCCGACTAAATTAATGGAAATACATCACGGTCCTTCAGACCTTCACGATATACCCACTACAACACCATAATCTCAGGGCCGACACCCTGAGCTGGTTTGAGGAAGGCTTCCAGCCTTCTTTGTTGAGGCTACTTAGAAGTGATCCCGGGACTAGGCCCAAGGGGCCGACTTATATTAACCCAGTCCCGCAGGGCTGGGATTTTAGAATAGCGAGATTTCCACCCAGGCCTGAAGGGCCGAATTTTTTTATTCATCCCACACATATTTTTCATCATATTCCACCTTATATTCTTCAAGAAACTCCCGATACTCATCCTGAAATGAGATTTTTTGATGATGCGCTTCCTGATTCTCAATGTATTTCTTGACCACTTCCAACTTGGATTGACTTACTGAGAAAACTCCATAACCATTTTGCCAGCTGAAGTTTTCATCTACCTCAATTTTTCCAATTCTTGATGAATTAGATTTTATTTTGTTTAAAAAATCAGCAATTGTGATAGTCCTTGGCAAGGTACATAGCCAGTGCAAGTGATCTGGATTGAGGTAAATTGCCTCTGTGAAGGATCCCAAATCACTACCAACTTTTACCAAATAGGATTCCATCCCAGCCTTTAATTCCTTTTTCACAAGTGGCTTTCTTCCTTTTGTAGAAAAAATGATGTGTAGGTAAACTTTTGCCAAAGATTGCGACATGACTCTTTAGATTAGGTTGAAAACCAATAGGATATCAATTCTAATTTAACTAATAATGAATTAATCACAATCGTATTATCAGGGAATTTAATTCTCGGAAAACACGGTCCTTCAGACCTCCTTTGAATTGTTCATTCATCATTCTCGGTTTCTCAGGGCTTACACCCTGAGCTATTATAAGTCAGGCCATTGGCCTTCTTTGCAATGCGCAAATAAGTGAAATTTAGGCCCAACGAGCCGACTTATACTAACCCAGTCCTCAGGGCTGGGATTTCGTGGCCCTATCAGTTCTCGTTAGGCCTGAAGGGCCGATTTAATCCGATTATATGTGCCAGATCGCATGAGTAAAGTACCAACCTTGGTAAGACTTTATCCAGATTACAAATATCCCAAAACGGAAGAGGCGAATATGCCAGGCACAAAATTGATTCCAGTTCATTATTCAGGTTAAAGGTTAAGATCATCTTCTTTATTTGTCAGATGCTCATAAGAGCTAGTTATTCTAATTGCAAAGGTTGACTTGCCAAGCAGGGTTTTTCGCCTTCAGGAGGTCTAAGCAGTACGCTTCAGGCCCGTTTTCGAATCTTTACACTTTTCTTTCATTTCCTGAAATCAACTTGAAGGACAGATTTTTGTATTTCCAAAACTAAAATCCGACACTAAAATAATATTTTGTATAATTGGTTTTTACTTCTTAAGATTGTTTCCTTTTGATAAAAATGAAAAAGATATTTCTGAGGACTGAGGGGTATTGCCTATGGAGAACAGTTACAGTTTATTTTGTACCAAATCCTTTTTTCCAGGGATATTATTTGCTCTGCCAGATGTCCTAAGCTGGGAGTTCGGAGGCAGCCGGAAAACAGGCAACAGGTGCCAACTTGCCTTATTTGGAAGGAATGAAAGGTGGTGTGCTTTGGGATTTTTTCATTCCGGGATAATCCTCTTCTGCTTGGATTCATTTTCACAAGGATTTCCCAAAGGGTCATTGACTTTCAAAACAGTGACAAACCTAGGATTTTTTGCCAATTTTCCTCAGCTTTTTCAAGCTATAGTGCAAGAGCTAAGGAGAAGATTTTCAAGCAAAAAAATGCATTTGAAATTCGTTTTTTTGTATGTTTGTTAGGTTTATCAGCACACAAATGAAGGACTTTTTCCCAAGTCGAAATTCTAGGCCTACGCTCCCAAATCAAGGGCCGGGGCTCAGGAGAAGATTTTGGATCTTGACTTCATTATTTATCCTGTTTATGGGATGCCTAGGAGTCGGAGAAGTGAGGGGGCAGTGTACCGAAACGGTTACGTTGACGAGTACTGGTGCAGGAACATGGGTAGTCCCTGCCAATGTTACTTCCATAACTGTGGAAGTTTGGGGCGCTGGAGGAGCTGGAGGAAGAGCTAATGGTAATCCATCTGCGGGAGGAGGGGGATCTGGAGGAGGCTATGTTCGGCGTACATTTACTGGACTTTCTGGGAGTATTAATTTCTTTATTGGCCAAGGTGGCAATGGCGGTTCAGGCGGCAATGGACAAAGCAGTTGGTTCCAAAATAATACGACCCTTCTTGCTGTTGGGGGAAATGGGGCAGGAACAATTAACACAAATAACACTTGGGGATCTGGGGCAGCAGCTATAACAACTGGAAACATTGGAGGAACCTTAGCCTCTCATTATGGTGGAGCTGGAGGAAATGCATCAAATTCTGAAAGTGGTGGGGGTGGGGCTAGTGCTGGCACTTCAGGAAATGGAAACTCTGGGTCAGGAATTAATGGTGGAACATCTTCCAACGGAAGCACCGCAGGTGCAAATGGTAGAAATACGAATAATGTAATTGGAACTGCTGGAAATGATCCAGGTAGTGGAGGTTCAGGAGGTAGAGCAAATTCTGGAACGGACAGAAACGGAGGTAATGGAGGCGATGGCCAAATCAGAATCACATACACTTATGAGTTTTGTGCCGAATTTGTTTCCGTGGATTATGGCTCTTCAACTTGGTGTCCCGGAGAAGATCGAAACATTTCGGTAACAATTAGAAATGGAGGAACAGCGCCTTGGACAAATGCATCACCGGATATTAATATTGGAGTAAGATGGAACCCAAATGGTGTCAACTGGAATGATTTCCACGTAAGAACAGATGCTAATAACCTTGCACCCGGAGACACAAGAACGTATAATTTCACCTTAAGAGCTTCCAATAATGCAGGAGGCGGATATACTACTCCTCTGGCAGCTGGAGTGAATAACCTCAGATTTGACGTAGTTAATGAGGCTAATTTTTGGTTTAGGAACAGGCCAGGAAATGCAGAATACATTACTCCAAACATTACCATAAGCCAAGCCCCTTCCACCCTAAGCTATACCAATAATAATCCCACCTACTGCGCCAACCAAGCCATTACAGCCAATAATGCTACAGTAACCGGTGGATCGGCTACCAGCTTTACAGTATCCCCTGCTTTACCTGCTGGTTTATCCCTTAATCCATCTACTGGCCAAATTACCGGAACACCCACAACTGTAGCAGGAGTCCCCACAGCCGCTTACACCGTGACGGCTACTAATTCCTGCGGCAGCGTAGCAAGAGTATTGAATATCACGATTACTCCTGCTGCTCCTACGGGACTCAACTATACCAACAATACTGTGACTTATTGTGCGGGTTCTCCGATCACACCCAACAATCCTTCCTTTGGCGGAGGCGGTCCTGCTACGACATTCTCTGTTTCTCCAGCTTTACCGGCCGGTCTATCCTTGAATACTACTACAGGACAAATCACCGGGACTCCAACCACATTAACTGGTCTTGCTGCTGCCAACTACACGGTAACTGCCTCCAACTCCTGCGGAAACATTACAAGAAACGTCAATATCACGATCTCTCAGGTAGCTGAAGTCAATAACTTTAGTGATTTTCTCTGTAGCGGGGTTCCATTCACCATCACGCCTCTAAATGTGGTAAATGGTAGAATTCCTACAGGAACAACTTACACCTGGACCGCACCTTCGGTTTCTGGAGGAGTCACGGGAGGTGCTTCTGGTTCAGGGTCTTCTATCACAGGAACCCTGGTTAACCCTACAAACGTGGCCCAGCCGGTTGTTTACACGGTAACCCCTATCACGAATGGTTGCGCAGGAAGTCCATTCCAGCTGAACATTTTGCTAAATCCCAGTGCTTCAATTACTACGATCAATCAGCAAGTTTGCAGTGAGAGCTCCTTCGCTGTGACCCCAACGAATGGTACAAATGGCGTAGTGCCTGCCGGGACCACCTACACCTGGAACGCCCCAACGGTAACCGGAGGGATAACCGGTGGTATTCCAGGAGGGGGGAATACGATTTCTGGTACATTGACTAACCCAACCAACCTCCCTCAAACAGCAACCTATACTGTAACCCCAGTTACGGGAAGCTGCGTTGGAGCTCCATTCAATGTGGTGATAACCGTCAATCCAAGACCTGCAATCACTGCTATGAGTGAAACTTCTTGTAGCAATCAGCCCTTCTCTGCCTTACCGGTCAATGGCACCAACGGCATTGTTCCTGCGGGCACTACCTATGCTTGGACCAGTCCTTCCCTTCCCGCTGGACTGAGCGGTGGCTCGGCTGGAAGTGGATCCAGCATTACGGGTACGCTGATAAATTCTACCAATGCGCCTTTGAACGCAACTTACACGGTGACTCCCACTGCCGGTGCCTGCACTGGAAATACGTTTACCTTGACGGTTACAGTCAATCCGAGCCCGGTCATTCCAACCCAAACACCCACCATTTGTAGTGGGGAGGCCTTTACAGTGAGCCCTACCAACGGTGGAGCCACTATCGTTCCCGCCAATACTACCTACACTTGGACGGTGGTAGACAATCCCAATGTCACAGGAGAGTCGGCACAAGCCACAGCCCAATCGACAATTTCCCAAACGCTCACGAATACCTCAACCGTAACTCAGACTGTTACTTACACAGTCACGCCCAGATCAGGAACAGCAGGAAGTTGTGTGGGAAACCCATTCACTGTTACCGTTACTGTCAACCCAAGGCCTACCCTCAGCAGTCCACTTAACCAAACCCGATGCAGTAATGTATCCTCCAGCTACATAGCCAGCAGTGCTACTCCGGGCACATCTTTCTCCTGGACAAGAGCAGCTGTAGCAGGAATAAGTAATCCGGCAGCCAGTGGAAGTGGGGCCACCTCTACAGAAACCTTGGTCAATACCACACCCAATGCGATAGATGTAGTATATGTCTACACTTTGACTGCCAATGGTTGTACCAATACACAAAATGTTACAGTAACTGTTAGCCCAACACCAGTCCTAAGCAGTTCTTTAACCCCGGCAGCTATCTGCAGCAATGGCTTATTCTCCTATTCTCCAACCAGCTCCACAAGTGGTGCCAGCTTTACCTGGACTAGGTCTGCAGTAGCCGGAATCAGCAATCCGGCAATCACTACTCCACAAACCAATAATCCCAATGAGGTTTTGGTTAACACTACTGCAAATCCAATTGATGTGGTCTACGCCTTTACCATCTCGGCCAATGGATGCAGCAATACCCAAAATGTAACGGTAAGAGTCAATCCGACTCCAGCATTGAGCAGTACTTTGAGTCCAAATGCGATTTGCAGTAATTCAGCCTTTACCTATACCCCTACAAGCTTGACTCCGGGAGCAACTTTCACCTGGACAAGGGCAGCGGTAAGCGGAATCAGCAATCCTGCGGTGACTACCCCTCAGGCCTCTAATCCAAATGAAGTGTTGATCAATACAACCACAAGTCCTGTGGATGTCATCTATGCTTATTCCGTCACTGCCAATGGGTGCACCAATACTCAAAATGTAACAGTTAGAGTCAATCCAACCCCAACTTTAAGTAGTCCACTATCACCCACGGCTATTTGTAGCAACGCCCTCTTTACATACAATCCGAGCAGCTCGGTGAGCGGGGCTACTTTTACTTGGACAAGAGCCGCTGTGACCGGAATCAGCAATGCAGCCGTAACAGTTCCACAAGCTTCCAACCCCAACGAGACGCTCATCAATACCACGGCTAATCCGATCGATGTGGTGTATGCCTATACCGTTACTGCAAACGGGTGTTCCAACACACAGAATGTAACCGTTAGGGTAAATCCAACTCCAACCTTAAGCACTTCCTTGAGTCCTCCTGCTATTTGCAGCAATTCTGTGTTTTCATATACACCTGCAAGTACTACTGCGGGTACGAATATCACTTGGACCCGGGCAGCTATATCAGGAATAAGTAACCCAGCCGTCACTACTCCTCAGCCTTCCAGTCCAAATGAAACCTTGATCAATACCACGGCCAGTCCAATTGATGTGGTCTACAACTTTACGCTGACAGCAAATGGATGCAACAACACCCAAAGTGTCACAGTAAGGGTAAATCCAAGTCCGGTATTGAGTAGCACTACCAGCTTGGAAATTTGCTCAAATGATAATCTTATTTACACAGCGACGAGCGCAACATCAGGCACAGTTTTCTCCTGGACCAGAGCCCTTGTCTCCGGAATTAGCAATGCTGCTTCCAGTGGTACAGGGGATACAGTCAATGAAACATTGATCAATACGACAGCTAATCCGATCGATGTTGTCTATGTCTTTACCTTAGGTGCAAATGGATGTATTACCACTCAAAATGTCACAGTAACCGTCAAACCATCTCCTACACTGAGCAGTGCCACAAGCATTCAGGTTTGTGACGGTGGGGAATTCACTTACACTGCGACAAGTGACACCCCAGGGGTTTCATTTCTTTGGACAAGGGCCCTGGTCTCGGGAATCAGTAACCCGGCTGGCACCGGAAGCACCGCCTCTATCACCGAAACCCTGGTCAATACAACTGCTTCCCCAATAGATGTAATCTATGAATTTACCTTATCGGTAGATGGATGCAGCAACACACAAAGTCTAACCGTCACCGTAAATCCAACCCCCACCCTAAGCAGCCCTTTGACTTCGCCGGCTATCTGCGGAAATGAAACGTTCACTTATTCTCCAAGCAGCTTAACCAGTGGGGCAGTATTCACTTGGACTAGAGCGGCAGTCCCTGGAATAAGTAATCCTGCGATCACGACACCTCAATCAACCAATCCTAATGAGGTTTTGGTCAATACCACTCCAGATCCAATTAATGTAATCTACCAGTATTCTATCACAGCCAACAGTTGTACCCATATTCAGGAAGTCATGGTGACGGTAAATCCAACACCGGATATTTCTACACTTTCTGAAGAGGTTTGTTCTGGAGGTACATTCACAGTCAGTCCGGTGCAAGGAGTGGATGGAATAGTTCCCACGGGAACTACTTACACTTGGACTGTAGCTAATAATCCGAATGTGACAGGAGAATCCAACGAAGGAACACCTCAAGCCACTATTTCCCAAACTCTGACAAATACTGGCAGCAGTCCTCAGAATGTGGTGTATACTGTGACCCCGATATCAGGAGGCTGCGTGGGAGATCCATTTACTCTTACTGTCACGATCAATGGTGACACCCAAATTGATACACAACCCAGTGTAGATCCATTTGAAGTTTGCTTCGGAGATACTTTTTCTCCCATTTCGGTGGTCGCAAGTGGAGCAAGCGGTTTGACCTATCAGTGGTTTAGCAACAGTACTGCCAGTTCGGTAGGTGGCACTGCAGTTCCCGGTGCAACTTCGGCCAGCTTCACCCCTCCTTCTTCAACTCAAGGAGAATTTTACTATTATGTGGTAGTTACCGGCCCATGTACAACAGTCACTTCCGATGTTTCAGGAAGATATTTTGTCTCTCCACCTGTCACAGCAATAGTCTCAGACTTGGATACCTCCCCTCAGACTATTTGCCCGGGAGACAGCTTCTCAGCTTTGACCTTTCAGGCTTCTGGTGCTAATCTATCCTATCAGTGGTACCGTAATTCCTCCGCTTCAACATCGGGAGGAACCTTGATCACAGGAGAAATCAGCTCTTCCTTTACTCCTCCAACCTCAGATTTTGGTCCCGTTTATTACTATGCTTTGGCTACAAGCGATTGCGGTACGGTGACCTCTTCCGTTTCTGGTGCCTTTGCAATTACAGGCTCAAGCTCTACGGCAGCAAACCAAACCCTTTGCGTGGATACCCCATTAAATCCGGTAATTACCCACACTACCACCGGCACGACCGGAATCGCAAACCATGGAGTGGCCGGAGCAAATGGTCTTCCTCCTGGAGTGAGTGCAACATGGAGTTCAGGTATAATCACTATTTCAGGAACGCCGACTTCCTCTGCAGGCAGTCCTTATACCTATTCTATTCCATTAATTGGAGCTTGTGGATCAGAGGTGGCTACCGGAACAATAACGGTGAATCCTAAAGCTCAAATCAACAATTTGAACCAGACTATTTGTACTGGTGGAACATTCTCTGTCACTCCAGCACAAGGTATCGATGGGACAATTCCTTCTGGAACTACCTACACTTGGACAGCCCCTACCCTATCTGCAGGACTTACGGGAGGAGTTGCCGGAAGTGGAAGCAGCATAACCGGCTCCTTAGTAAATTCCACGAATACTCCTCGAACAGCGACTTATACCGTAACTCCCACTTCAGGCTCTTGCTTGGGCAATCCATTTACAATTACCATTACGGTCAATCCAAGTGCTTCTATCCCTGCACAAACTGCCACAATCTGTGATGGAGAAACATTTACCGTCTCTCCCGTCCATGGAGGAGCTACCCGAGTACCTATAGGAACCACCTATACTTGGACCGTTGTGGACAATCCCAATGTCAACGGAGAGTCAAATCAAACTACAGCTCAGCCAACTATTTCTCAAGCACTAAGCAATTCCAGTAACCTCCCTCAAAATGTGGTCTACACAGTTACTCCTACTTCAGGAACTTGTGTAGGGAATCCGTTTACTGTCACAGTGACAGTCAATCCAAACCCTGAAATTCCAAACCAAACTACTGCAGTTTGCAGTGGATCAGCATTTACTGTATCTCCTACAAATGGAGGTACAACAGTGGTGCCGGCCGGAACCTCCTACACTTGGACTGTGGCAGATAATCCAAATGTCACAGGAGAAACCAATCAATCCACCGGGCAGCCCACCATTTCTCAAACACTAATCAACCTCACCCAGATTCCTCAGCCGGTCATTTACACGGTGACTCCAAGATCCGGAGCAGCAGGAAACTGTCTGGGTAATCCATTTACCGTGACTGTCACGGTCAATCCAAGTCCACAAATTCTTGCCCAGGCACAGACCATTTGCAGTGGTAATGCCTTCACTATATCTCCGACCAATGGAGGGGGCAATGTGGTTCCTTCTGGGACGGTTTACACATGGACGGTAGTAGATAATCCCAATGTCAGTGGAGAAACCACCCAGACTACTGCTCAGACGAACATTTCCCAAACCTTAACCAATACGAGCACCACTCCTCAGAACGTAGTCTATACCGTGACCCCTCAATCCGGAGCAACAGGGTCCTGTGCCGGCAATCCATTTACGGTGACCATCACGGTCAATCCCAACCCAACACTGAGCAGTACATTAAGCCCTCCGGATATTTGCAGTAATTCTGCTTTCACTTATACCCCTACAAGTACCATTTCTGGAGCCACTTTCTCTTGGACCCGAGCAGCTGTGGCAGGAATCAGTAATCCAGCGATTTCAAATCCCCAAACCGCCAATCCGAATGAGGTCTTGATAAATACCACATCAAATCCTATTGATGTAGTCTACACCTACAGTATCACAGCAAATGGATGTAGCAATTCCCAGCAGGTCACGGTACGAGTTAAGCCAACTCCCACCTTAAGCAGCCCAATTAACCCTACGGCTATCTGCGGAAATTTGACCTTTAGCTACACCCCTACTAGCACAGTGTTGGGAACCACATTTACCTGGACTCGAGCAGCAGTGGCAGGAATCAGCAATCCGGCTGTAACCACTCCTCAAAGCTCGAATCCAAATGAAACCTTGATCAACACAACTTCCAGTCCGATCAATGTAATTTATGCCTTTACCCTAACAGCAAATGGCTGTACAAACACACAAAACGTTACTGTTCGGGTGGATCCAAGGCCCACATTAAGCAGCAGCTTAACTCCTAGTGCCATTTGCAGTGGGTCTAGCTTTACCTACATCCCAAGCAGCGCAGGTGGAACTGCTACTTTCACCTGGACCAGAGCTGCTGTGCCTGGCATCAGTAATTCTGCGGTAACGACTCCTCAGGCTTCCAACCCCAACGAAGTATTAAACAACACCACCCCAAATCCCATCGAGGTGACGTATGTGTACACCATCAATGAAAATGGGTGTACCCATACTCAAAATGTACGAGTGACGGTGAATCCAACTCCTCAATTAAGCAGTACACTAGCTCCTGCTGAAATTTGTACGGGTAGTCCATTCACCTATACGGCAACAAGTGCCACGGCGGGCACCTCCATCACTTGGACAAGAGCCGCTGTAGCTGGAATCAGCAATCCGGCAATTACTACACCTCAAAACGCGAATCCCAATGAGATTCTTATTAATACCACTACAATCCCACAAAACGTAGTCTATCGATTTACTCTTTCTTCAAATGGGTGCAGTAACACCCAAGATGTAACGGTAAGGGTAAATCCCAGCCCGACCTTGAGCAGTAGTCTGACTCCAGCGGCGGTTTGCAGCAATGCTGCCTTTACCTACACTCCTACAAGTACTACTCCTGGAGCAAGTTTCTCTTGGACGAGAGCAGCTGTGACAGGGATAAGCAATACTGCAGGAAGTGGAACAGGAAATATCAATGAGACACTGATAAACACTACATCAAGTCCCGTAAACGTCGTTTACAGCTTGACAACCTCAGCAAATGGCTGTTCTACTACTGCAAATGTTACGGTAAGAATTGATCCTGTCCCATCAATAACAAATCAATTTCCTGGTAACCCCTTTGATATTCGATATGACATTTGTAGCGGACAGTCTTTCTCCTTTACCCCCCAAGATGGTGTCGATGGCTTAATTCCAGCTGGTACCACCTACACCTGGGTATTCACGAATGAAAATGGTAATCTATCGGGATCCAGTAATGGATCCGGTACAACTATTTCAGGTACTATTTTCAACAGTGACATAAGAAGGAGAAATGTAGATTATGTTGTAACCCCTATCTACAATGGATGTACAGGAGCCCCATTTACTATTCGAGTACGGGTCCAACCAGAACCAAATGTATCTCCGGTAAGCTCTCCAGCAGCAGTATGTAATGGTACAGCCGTCGGTCCATTTAACTTTACCGGGAGCCCAGTTCTTCTTCCCAATGGAAATCCAACCACCACTGAATACAATTGGACCAATTCTAATCCATCCATCGGCTTGGCTGCTTCGGGAACTGGGAATATTCCTTCCTTTACCACAATCAATAATGGCGTCGCCCCGGCTCTGGCAACAATTACCGTAACTCCAAGAGCCAATGGTTGCGATGGTCCTTCTCAGACTTTTACAATTACAGTAAATCCCAGTCCTAAAGTTACTGTGGCACCTGATTATTGCGTGGTCGGGGGAAGAGTTCAATTGATAGCCAATTCAAACGTACCAGGCAGCACCTTCCTGTGGAATACCGGTCAGACCACCTCCAATATTCTGGTCGATCTCTCCGGTCAATACTTTGTAACTGTAACAGCTCCAAATGGATGCTCAACCACAGAATCTATTGGTGTTGCTCAAGAGTTGGTAACGGATGGCTCATTTACAAATTTCAACCCTGCGAGCCCTAGCTTCTTCACTGAATATACCCAGAATCAAGCCTTTTACACAGGGGTTAACACTTCAGGTTTATGGCCGGAGACTAGATATGCAGTAAATACAAGTGCTCACAGCCCCACTAACGGCGTAGGTTATCACCCGAATTTCCATGGCAGAGACCGGACCAACAATGCCACCGGACCCAGAAATTTCTTAATGGTAAATGGAGCAACCACTACCATAGGAACTCCACCAAGACAAAGAATCATCTGGCAGCAAACCGTAACCGTTGAACCTAATACCGATTACTATTTTTCGGCGTGGGCAATGAATTTGAACCCATCAAACCCAGCAAGACTACAATTTGAAGTGAATGGCGTTTTAGTTGGTACAATTGCTGATTTGAACACTGCCCCTAAACCGACTTCTGATGCTCAAGTAAATCTTAACAACTGGGTCAGATTTTATAGTGATCCCACTTGGAATTCCGGGACTGCGACAACAGCGGTAATTAGAATCAGAAACTTGAATACTGTAGCAGGAGGAAACGACTTTGGTCTGGATGATATATCCTTCGGAACACTAAAACCATTTATTGTTCTCACCTCTGGCGCTGGGTCGGACAACCAAACAATTTGTCAAAACAGTCCTCTAGGCCCATTATCCTATAACGCAGGTAGTGGTATTTTTGGACCTGAAGTCACAGGACTGCCCAATGGAATTACGGCCATCTGGAATGGTATTGACCTTCAATTCATCGGCTCACCTACTGAATCAGGTGTTTTCAATTACACCATTACAACTGTAGGTACTTGTGTACCCACCACAGCAACCGGTACAATTACTGTACGCGCCACGCCTACAACAGGTGCGATTGCAGCCAATCAAACCGTATGTTCCGGGCAAGACCCGATGATCTTAAGTAGTGTTACCAATGGCACCGGAGAATCCGGGGCGACAATATCCTACCGATGGGAGTCCAATACTAATCTGACCACTCCTAACTGGACAGTTGTCCCAGGACAAACAGGGGCTACCTACGATCCCCCTGTTTTGCCTACAACCACCCAATATAGAAGAACAACCTTGGCTACATTGGGCGGACTTACCTGTGAGTCACCACCCACCCCTCCAGTTACCATTACGGTTCAGACGATACCTACGGCAGGTTCAATTGCCACCAATCAAACCATTTGTAATGGGGGAGATCCCTTGGCCTTTACCAGTACTGTTGCAGGTTCTGGAAGTGGAACAATTACTTACCGTTGGGAAAGTTCAGTAAGTCCATTCGCTTCTTGGACTCCAGTTAGTGGTGCCAGTTTGGCCACTTACGATGCCCCTTCTGGTTTGACGGCAACCACTCGATTTAGAAGAATTGCTATTTCAACCCTAAACGGTGTTGCCTGCGAGTCTGTCCCAACTGCCCCTGTGGAAGTAACGGTAAGCACCGTTCCGACACCTGGAAGTATTGCATCTAATCAGGCAATTTGCGAGGGAGAAGACCCCACCGCATTCACAAGCCCGGATAATGGCACCGGTTCAGGTTCCCTATTCTATGTTTGGGAATCTTCAGTGAGTCCATTTACTACCTGGACAGAGATAAGCGGAGCAAATTTGGCAACCTATGACGCGCCTCCCCTATTTGTCACTACCAGATTCAGAAGAAGAACAGTTTCCACATTCAATGGAGTAGTTTGTGAATCAGTTCCAACCAGTCCAGTTGAGGTAACCATCCTGCCGAATATTAACGTGGCTCCTGTCAACCCGGATCCCCCCTTGTGCTTGGATGTACCCCAACCAGTTACAATTATCCATTCTTCTACCGGAGCCAATGGTATAGCCAATGCAGGAATAGCAGGAGCCAACGGCTTGCCTTTGGGTGTAAGTGCTGCCTTCAATTCCTCAACTGGAGAAATCACTATATCAGGCACTCCAACGGAAGTGGGATCTTTCAATTACAGTATTCCTGTGACAGGGGTCTGCGGTACCATAAATGCAACAGGAACCATCACCGTTGACAATCCGACCTACCCGATCATTAGTATTGATGTGGTTAATCCCGCATCGGGGTCTACTCCTCCTTATACTTCTACTTTCACCGTTTACAGTAATGAATTGACTCCCGGCAACTATGAGATCAACTATAGCTTAAGCGGAGCCAATGCCGCGCCAAACCAGACTATTTTGGTGACCGTCACTACCACCGGTCAATTCACCTTCCAGTCCCTACCCTATTCGAATGAAGGAACAACCCTTTTGACCATCAATTCCATCCGGGAGATATCGGCCCTTTGCCCCTACAGTCCACCAAACAACAATACCGTACCTTACGGTATCAATTGTAGCACGGAGTATTTGGCTGGAGATGGAAACGCCACCTATTCAGTTGCTGCCGGTGTGAGCCAGGTTACCATTCAGGCTTTTGGAGATGGCACAGGTGGAAATACAGCTACTCAAAGCGTTTCCGTCATTCCTGGTGAGCTTATCTTTGTGGTGTTTAACGGCACAGACGTTTTTGCTACACAGGTCCCTGATACCGAACCACTTGCTGATCGCCTAGCCCAGGCTATAGTAAGTACCACCGGTCCAAATGGAAGGTTGGTATTTACTTACGATTGTCCAGATCCATCACCTTGCTCAGGCACTGGTGATGTATATCAATACACTGATTCTGAGGGCTATACTGTCATCCGTGTGACGGGGGATTGTTCTTCATGGACTTGGAATGCACCGGATGGCTTGGATGAATTTGAGGTGTTGGTAGTCGGTGGCGGCGGAGGCGGTGGTTTTGGTGATGCTGCCGGCGGCGGCGGCGGTGGAGCCGTGATTTATCAGCATTTCACAGGCATCACCATGAATGGTGCCCCAGGCCTTCAAGGAGCCGTATTCCAGGTACTTCCGGGCGGACAAGGGTTTGGTGCTACCAGTGCCAATCAGCAAGGGGGTGATGGAACAGGGTCAACTTTCACCGGTCCGGTTTTTGCCTATGCCGGTGGAAATAGCTTCAATGATTTAGCTGCCGCAGGAGGTGGTGGTGGAGGATCTTCCAGCGCTAATTCTGTAGATCGAGTCGGCTCTGATGGAGCTTCAGGAGGCGGAGGAGCGGCTTTTGGAACCAACGCATCCTCAGGAGGGGTGGCCAGCAACGGAAACAATGGGGGTGTTGCGATGGGCCAAAGTTACGGTGGATCCGGCGCCGGAGGAGGAGGAGCTGCTTTGGGAGGTAACAACGGATCTGGAAATGCATCCTTGATGAGTGCAGGTTCCGGCGGAAATGGGGTGATGCAAAGCATTTCAGGTGAAAACATTTATTATGGAGCTGGAGGTGGAGGAACTTCTTACGGAGCTACAGTAAACGAACCGGGAATGGGAGGAAGCCCTTATACCAATTCAGGCGGCACGACTTTCTATGCCGGAGGAAGAGGAAACAATACAGGAATAGGCCTGCCAGCAACCACCTATGGCTCTGGTGGAGGAGCTGGAAGAACGGGTGGAAGCAACGGCTTCCAAGGCGTCGTTTACATCCGCTACCCCAACTTCCGAATTTTACCTTTGGAATACCTCTATTTTAATGCGGAATACAATTCATCTATGCGCTCTGGGGACCTGACCTGGGCTACCGCCAACGAATGGGAAAACGACAGATTCGAAATCGAGCGATCAGTCAATGATGTAAAATCCTGGGAAACCATCAGTCAGGTTAATGGAGCGGGTTACTCGGATTCTCCGACTGATTATTCCTATCAAGACTTCAAACTCCCATTGGCAGGTGGCAACATATTCTATCGATTGAAGCAATTTGACTTTGACGGGGATTTCACATACAGCGATATCAAGGCCATTCAGGTAGAATCCCTGCCTGGATTGACCCGATGGAAGGTATATCCTAACCCAACCACGGGAGATCCGATCAACTTGGAAATGCTGGACAACGGGGCTTACAATGATGAGGAAATCACAGTCCGTCTGATCTCTGCAACCGGCCAATTTGATATTCTGAAAGGGGAAAGTCCTAGGGAACTAAGTCTTCGTCTTGCTGATATCCTCCAGTTAAAAGCTGCAGGAGTTTACACTTTGGAAATCAGCTGGGGAGCCAACAGGGAATACCACAAGGTGATTTTGAGAAGGTAGAGTTTTGCTTAATTTAGGTCCTGGCTTAAGATATACCTTTTAAAAAAATATTCGATTAAAAATCGCCACTCCTTTTTAAGGGTATGGGCCATTCCCCTGATCTATCCTGGTTCAATAAAGTCCAATTCTTAAAAATAGAACTACTTTTGATTTATGGATTCCGAGTGGAGGCTGTTGATTAATTCGGTTGAATTCTGAGAGGATGATAAATGTGTCTACGATTTCTCAATAGTAGGGTACTTTTACTAAAGTACCATCGACTTTGGTCAGCATTCCTTTCCCTCCACCTGCCCTAAATAGGAGGCCTAATTTGGTCTTTGAATACATGGAAGTGCTGAGGACACTTTGATCTACCTCGTATCCTTGGGGATTTCCATTAAAATGAATTAAGTATTGAATCCAGTCATTTTTTTCGTCCAGGTATCCATTTATCTGTTAAATCCGAAAAAAAACCCTATTATTTCCCTGCTTTTCAATGGCTTAGGAATAAAAAAGAATTTGATTAATCCTTTTACGTCTATTTTTTCGTATTTAAAGCACGTATATTTGTAGCCAAAACATTCTGCAAGCATTGTAGTTTAGTTAATGCAGTTTGGGAAAAACCATATTGGGGTGTTGGTATTAGCATGAGTAGAGTACTTATTCTCTTATTTCTGATTTTTTTTAGTACCCAATTTCTGGACGAGGGTAAAGCGTGGGGGCAATGCGGCAGTTGCACCATAATTTTTTCAGGAGACGGCAATCCTATCCCAAATAGAAATGTGCAGAACAACGATGTTGTTTGTATCGCAGGAAATCGGACAAATAATGTCAACCTACAATCTGCAAGTGGAGTTCAGGTTTGTATAGCTGAGGGAGTGGTTTTTAGTGGAAATTTTCAAAATATTCAGGCCAACACTATAATCAGGAATTTTGGACAATTTGGAACAAGCGGAACACCAAGAAATCTAACGATTGGAGGAGCTAGTGGACTCTTTTTAAATGAGGGTATCTATTTTGGAAATTTCACCTCAAATAACGGAGCCAATTTAACCAACAGGGGTTCTATCACAGGAAACGTTACTTTAAATAGCGGCGGAAATCCAAGTTTTGTCAATTCTGGAACTCAAACAGGTGCCTTGACCATAAATGCGGGCACAGTGACTAATGACGGAAAATTAGTTTTAAGCTCGGTTGCCTTAAATAGTGGTGGTACCTTAATTAACTCGGGAAGTTTAAGTGTTTCAGGAAACTTCGCTGTTAACGGGACCTTAAATAATTCAGGAATTCTTTCTGTTTCTGGCAATTTCAATGGAAACGGCGGCTCCACCATTACCAATTCGGGAATATTGGGTGTGGTTGGAGACTTCAATGTGAATACAACTATCAACTCTTCGTCCGGAACGGTATCCATCGGGGGTAACTTAACTGTCAACGGAGGAGGTACATTAAACAGTGGAAACACGACCGTAGATGGGAACACGACAAACAATGGCCAAATAAATCTTAACGGACAGCTAGCAATAAGAGGAAACCTCACCAACAATGGGGGAGGGATAATTAGGGGTGGTTCGGCATCACAGTGTAATGGATTGATAGTGGAAGGTCCCAACTTAACCAATTGGGGTTCTATCGGAAGTGGTGGATCTCCAATTAATGTAAACAGAGTCCCAGATACTGGTAACAATCTTTCTTCCAATGCTTCGGTTGGGCAATGTACATGTAGCCCCAAACCAGTATTCACGTCCGGATTTGAGGTAATCTTAGTGTACAATTGCCCTGGAACATACACTTGGTCCCCCCCAGAAGGATTGACACAGTATGAGGTACTGGTCGTAGGTGGTGGTGGCTCTGGAGGGAATACCTCCACAAATAATGAAAATAAAGCAGGTGGAGGCGGTGGAGCCGGTGCTGTAATTGCCCAAACCTTTACCATACCCGGGGCTGGTCTTCCTTCAGGACAGACCTATAATGTTGTGGTTGGTGCAGGAGGGAATAGCAATGGGACAAATGCATCCCAAAGGAATGGGTCACTTTCAAGGTTTTCCAATGGCTCCACTACCCTAACTGCAAATGGAGGTGGCGCTGGAGGTCGCTCCAATGGACAAAATGGACAGAATGGCACTACAGGACTTTCCGGATCAGGGGGAGGAGGTGCTGGAGCCCAATCAAATGGAAATTCTGGAACAGGAGGTAATGGACGAACCACAGGAGGAGATGGCCTCTCAAATGGAAATTCTGCTAACCAATATGGTGGTGGTGGTGGTGGAGCCTCGGGAGGCGCCAACGGAAATAATGGAAGTTCAAATGGACGAGGAGGTGACGGGGGCGCTGGAGTTTCAGTTACTATAGGGTTTACAGCAACCTATGGAGGCGGTGGTGGTGGTGGTGCCGGTGCAACCAATAGCATCGGAATTCCCGGAGTCGGTGGCGGAGGAACAGGAGGCAACGGAACCACCAGAGCCGGGAATGGCTTACCAAATACTGGAGCGGGTGGCGGTGGAGCCGGCGGTTCAGGCTCAACCAGCCGAAAAGGTGGAAATGGAGGTTCGGGCGTTGTTATTATCAGATATGAATTACTCCGCATCCTTCCGGTAGAATTCCTTTCTTTTGCAGTCACTTATGAGCCGTCTTCCCGATCTGCAATCCTAGCTTGGTCAACCGCCAAAGAGTGGGAAAATGACAGATTTGAAATCGAACGCGCGATAAATAACGTTCGAAACTGGGAAAAAATAGGGGAAGTGAAAGGACAGGGATATTCAGATTCCCCCGTTTCCTATTCTTTTGAAGATATTAGGCTGCCAGCCTCGGGCGGGAATGTCTTTTATCGCCTCAAGCAAATTGATCTGAACACCGAATTCACCTACAGCGATACCCGAGCTATTGTAGTCGAACCCCTTTCAGGAACCACCCAATGGAAAGTTTATCCCAATCCTAGCACCGGAAATTCAATCCATTTGGAACTTCGGGATTTCGGCAATTATCAAGATGAACAAATCCAAGTCCGGGTGATTTCTTCCACTGGACAGGATGACCTTATTCTGGAGGAAAGACCCCAGGACTTGAGCCTTCGGCTGAAAGATATACTCCAATCCAAGCCTTCGGGAGTTTACACCCTGGAAGTCGCATGGGGAACCCACAGAGAATACCATAAGCTCATCCTGAAGAGGTAAATTTATCCCGAGGAAATCAAGGAGCCTAAAAAAATTGGTTGGGTTTCGTTTTTACCTCTTTTCTCCAAATCCAACCAAAGGATTTAATCCTCTTCTCACTCGGTTGCTTCCCTATGTCTTTAAGTCTCAAAAAAACCTTTTTTACCCTATTCTGAAAAGTTCTACTTGAAATGTAGCTTTCATTTTTGCAGTAGGTGTTACTCCTCCTCTTCTTTTCTCAGGTCTTTAGGGATTTTTGCCCTTCCCAAGCCAAATGTTCCGCGGAGTCCACTAAATGTAGCTTTCCACCAAGCACTGAAAACAAATTTGCTTTTGTCCCGCTCCAGAAAGATGCGCCTACTGACTATTTTTCCCTTCCCTCCTCTGGGGTTGTTGTTTTTGGCGAGCAGATTTGCGCCAAATGTATAAATTTTCAATTTGCCCAATCCCCGCTCGAGTGTCAAGCTGTCCAAGAACTGGATCTTGAGACTGGTGTAGCCAAAATTCATCCGTCCCTTGGCAAAATCATCATTCAGGCGAAAATTCCATTCTCCATCCGTCACAGTTCCGTCAATGGCTTTTACAAAAAGTGTCTTGGAAAGAAAATCATCAGCTTCTGAAAACGAGAAGTCATTCATTTTTACTTTTACCTCCATGGGGTAATCCTCCCCGAAATACAATTCAGCACTGAGATCAACCTCTGACTGATCCATAATATGGGCTTGAATCCCAATTCTTGCTTTATCGAGAGGATACACTTCCCCTTCCTTCCTTAAGTAAAAAGGAGCCAAATCCATTTGAACCCTGTCAAAACTAACCATTCCGGGCATATTCCCCTTGGGTGCAAATTCATAATACCTCACTCGGCTATCTCTCACTCTCACCGAAAAAATATCGGCTGAAACCCGCGCATGGCTCATCAGATATTGGGGCATAGGCTTATACAAGTTGATGTCTCCGGGTATTCTTTTATCCCTAAACAAGTCCAGGTCAGCCCCTGAGACAATCAGATTGTTTGCTTTCAGCTTTTGGTTTTGCATGTATTCTGCTGGATCCAAGTCTTCCAGCCGGATAGAATTGACCTTGGCGGTCACCGCATCGGTCTGATAGGACAGGCTTCGAAGCAGCGCATAGTTTCCCAAAATAGGCCGAAAATAAATGCCTTGCAGTTCCAGATCCCCATCGGTATAGCCAATAGATTCAAAACTCACGCGATAGTTGCTATCAGGAGTATCCACTTGATAGCCCTTGATTTCAAAGGATATATTTTTGGTGACCAACTCCTTGAGATCCAGTTTTTGCTCCTGATTCATCAGGTCAATGCCCAAATCTTCCACCAAGAAATTAAATTCGGGAAAATTTAACCTTGGATCTGGCCCAAGACCCTTGCGATGGACTTGAACTCGTCCGTTTTTCAGGCGTAAATCTCCCAACAAGATGGATTCGACCATTTTGCTCTCAGCGATGGTTTTTTCTTTCCCAGGTCCCGCGGATTTTTGGGTATCAAGGTATAAATCGACCTGGGGATTGATCAGGGTAATGGCACTCAGATCAACCACCTTCGAGTCTAAAATATCGGTCAGGCCGTTGTTCCTGATGGAAAGCTGATCGATTTTGGCATCGATCACCGGACTTCCACTCTTTCCAAAATGGTCCTTTGGCGTTATTCTCAGATTGGAAAAGAGGACCTCTTCCCTTTGGTCTCCGAGACCTACATTGGAAAAGCTAATAGTGTGCACACTGTCAGGGAGTGCAAAAACAAAGTCCTTCAGATCCAAATTGAGTGTGGAAAACAAGGAGCTCAAATCGGAACGGTCCACCAAGAGCGTATCCATAAAAAAGTCTTTGATCAAGAAATCAAAGCCGGTCTTAATGGATTGCCTGGAGTCATTTTCTCCCAAATAACTTACCTGAAGCTCGGAGTTTTTGGCCTGAATCGAATCAATCTTCAGTAGCTGAAGTGCATTTTGGACATTTCGTTGTCTGCCTGAATTTGGTCCCAAACTGACTTTCTGATCAATTCCAATCTCTACTAATCCCCTGTCAATCTCCAGCATTTGGAGATCAAGTACATTGTCAAAAATAAACTCCTCGATATCGACCCCTTTCAGAATTACCTGAGGGAAATTAAGCCCCAAATTCAATCGACTGTCCGTCTCCTCGCCCGGTTGGAGAATGAGCCCCCCAAGCCGAATGATTTTTTCCTTAGAGTTATAGTTCAATAGATCCGTTTCAGCTAGGTACTTGCCTCCCGCAATGCTAAAAGAATAATTATTGAACGTCAGGTCGATTTCTTCCGAAAAAAGAGTCTGACCGGAAAAACTACTGTCTGTAGGATTCAAAAAGAAGTTTTTGAGTTTGAGCGAAAAATTATTTTCCTCAAACTTGCTTCTCTTGTTTTCTACCAGACTTTGGTACTTGATTTTCGCTTCTCTCAAATCGAGAGAATCTATGGATATGGAGGTGAAATAGTCCAATAGGAGACTTTTCACATCAGCAGTAGACTGAAGCGACTCCTCATTTTTATCCTTGACCTTTGATTTATAGGTATCGATCAAAAACTCCGGGTTGGGCATATCAATGAGGGATACCTTTAATTTTTGTTCTGTCAAAGCTGCTTTGACGTCCAATCCCTGCGCCCGAAACAGGGGAACCGTAAAATCCACGGCCGAAGTCTTTCCGTAGGTATCCAGCAACGTTTGGATCTGCTCCTTGGATTCCGGCTTAATACTCAGGTTTTGAACTTCCAACAGACTTCTCCGGGAATCCACCATCAGCTTGTCTGCTCTAATCACATGAAGATTGTCCTTAATTTTGAGCCGGTAATTATACAGTTCCAAAGCTATTTCTTCAGCATAGAATTGGTCCTGAATCGGCAATGACGGGTCAGCTTGTATAGTCAGATCATCCAGAAAAAAGCTGAAACGATCAAATCCCACATCATTGCTTCGGTTTCCTCTCGCATCAGTAAATTGAACCGTCCCTTCTCTTACCTCCAAGGATCGGATGGTAGCCTGGCTCAAAAACCCTGAAATAAGCTCATTGGTGGACACCTCCTCTGATTTCTTTTCAGAATATTCCAAATCCACAATCTCCACATTGGGTCGGTCAATCAGAAGATTTGAAACATTAAATACCCCTTCATTGTACAGCTTTTTCAGGTCAATGTCCTCCAATGAAAATTCAGGCAGACTGATTCGGATCAGGTTTTCCGGAGACTTTGACTTTATGGCTTCCTCTCTGGGAAAAACAGACAGGTTTCGGATGGTGAGCTCGTCTTTGAATGAGGATACAAAAATTTTCTCCCCTTTGATCAAGTGAATTTCATCCCCTAAATATAGACTCCCTCCTTCGATATCCATGGAGGCATCCTCCCCATAAAAAAACTGGTTTTCCTGTCTTAGGGAATCTTCTCCCAAATAGAACTTGATCATTTTGAAATTGAAACGATCCAATTCAATTCTATTTTTTAAGGTATCGCCAATCTGGGATTTGACAAATTTGCCTTCATTGATGGACAGTTCTTTGATGTCCACCGACTTGAGAATACCCTGAATGAACTCATTCAGGTTACCGGTTGCCAAGCTGTCCGATTGGGAATCAGGATTGTTGGCCACTTTGAAAAATGGCTCATTGAGGATGAGCTCGTCTACCTCCAATTCCGAAGTCATAAATGCCTTATTGAGATCAACATTTCCTAAAAGCAGCTTTTCCAAATCCACCGTGTAATAGGATTTACCGGACTTAGTGAGGTCGGGACGAATAGAAAAAGCAGAAATATTGATCAGATTGTCCAAAGAGGAGATAAAAACCTTTTTGGCTTGAAGGGTATGCACTTCATCGGGAAGGGCAAAATCCACCCCCTCCAGTTCAAACTCAAAGCCTTCCGCATTGAACGGAGTTGTCCATTCTCCCTTTGTGGTCAAATCGATGTTTTTGACTAAAAGTGATGTCTTTTCAGCATTAAGGTTACTCTTACTAAGAAAATTAAAGAAAAGGACGTTGGCGTGTTTGATTTCAATCTCTCCGATTCGAAATGCCCCCAAATTCATTTGCTGAATACTCTTTCGGATCTCCTGCTCCAGCAGTTTGACCTGGGATACATCCTTATTCTTGGTGGACTTGGTGATATCAGCAGCCGAATCTGAGCCTAAACTCATCTGAATATTTGGGTTATCCAGATAGATCTTACCTATGGTAAACTCTCTTTCAAAAAAGTCATACCACAAGCGGGAAAAACCCACCTGGTCCAACTTAATGTCAAAAAGCACTTGATCTTCATTCCGCAAATCGGAATTTACAGGCTGCAGTACGAGTCCATCCAGAAAAAACCCCCGTCTAAGCAGGGAAAAATTAAACCGATTGAAGTCCACGACATAGACGTCATGAGTAGCTTCATTGATTTTCCTCTGAGCATATCTGGAAAGAAATAGATTGGAACCAAAATAAAAAAGGAACTCCAACAGCAAGAGAACCAAGAGCGCCTTCAGGAAAAAAGCTAAGATTCTTTTACGTAAGGGATGCCTGATGTGCTTTTTGCTGGATTCCCGGGACATGCCGAAGTGCAATGAATTCAAAGGAAAAGATAGTCACAAATCACGAGTATTTGCAATTCGCCCGGATATACCTCCAAAAATCAGGTTAAAAAACCATTCCTTTAGCCATCTCCACCTATTCAAAAGATCAAATGCAAAAAAAAAGCAACATCACTGTTGCTCTTTCGCGCTGTAGGAGAAGGATTCGAACCTCCACGGGGCAGTTAGGCTAAAGTCCGGTCGACGCTCGCTTTGTGCTGGGCTCCCCACCCCCGAGACAGGAGGGCTTGTCTGCCAATTTCAACATCCTACAGTATTGCTCAATTTGGTAAGCTGAGGCTCTAAAAGCCACTATTCCATAACTTACTGAAAATCAAAAACCTCCGTACTTCTCTCCGTAATCGATTGAGTAAATAGAACTGTTTGACGTCTCAAAATTAGAAATCAGATCGGTTTATTAAAATTTTTGCAAGTTTTATTTTATTTTTTTTCATTTTATTTATTCAAATCCAATTTTTAATACATAATCAATAATTGAAAAGATTTTTTTTGCCTTTGAATTAGAAAATTGAAAAAGAATCAAAAAGCTGAGAATCAGGATGGATCTATTCAAGTATGGACAATAAAAAAACCATGAAATAAAATTCCATGGTTTTAGTCAATTAACAATAAACCCAAAATAACCTGCTGTAGGAGAAGGATTCGAACCTCCACGGGGTAGTTAGGCAAATTACGAGCTCGCTAATTGCTTTATCCCTCCCGATAGCTATCGGGACCCCACCCCCGAGACAGGAGGGCTTGTCTGCCAATTTCAACATCCTACAGTATGAAGTAAACTTTTAGCCGTTTGCTTGATTCAAATATAGGGGGTGAAAACTCTATTTTGCAAACTTTCTAAGAAAATGATTAAATTTTTACACTTTATTTAATGAAATCGATTGATTTATGATCATTTATTAATTTTAAAGCTGTTTTTCTGATTTATTTTAGAAATTTTGTAATGAAATAATCAGGGTTTTTCTGCCTTCTTTTCAGAAAAAGTGAGAATAATTGATAAAAATCAATCCAAACTAGCCTATTTTTAAAAATATGTAAATGATTGTCCGTAAAAAAGCAAAACTCATGACCCTATCCACTATGGAGTTTGAACGGAAAATGACCCTACTTTCTTTTTTTGCAGCCTAGATCCGGCTATTCAAATTGAACGTAGTTTTCCCATTTCTCGAGGACTCCAGAAAAATCAGGTGGCAAGGGAGCTTCAAAATAAAGCTTCTCCAAAGTCACAGGGTGAATAAAACCCAAACTCATCGCATGCAATGCCTGTCGAGGCATCAGGTCAAAACAGTTTTGAACAAAGGACTTGTACTTAGCAAACTGGGTGCCTTTTCGGATTTTATCTCCCCCATACATGGCATCATTAAACAGAGGATGCCCCAGATAGCGCATATGGGCACGAATTTGATGGGTTCGGCCTGTTTCCAGATTGCACTGAATCAAGCTCACATATCGCAATCGCCTGAGAACTTTCCAATGGGTGACGGCATGCTTTCCCTGACTGCCATCCGGAAAGACATCCATCACTTTTCGGTCTTTGGCACTCCGCCCCACATGCCCAATGACAGTGCCTGAATCTTCCTCAGGTTCTCCCCACACCAAGGCTAAGTAGGTTCTCTCGATGGTATGGTGAAAAAATTGAGCCGCCAAAGGGGCCATGGTCTCCTCGGTTTTGGCTATGACCAAGAGTCCTGAGGTATCTTTATCGATACGGTGAACCAACCCGGGACGACCCACATTGCCTTTCATCTCAGGCAAATGCTGAAAATGGTAAACCAAGCCATTGACCAGTGTACCCGTCCAATTTCCATGTGCAGGATGCACCACCATTCCTGCAGGTTTATTCACAATCAAAAGATGCCCATCCTCAAATACGATATCCAAAGGAATATTTTCAGGAATGACTTCTGTGTCCCGGGGTGGTTTCTCCAGCAAAACCCGGATTTCATCAGCCGGCTTGATTTTGTAATTGGACTTAGAAGGCAGCCCATTGACTAAAATAGTCCCTGCATCTATCGCTCTTTGAACCCGATTTCGGGTAGCGTAGGCTATTTTTTCCGTAAGGAATTTATCGATCCTCACCGGAGACTGACCCTTGTCCACCACTATTCGATGGTGTTCATAAAGTTCTAACTCTTCTTCTTCGAAGTCTTCTTCCGGCTGCATCATCCCGTAAAAATAGGAGGATAGCGCTTAACTTTGATGAAAACTCCAATGGATTACCTTCACGAGCCCAGAATTCAGCCCCTCTTTCATGACCTTCTTGCAGAAAAGAAGCTTGAACTCGCTATCCTAAGGCTCGATGAAGTACATCCTTTGGTTTCGGGAAATAAGTTTTTCAAACTAAAATACAATCTGCAACAAGCCAAAAAAGAAGGAAAATCCATGATTCTGACTTTTGGAGGAGCGTTTTCAAACCATATTCATGCCACTGCAGCCGTTTCACAAATAGAAGGATTCAAATCCATTGGGGTCATTCGAGGCGAAGGCACAGACTCAAAGAATCCTACCTTGGCCTATGCCCGGGAAAAGGGAATGGAGCTTCACTTTGTAGACAGGAAAACCTACCGAGAAAAGAACACCTACTCTGTTATTGAGGACTTAAAGCAAAAATTCGGAGACTTTTACCTGATTCCTGAAGGAGGTACCAACGGGCTTGCTATCAGGGGAACCAGTGAGATTTTGGGTGAAAAAACTTCCTCATTCACGCATGTGCTTACTCCGATAGGTACTGGAGGGACATTTGCAGGATTAGCCGAGTCCTTGTTACCATCTCAGACTTTGGTTGGGATTTCTGTGCTGAAAGGGGAGTTTATCAGAAAAGAGCTGGAAGAGCTTATGGAACAGCAAGAAATTCGGCCCCAGGGACAACTCCAAATCGAAACCCAATTTCATTTTGGAGGCTACGCCAAATGGAAACCGGAATTGATTGAATTCATCCAATGGTTTTGGCAAAAATTCCAAATTCCTTTGGATCCGATTTATACAGGAAAAATGGGTTATGCTCTCTGGGAAAAAATAAAAAACGACCACTTTCCTTCCCATTCCAAAATCCTTATCATCCACACCGGTGGCCTACAGGGAAGTCAGGGGTTTACCCATCGCACTGGGATTGAACTCCCCTATTCCTTCAAAGTAAAATAATCCTCCGATTCCTGAGGATGAATTTGCAAAACATTGGCAGTCACGAGGCGAACCAAGGTTTTGGAAGCCAAAAAGATGGGAATTCTTGCCATGCGGGAATACTCTCTAAGCGTAATTTTTCCATTTTCTCCCAAAGCTTTCATCAAGAGTTCCTCTTTTCTGCCGTACGTAAAAACCGTATCCTTCGGCACCCGTCCTTTTTTCAAGATCTCCCAAACTTCCCGACTCGCCTGAATACTACGGTCCGCAACCCGCACATAGGCCTGCTTTTTTTCCTTTTCTTTCAAAAAATGAGGGCGATCCGGGCTCAAAGGAATCTGAAAAACTGCCACCCCCTTCTTTTCGGTAAGTTTTATGATCGTACACTCCACTTCAAGCTTGGGAAATATCAGCGTGTCAATCGCTTTGTTCATTACAAAAACCTCCTCCTCGATAAACCGCTGTCCGCTGACCGTCCCATCATCGTCTACCCCGATGAGCAAGTCACCTCCTGCCGTATTGGCCAAGGCAATCACTTCCCTGACAATCTTTTCCGGGAAGGCTGCTTTTTTCTTGAACTCAATTTTCAGCCCTTCCCCTTTTGCGGCAAGAGCCCTCACCTCCTGAAGGGTCATGGTCTTCTTTTGGATTATGATTAGGAACCGAGTGTACGGGAAAGCTCTTCGAGTCGTTTTTTCTGAGCCATCCATTCGTCTCTCAGACGCGCAGCTTCCATGAAATTCAGCTCCTTGGCAGCTTTTTCCATTTGCTTTTGGGTCTGCTCGATGAGTTTTTGGAGTTTGTCTTTGCTGAGATATTGTACCACCGGGTCCGCAGCGATTGGGGCTTCTCCCGGCATAGGTTCTGCGTAGACTTTCGCATTTTTCTTGGAATCAGCCACTTTGGTCTGTCCCATGATTTTATCCCGGGATTTGATCACAGTGGTAGGGACTATCCCATGCTCCTCGTTATACTCCATTTGCAAAGCCCTTCTCCGCTTGGTCTCATCGATGGCCATCCGCATGGATTCAGTGATTTGATCCGCATACATGATGACCCTACCCTCGGAGTTTCGGGCAGCTCGACCAATAGTCTGTACAAGCGATCGCTCATTTCTTAGGAAACCTTCCTTGTCCGCATCCAAAATAGCCACCAGTGACACCTCGGGTAAGTCCAACCCTTCCCGAAGGAGATTGACACCTACCAATACGTCAAATACGCCCAGACGAAGTTCTCTGAGAATTTCTACCCGATCTAGGGTTTTGACCTCAGAGTGAATGTATCGGGACTTCACTCCCGCCCTTTCCAAAAACTTCTGCAGCTCCTCCGCCATCCGTTTGGTAAGCGTGGTGACTAAGACCCTCGCCTCAGTTTTTATCGTCTGATCAATTTCCTCCAGCAGATCGTCAATCTGATTTTGGCTGGGTCGCACCTCAATTGTAGGATCCAAAAGACCGGTGGGACGGATAATCTGTTCGACCACTACTCCTTCGGTCAAGGCCAATTCATAGTCCGCTGGAGTTGCCGACACATAAATCACTTGCCGGGTCAGCTGTTCAAATTCGTCAAATTTCAAAGGACGATTGTCCAAGGCGGAAGGCAAACGGAAACCAAAATCGACCAAATTAACTTTTCTTGATCGGTCTCCACCCCACATCGCCCTGATTTGGGGTACTGTCACATGGCTCTCATCGATCACCATCAGAAAGTCTTCCGGAAAATAATCCAAAAGGCAGAAGGGTCTCATCCCCGGCTGCCTCCGGTCAAAATACCGGGAATAGTTCTCCACGCCAGAGCAATAGCCCAGTTCCCGAATCATTTCAAGATCAAATTCCGTCCTTTCTTGAAGCCTTTTTGCCTCAATGAATTTGCCTTCTTTTTCAAAGAAATTCACCTGAGCGACCATATCATCCTGAATTTCTTTGATGGCCTGATTGATGGTGTCTCTTCCGGTCACAAAGAGATTGGCGGGGAAAATAGAAATGATCTTTTCATCATTCAGCTTTTTACCGGTACCCGGATCTATTCGCTGAATAGCCTCAATTTCGTCTCCCCAAAAGAAAATCCGGTATCCCCAATCCGCATAGGCCACAAAAATATCCACTGTATCCCCCTTGACTCGAAAGGTGCCGTGAGTCAGTTCATTCTGTGTCCGGGAGTAGAGAATATCCACTAGCTTAAAGAGCAATTGATTCCTCGGGATTCGATCCCCTTCCTGAAGACGGATCACATTTTTCCCGAATTCTTCCGGATTCCCAATTCCATAAATACAAGAAACCGAAGCAACCACGATTACATCTCTCCTTCCGGTAAGCAAGGCCGAGGTGGCACTCAATCTAAGTTTTTCGATCTCCTGATTGATGCTGAGGTCTTTTTCTATATAGGTACCCGAACTTGGAATAAATGCCTCAGGCTGGTAATAATCGTAATAGGAAATAAAATACTCTACCGCGTTTTCAGGAAAAAACTGCTTGAACTCTCCATAAAGCTGGGCAGCAAGGGTCTTGTTATGACTCAATACCAGGGTGGGCCTTTGGGTCGCCTGAATCAAATTGGCCACGGTAAAGGTCTTTCCGGAGCCAGTCACCCCAAGCAAAACCTGTGCAGGTTCTCCTGCATTTACCCCTTGGGCCAGTTTTTCAATGGCCTTGGGCTGATCGCCGGTAGGCTGGTAGTCTGAGGTGAGTTTGAATTCCATAGCAAGGGTTCAACACAAGAAACGGGGGAAAAGGTTTGATTTTTTCAGTTTGCCAACTCAGTCCTTTTCCCTTGTTCCAAATTATAATACAAGAAATTGGCCCGCAGAATCAATACCAAAAACAAAGGCACCAGGCTGGGATGAAAGGCCTGAAAACCCAAAATCCAAATCAGAAGAGCCAGAACAGCCAGAATCAGGGTGGCTAAAAGGTACTTTCCGATCCATGCAGCCTTATTTTTCCGCAATAGACCTATAGCTAAAATCAGATGCCCCGGGAATGCCCAGAGCAGGTTCCAGTTCCACTTGGTGGCAGAGTGATCGGTAAAAAACCAGAGGAAAACGATCAGAAAACCCAAAAGTCCAAGGATTCCAAAGAAAATCACGTCCAGCCCCGAGGTGATTTTTCCTTTTCTTTTATCTAGAAAAGTAACTACTCCGTAAATCACCGCGACGAGCCAAAAAATCAAATACGGATTAATCAGATTTAAGGGTGCTGAAGGCTTTTCGGGAAATTCAAGTACGATTCTGGACTCCTTTACCAAGGGTCGAGTAGGTCCATCCCCTTCTATCGTAGCTCTTGCAAAAGCCTGCTCCATGTAATCGGGCAAATACTGCTCCTCCCTCTCGGTGGCATCCCGATCAATTACGGCACCCAAGGCCAAGTCAATTCCCAAATCTGCCCAGGGGAGTGGATATACATATTCATCGATTAGGTTTCGGAAGGTCTTTTCTTCGGGATTTACCGGATCATTCCAGATTAGCTGCTTGCCTATGGCGATTTCGAAGGCGTCCCGGATTTTTGTTGCGCAGTTGTTAAAAAAGAAGTCGTATTTATAATATCTCCTGGCCGGATCGTATTGGGCCTCCAAATGCTGGAGCAGGAAATCCTTTTGCTCTGCGCTCAAATCCAAAACCTGTTCGCGAATCTCTCTTTGGTCTTGGTAGTACTCCACCACAAACTGATCGTAGGTCGACACACTGAGCATGTAATTCAGCTTTCCTGTGGCAAACTTCCCGTAGAAGTTGGGAGTGTTAAAATCAAAGGTCCCAAAATTGAAAACCAGGTCCTTCCCCTGAGATCCGGTCTGCCTGATTCTAATCGCACTGTGTCCAAAGCTGGAATACAACTCCTCTCCCGGTCCGCAAGTCAGTAGACTGACTTCAAACATCTGGGCTTGGGTGTGACCTAAAGCCATGAAAATCAGGAAAAAAAAGATGGAAACGATTTTATTATTTCTCCTCATTTTTTAAATTGAACTACTTTTTAAATCCCATTTTTATGAGAGCATTGAACTGTTTAGTTTGCTGTATTCCTCATTTTTACTGCCGAATATACAGGATTATCCTGGCAGTTGGAGGAATCCTGTGCCTGGCTCAAGTGGGATATTCTCAAGAAATCGGAGCTTACAAAACTATTGCAAGTGGAACCTTCCAGAATACGGCCATTTGGGCCGTGTGGAACGGTACTGGATGGACAGCAGCCACATCCAAACCCAACGGATCCACAGACATCTACATCGACCAAACCCACACCTTGACCCTGACAGGAAATGAAGAAGCGAAGAACGTTTTCATCAATGCTGAGACAGGTGCAGGACAAAAACTTATCCTCAATGGGTTTAATCTGGATGTATATGGAAGTCTTCGAGCCTTTTCCGGTCCTGCCCCTGGTTTTGCAGGTAATGCATGGAATAGCCAAAACTGGATTGGAAACTCTGTAGGAAGTACCCTTACCTTCAAAGGAAGCAGCCGAACTGTCGTTGAGAAAAACAGCTGGAGTGCACAAACTACCCAAAGTCGGTATTCAGTGATTTTTGAAGCCGATCCAGGCGAACAATTGGTTATCGAAAGTCCATTCAAAGCACTTTCATTCACAGTGAGGTCAGGTAGCGTTTTGCAAAAAATTGACACCTCCGTGATCCCTAATGTGTGCTTTACCCTATCCTTCAACACCGAAACTACAGTATTTGGGACTGGACCTTTTGGGGAACTGGTAATTGAATCAGGGGCCACCTTTATTTCTGAGTGCAATGGAAATATCCTCAACAGGTCTACCAGCAGCTCAACTAGCGCACTCAACTTTGATTTACAAAATGGAGGCACTCTGATTTTGGAAGGAAGCAATCCCCACATTGAAGCTGCCAATTTTCAGTTGAATGGGGAAATTATCCATCGGGGAGGCAGTTTACCCAAGGCATTTCTCTCCAGTTCCTATTCCGATGCCGCCACTCCCGCTGCGGTTAGGGATGTAGAGCTTCAAGGCAGTCAAAATTTAACCCTTCCTCTCAACCTTTCTCTTTTCGGGAACCTGGAAAAATCAGGGTCTGGAAACTTCATCACCTCCTCTACTCATCTTACCATATTAGGCGCATCCGATCAGGACATTTTGGGTTTTTCACTTATCGTCAGGGATCTCACCCTCAATAAATCAGGAGGGGTGTTTCGCCCCAACAGTAATCTGGAAATCAGCAGGAACTTCACTCTTACTCAGGGAGTCATGGATTTAGGCGGAAATAATCTCCTGATCAATACAGGACTTGCCGGAAGCCTTTCACATTCAGGAGGCAGATGGAGAAATGTTGGCAAAATGACCTACTTCGGACTTCCAGCAACTCTGAATCCCAGCAATGCCACGTTCCCTTTTGAAGACACCCAAAACGGAGGTCTCCGGAAAGTACAACTTTTGGGTACCTCTCCGGGAGGAAATCTTTCCATCAGGTTTACAGAATACAAGGGTGCCGATTTCAATCCGGGATTTAGCGATTCAGATGGTACTCCAATCCTGTATCGAAAATTCAGCTATTTCGAATTTTCTGAATTCTCGCCGGGAAGCGCACCGATTGAATTGAGGATTTCCGCAGATCAGCTGATCGTGGGTGATGTGACAGACCTCAGAATTGTCGGTACCGGGTATTCAGCCCCGGGAACCCATCTAGTCGGTCAGGATCCTACCCTACTTTGGGCGAGGAGAGAACTGACTTTTTCAGCGTTTGCGGGGGTTAATTTCACGGTTGGAAGCTTCCGTACCACAAGTATTCTTCCGCTTACTTGGTTGAAAATTCAGGGAAAATCAACACCGTTGGGTAATCGAATTGAATGGTCCGTCCGAAGCGACAAGGCTATTTTGTTATTCGAAATACACAGAATTGACCTTTCGTCCAAAGCTTGGGAAAAAGTAGGAATAGTAAGTCCTGAGGGGAACAATCAAGAAATCTTTGAATTTGTCGACCAAACAGCGAAAAGTTATCTCACTTATGGCTACCGTATCCTAAAAATCAATCAGTACGGTGAGTCAACTTGGAGTGATTTGATCCGGATGGAAGCCCCTTCCTTTGCCAATTCCGAGGAGATTATCCTTTATCCCAATCCCTATTCCGGAGGTAAAATAGGTCTGATTTTCCCAAAAAAATGGGACAGGAATTCCAAAATAGTCCTTCAAAATGCAAGTGGGCAGCTATTGCTGGAGGGAGTTTGGGATGAATCCCTTTTCTCCCAGTTCTGCGAAAATCTTCCATCCGGTCTCTATCTGTTTGGACTGGAATCGGAAGATCGCTTCATTCAAAAACGCTGGATAAAAAAGTAAGCTGCCTTAGATATTCTCCCTCAACTTTTCTTATCCCTATTTCTCAGAATTCCTGGATCAGAAGCTGGAAATGCATCAGCAAGAGGATTCTTTGCCATGAGATTTCCTTATATTTCTAGCTTAACCCTAGCCCCACTATGACCTTTCTTTTGGTTTTGCTCTCCATCGCAATTTTGGTTCTGCTGATTGTATGGGCCAAGCTCAATCCGTTTCTCTCCTTCCTGATCGCCTCCATCGCAGCCGGCCTGATGCTAGGCTTGCCTGCAGACCAGGTGGCAAGGTCTGTCCAAAAGGGAATGGGGGCACTTTTGGGTGACCTGGTGATAGTGATTGTCACGGGAGCGATGCTGGGCAAGCTCGTGGCAGAAAGTGGGGCTGCGCAGCGGATAGCAGGATTTCTGATGCGGTTTTTCGGTGAAAAATACATCACTTGGGCAATGGCCTTTACCGGTTTGATTGTTGGTATACCCCTATTTTACAACGTGGGCTTTGTGCTTTTGGTCCCTTTGGCCTTTACCGTTTCCTACCAGTTTAGACTGCCGGCAGTGTATGTAGGCATGCCGCTTTTGGCCGCTCTTTCCGTGACCCATGGCTTTCTACCTCCCCATCCCTCGCCGGCAGCTTTGGTAGCCCAATTCGACGCCAATATGGGGCTGACATTATTCTATGGCTTCTTGATTGCCATTCCTACCATCATCATTGCAGGGCCAATCTTTGCTCCTTTCTTGAAAAAAATCAAAGCCGCTCCACTTCAGACTTTTCAGGCCGAACCGAAGCCCGAACATGAACTTCCAAGTATCGGTAACAGTATTTTTACCGCTTTGCTTCCTGTACTTCTATTGGTAGGTACCACGGCTTTGACTTTGGACCTTCCCAAAGAAAGCCCAGCGGCAGCCTGGATTTTCTTTTTTGCCGATCCTGGGGTGGTTATGCTTATTTCCTTGCTGTATGCGACTTTTTCTTTGGGAATCCGAAGGAAAATGAGGATGTCCCAGCTAATGGAAACCTATACGGTAGCTACAAAGGACATCGCCATGATACTTCTGATTGTAGCAGGCGCAGGAGCATTGAAACAGGTCTTTACCGATACAGGGGTGAGTCAAATTATTGCTGAAAATCTTCAGACCTGGGAGATGCACCCCTTGATTTTAGCTTGGTTGATTACCGCTGTCATTCGGGTTTGCGTAGGTTCTGCTACCGTGGCAGGCTTGACTACTGCCGGGATAATTGCTCCCATAGTCGGCACCATGGACGTCAATCCCAACCTTTTGGTGCTATCTATCGGTGCAGGGAGCTTGATGTTTTCCCATTTCAACGATGGAGGGTTTTGGATGTACAAGGAGTTTTTCAATGTAAGTATCAAGGACACCCTCAAATCCTGGTCCTTGATGGAGACCCTTGTGGCTGTAGTTGGCCTGATTGGGGTTCTGATTTTGGATCTATTTGTCTAAATTCCGAAAAAATTAAACTATGAATACCCCTGAACAGAATTTTGCAAGTCTGGGATTAGAGCTTCCCTCTGCACCTAAGCCCTTGGGCGTCTACAAACCCTGCTTGATAGACGGAAAACACCTTTATCTTTCCGGCCATGGGACGGTGAAGCCTGATGGGACATTGATCATTGGAAGAATTGGTCTGGACTTGGATATAGACCAAGGGAAAATTGCTGCAAGACAGGTAGGCCTAGCCATGTTGGCCACCATCAAATCCAATCTGGGCAGCTTGGATAAAGTCAAGCGGGTCATCAAAGTGTTGGGTATGGTCAATTGCGTTCCCTCCTTTGAGCGCCATCCCTATGTCATCAATGGGTGCAGTGAGCTGTTTGCTGCTGTGTGGGGTGATGAAGACGGCATAGGAGTCCGCTCCGCAGTGGGCATGGGATCCCTACCTGACAATATTCCTGTGGAAATCGAGGCGCTGTTTGAACTGCACTAAGGAGAAATCAAACTCCGATAGGAATCATATAAAGCAAGAATATCCCGGACATAATTTACCGCAATATGGCCTTTTGCATAGCCACTCTTTACAATCGGGTCACGGTAATAGTCCGGGTCGCTTTTTAAATTCAAAAAGAAAGAGACCTCTTTCCAGCTTTGGGTGTTTTTCCCATACTTCATGGCCAATCTCCAGGCGTCCTCCACATGGCCTTGCCCCACATTGTAAGAAGCGAGAATAAATTTCACGCGCTCGGCGGTCTCCGGTACGCGCTCCATCCAAAATTTATCCAAATACTGAAGGTACCTAACCCCACCTTGAAGTGATTCACCCGGGTCATTGGGGTCGGTTACCCCAAACCGCTCCAGCGTCACTGGCATCAATTGAAGTAATCCCTCCGCTCCTGCATAAGATACTGCCGAAGTATCGAAACCAGACTCCTTGTAAACCAAAGCCGCCAAAAGCCGCCAATCCCAGCCCAGCTCTTGGGCATTTTTCTGAATCAATTCATCAAATACTGAAATGCGATTTCCTCCCAAGGAGGAAAAAGGACTATTGACCCGATAATAGTTATTTCGGGAGCTCAAGAAATATTTGGCGTATACCTCCGGAATAAAGCGCTTCTTTTTTTCAAGAAGCCAAGTATTTATTGCATTCAGAAGTTGGGGGGAATTTTTTCTCACTGCCCAATGCACGGTACCATCCTCGGACACTTTGAGGGTCGCATCCAAGTCCGGATAATAGGTTTGATTGGACTTGGCTATGTTTCTGTCTGCCACAGTCCATTTGATCTCCCCTTCGGCTACTTGATCGATGAGCATTTCCTCATGAACATCCGAAACCATTACAGTAAATTTCAGGCCCAGAGAATCTCTGATATCATTGAGCTGCTTGTCGTAGACTGTACCCTTTCGGACGTGAATGGTGTCCTGACCCAGCTCCTCCCAAGTAACTGGTTTTTCTACAGGTTTTTTGCCAATTACCAGCGTACTCATGGTCCCCAAGTAATGAGTGAATTCTGCCTTTCTTGACCTGTCTACACTCGGCTCAAGATTCATCGCAATGACATCTACCTTTCCTTCATCCAGTTTTCCAAAAGCATCCTGAATATCTGATACAATGACAAACTCTACCTGCACGCCAAGATTTTTGCCTAGGTCCCTCAATAGCTCAAATTCATAACCCATCCTGCGTCCCCGATAGATATAATAGGAGGTGGAGTTGTTATCTACTGCAGCCCGGATGCTTCCTCTTTTCTGAATACCTACCAAATCCAGCTGATAGATGGAATTATCATCTCGATTCAGCCTTTTTTCAAAAAAAGTACACTGCACACCCGAGAGTAAGAGGATGAGAACAGAAAAGGTCGCAGAAATAAATTGCTTCATGCTAAAGGGAAAACCCCGATGGTTCAAGGGGCCATTGGCAAAGGCTATGCCAAAACAAAAAAGAAGCGATTCTTAAAAAAAGCAAATAAAAAACGGAGCCTGTTTTGGGCTCCGTTTAGGGAAGAATTGAAGATCAAGGATTTACAGAAAATTCCTCATATCTGTTTTCGAAGAATATTTTGCCACTGAGCCTCATTAGTTCGATTTCCTGCTCTTTGATAGAAAAAATAGCAGTGATCAGCCTGTTTTCGGCGGTCAGAAGGTTTACCTGAGCATCCCTAAACTCCAAATAGGAAGAAATCCCGAGCCTGAATCGTTCCAAGGCGATTTCAGAGTTCTCTTTGGCTACTTCATAGTTCACTTCTTCAATTTTCAATAACTGAAGATTTTTTGTATAAATATTGTAAGCCCTTTCGATATCTGATCTCAGTTGAATTTCATACTGCTCCAAGGAAAAATCCTGGATTCTTTTATTCACTTTCGCACTTTGGATTCTTCTGTTGAGCGTAAGGCCACTGAACAGGTTCAGGGTAATGTTTCCTCCATAATTGATCCCTTGCCGTTCGTTCTGAAGAAGGAATCCCGCATCGGAGTTAAATACCGTATTTGTAAAGCTGGAGTTAAGGTTAATCGCTGGAAGTCGGGAAGCCTGCAACTCTTTGATTTGAAGATAGGCGTCATTATTGAGCCTTTGGTTGACGAGCAAAAGCTTATTTTGTACGAAGGCATTTTCCACCAAGCTCTCCAATGAAAGACGATCCCCGATTTGGATAGTCGAATCCTGAATCATAAAGAGGGTCCCAGGCGCTATGGCAAGAAGTTCATTTAGGTTGACTCTGGAATTTTGAATAATCTGCTCTTGGGTAATCAGCAAACTCGAATCGGAATTGTAATCCACCTGAGCGGTAAGATAGTCCCGCTTTCCAGCTCCACCCAATTCATATTGAGCCTGAGCTATGTCCAACCGCGCCTTACTTAGCCGGAGGGTTTCTTTGAGGACATTGTAACGCTGAAGCTCCAGAATCAACCGATAATATGCGGTGGATATGCTGGCTACGGTATTTTCTACAATGACTTTGGAGTCCAATTCGGAGATTTCAGTCAGTACCCCCAACCGCTTCATGGAAACGACGGTCTCAGGTCTGAATCCATACACCCCCACCAGGCTGTAAGATTTATTTCTTGATTTGGCTCCATCTATTTCTCTGGGATTTTCGGGATCGTTGACAAAAGTCTGGGTAACATCTTCGGTACCAAAAGTGCGTAGGTGCGTAGCATCAATGACCGGCATAAAGAAACTTCCAACCCCGATTCTCCTGTCCAGCTCCCTGATATTGATGGTTTCTAGTCCAATCTTGATTTGCAAGTTGTTTTCCAAACCCATTTGGACAGCTTTTTCTAAATCCAGAGGCTCCTGGGAAAAGGCATGAAAATGAACACACAATACACTCAACACGAGTGCGAATGAAAGCTTTTTCATCAAATTCTGGCTAATCTTCCTTGCTTGGAAGTGAGATAGGTATAAATGGCCGGGATAATAAAAAGGGTAAGTACGGTAGCGAAGGTAAGTCCTCCAATGACTGCCGCACCCATAGGCACCCTACTTTCCGCACCGGCTCCTAAGGCCAATGCAATGGGGAGAATCCCTAAGATTGTGGATAAACTGGTCATCAAAATCGGACGGAACCGAGCCACTGCAGCACCGAAAATGGCTTCTTCGATTGGCATCCCCTGAGCTTTTCTTTGATTGGCGAATTCTACAATCAAAATCCCGTTTTTGGTCACCAAACCGATCAACATGATGATCCCGATCTGACTGAAAATGTTCAGTGTGAAATCGAAAAACCACAAGGTCAATAAGGCACCAAATAAGGCTAGCGGAACGGTAAACATGATCGTCAAGGGATCCATGAAGCTTTCAAATTGTGCAGAAAGAACCAGATAAATCAAGACCAAGGCAAAGATAAATGCAAAGATCAAGCTGTTGGAACTCTCCCGGAATTCTTTGGAAGGTCCGGAAACGTCAGTGGAATACGTTTCATCCAATACTTCGGAGGCGATTCGATCCATTTCATCCAAGCCATCCCCGATCGTGTACCCTTCGGCTAAGTTTGCGGAAACAGTCGCACTTACAAATCGGTTGAATCGGTAGAGCTGAGGAGGTGTACTGTTTTCTCTGACCTTCACCAGGTTATCCAATTGCACGAGTTGGCCATTGTCTCCACGGACGTAGAGCATGCGGAGATTAATCGGCTCGTTTCGGTCTTGCAGCTGCATTTCACCCACGACCTGATACTGTTTGCCGTTCATAATGAAATAGGCAAAACGCTGTCCCGAGTAGGAAAGCTGTAAGGTTCTTGCAATTTCCTGTACAGAAACACCAAGGTTTCGGGCTCTCTCCCGGTCGATTTCGATCTCCAATTCGGGCTTGGTAAACTTGAGGTTGATATCGGAAAAGATAAAGGCAGGACTTTTTCCCACTTCATCCATAAAGGGAGGAATGGCCTCCTTCAACTTTTCGATCGTGGGTGCCTGAATAACATATTGTACCGGAAGCCCGCCACGGCGATTTCCTATCGAAACCGGCTGCTGTGCAAAAGCCCGAACTGAGGTCACATTCCTGAGTTTGCCATTGACTTGATTGAAAATTTCCTGTTGCGACCGCTGACGTTTTTCAGCATCGGTGAGGAAAAGACGGATAAACCCTGAATTGGTATTGGCCGTACCAAAACCCGGTGAGGTCACTGAGATTACGGTGACCCGCTCCTCCTCGGGCAATTCCTTCTGAAAATCCTGCACCAAGTCATCGATGACTCGATCCATGTAGGTAAAGGTCGCCCCTTCCGGCCCGGACATATTGATCCTTAATTCTGCCCGGTCTTCATTTGGAACCAATTCTGTCTGCAGGTTATCAAACAACACATAAATACCTCCGGCGAAGGCCAAAACCAGGACGAAAGCCAGTCCTCTCACTTTCATGAATGCAGCCAAAGCCTTCTCATAGAGGTCATTTAACCATACATAAAAGGGTTCGGTCAGGTTGTAAAAGGCGGTTTGCTTTTCCCTGCGCTTCAGTAATTTGGAACTCAGCATCGGAGTCATGGTGAGGGCAACGAAGGAGGAAATAATTACAGCCCCGGCTACCACGATGCCAAACTCCCGAAACAGCCTTCCGGTAGTGCCTGTGAGGAAAATCACCGGAAGAAATACCGCAGCAAGGGCAACGGTGGTAGCAATTACCGCAAAGAAAATCTCCTCAGATCCTTTGATGGCGGCGTCCAGAGGTTTTTCTCCCTTTTCTATTCGTGCATAGATATTTTCTAACACTACAATGGCATCATCTACCACCAAGCCGATGGACAACACTATTCCCAAAAGGGTCAGCACATTGATGGAAAAGTCCAGCAGGTACATGATGAAAAACACCCCAACCAGAGAGATAGGAATGGTCAAAACAGGAATAAAGGTAGTTCTCCAGTCTCTTAAAAACAGGAAGATAATCGCCACCACTAGGACGAAAGCAGTAATGATGGTTTCCTGAACTTCAGCAATGGACTTTCTGATGTATTCCGTAGAGTCAAAGCCAATTTCAACACCCACATCTTCAGGCAAATCCTTTTCAATTTGGCCCAGTCTTCTGTAGAACTCATCAACGATCTCAATATTGTTTGAGCCGGGAAGTGGTACCAGGACGACAGCTACCATGGGTACTCCATCTCTCTTAAGGACAGTCCGCTCATTGAGTGCTGAGAGTTCAGCCTTACCTATATCCTGAAACCTGACAATGTTATTTTGATCCTCTTTGATGATCAGGTCATTGAATTCCTGAGGGGAACTGAGTCGGCTTTTGGTTCGAACAGAGAGCTCAATGTTGGCTCCTTCGATTCGTCCGGAAGGCAATTCCAGGTTTTCACTTTGTACCTTTTGCAACACATCGAGTGGGGTGATGCCATAAGAAGCCATCTTCAAAGGGTCCATCCTCAGTCGGATTGCATATTCCTTTTCTCCCCAAATCTGAACCCGGCTGACTCCGGGAATCGTCTGCAACCTTTCTTTGAATACTTTATCGGCAATATCGGAAAGCTCCAGCAAACTTCTGTTGTTGGACTTGACATTGACTGCAACAATAGGCTGGGAGTCTGCATCTGCTTTGGATACGACCGGAGGCTCTGCATCAGGCGGAAGGTTCCGCTGAGCACCAGCTACCTTGTCCCGTACATCATTGGCTGCGGCTTCCAAATCAGCCCCTACATCAAATTCCACCGTGATGTTACTTCTCCCATCGGCACTGATAGAGGTCAGAGATTTGATCCCCTGAATCCCGTTGATTTGCTCTTCAAGCGGCTCGGTGATCTGTGCTTCGATGACATCGGCATTTGCTCCGACATAGTTGGTACTGACATTGATCACCGGAGGATCCACACTGGGAAACTCCCGGATACCAAGTAGGGATATCCCGATTCCTCCAAACAGGAGAATCACTAAGGACATCACTATGGCCAATACCGGCCTGTTGATACTTACATTAGAAAGACTGGCCATAAATTAATTGATAATGGTAGGTTCGATAGGCATTCCCTGCCTTGCTTGCATCACACCCGTAGTGAGTACCAGCTCGCCTTCCTTCAGTCCAGACAAAACCTGGACTTGAGTATCGGTTCTGGTTCCGATTTCTATTTTTCTTTCTTCCACTTTGCCTTCGGAAGTAGCTACAAATACCTTGTATCCATCGAGCTCAGGAATAACTGACTCAGCGGGCACAAGCAAGGCATTTTCTACTATTTCCAGAACAAATCTGATTTTGACAAACATTCCCGGAAGGAATCTCCGGTCTCTATTGGGGCTTTGTGCCCTGAGTTTGAGCGTTCGGGTTGCTAAATCCACCTGAGGCTCGAAAGCATAAACTTCTCCTCTTACTTCCACAGGAGAGCTTTCGTTGGAAAAGAAAACCGGTGAACCTACCTTGACTTGATTGGCATATCGCTCAGGGATTGAAAACTCGATCTTTATGGGATCGATATTTACAATGTTCACAATCACATCACTGGTACCAATCACCGAACCTTCGGAAATCTGTCTCAGCCCAAGAATCCCGTTGAAGGGGGCCCTGATGACGGTCTTGGACAGCTGGGCTTCCACGAGCTTAATGTCGGATAAGGCCGTATTGAACTGGTTGAGCACGATATCGTATTCCTCCTGACTGATCGCTTCTCTGGCCAATAGCTGCTTTTGTCTGTTTTCCTGCGTTTCAAAGAGTCGCTGTGTATATTGGAGACGCTGATACTGTGCCTGAAGTTCGTCATCATTGAGGTAAACTAAAGGAGTTCCTTTCGATACATATTGTCCTTCTTTGAAGTTGATTTGAGTAACCAAGCCGGAAATTTCAGAGCGAAGGTTGACCGTTTCATTGGGGAGTATGGTTCCTGTTACCTGAAGCTGGTTCCTCAACGTATCGTTTTTCAATCTAATTACACTTACCGGCAAGGCCTGCTGGCCACCACCCCCTACCGGACCGGAAGATTCGGGCTGACTTCTTTGATTGCTTAGCCTTGGATAAAGGAAAGCAGCAGCAATAATCAGCAGAATTCCGATAATCAGGATAGTTTTGGTTTGTGGTTTCATTGAGAAAAAGCAGGTGAGAGTGGTTGGTTTTTGATAAAGGCGATGGATAGTAGATTAAATTGTTCGGGTTGCTCTACATTGACGACATGACCACAGCGGTCAAGTATTTTCAGAAATGAGTTTTTATGATGATTGACGATGTTTTTTACCGGCTCCAAAAACATCACATCCTGGTCTCCCATCACGTAGAGGGTGGGAATATTGATGTCTTTTTCCTTAAAATACCTTAGGAGAGGATTGATATCTTTGGTCAATTTGAACCAGCGTATAAATTCCTTCTGACACAACTTTTGAGCCTCTCGGATAAACAGATTTCGGGACTCCGCATGTTGTTTTCTCGGCATGATGATGAAAGCAAAAAGCCGATACAACCACATGTAGGGAATGATTTTCTTAAAGGTATTTCCTAAGAAAACCAATACCCGAGATTGGGTTGTCAATCGGGTGACCGCCCCGGCCATGACCAAGGATTTGACCCGGTGAGGTTCCATCTCAGCCAATTGCCGGGCTAAAATTGTCCCCAATGAAACCCCCATAAAATGAGCAGGAGGCAATTGAAGATAATCCAAAACCTCGATGATATCCCGAGTGACCGCCTCAAAGGTGTATTCTTCCTTCCAAATAGCCTGAGGGAGATCAATCGACTTGCCATGCCCTCTCAAATCAATGAGCAGAAGATTGAATTCCTTTTGAAAATCCCGCAACTGCTTATGCCATACGGCACTGCTTCCCCCTGCGCCATGAATAAATACAATCCATTCGCTGCTACTAGGATGTAAAAACTGTTTGTGGTATAACATGCAGTGACAACCCAATCCGGGGAAGAAAAGTTGAGCAACACAAAAATACATGCCTTTACACTTCCATCAGGGGAAAACTTACTGAAGGTAAATGTATGCCACCAAAGGAAAATAATGGGGATACTAATGTCTCAAAATGATGCAATAGAGGGGAAGAGGGAAGATATTACTTTACAGTTTCCATCCGATGGTGGTCTGAAAGATATAATCCAAGTCCGAAGCTCCCTCTACTGGTTGATTGTCATAGTTGAGTGTTGTTCCAACTTTAAAATACAAATCGAACTTAAATTCGTATCGGATATCAAACTTCAAATCACTTCGAATTCTATCCTTGGTACTTAAACTTGGGTATAGCATCACAGAGGTCAGCAAGTCCAAATCTCCGATATCATAAATATTATAACCGACTCCGAAAAATCCTTCTGCAGTTCGTCCGGAATTTTCCTGATTGGCGAATTTCTCACTGTTCAAGTTGATCCCCCCCTGAAAACCCAAGTACACTTTATTGGTGTGCACTAGGTACTTACCCAGACCCACCATGTTGGAGTTTCGGAAATCCAACAGCTGCTCGGTATTGGATAGGATGTTGAGGTTATAAAGCAAGTACCAATCTTTTTGGAGAAAATAGTTGTAGGCTAAAGTCAGTTCATTCCGGACAATAGGTTCAGTTCCGGTTTGGGTGGACCTGAGGTTATTCAAGGTTAAATTGACCTTCCAACGGTCAGCCAGATATCCTGTACCCAAATTGAAAGTAAATTGCCTCAGGTCGTTGGCTTTGGTCAAGGTGGTCCCGACATCAAAGTACAGCGATAGCCTACTCCAAAAGCCTTCATCCAAGGCATTGAGGTAAACGATGGTATTGATTGGCACCGGTACCGGATCAAGAGGAATGGAGTCCTGCTTGTGTTTTTTCTTTTTTAGGTCCAGAATTTTCTCTGGAATGGATGGGATTATTCTGACCAGGCTGTCATTGAGACTATTTACCATTCCATTATACCTGGTCCCATCAGAGAGGGTAATCAGAAACTTGGTTTGGGAAAAGACCTGATTGACCTTTTTCCAGTCAATTTTAAAATCAGAATTGGAGTAATCCGTTTCGAAAACCATCACGCCTTTGTCCATGGACTTGATCTCGCCGATGATCTTGTCCTTGTTGGTCAAAATTAAGGTATCGGTCTGAGCGTGCAGGATGCTTAAGGTAACCGAAGAAAGTAAAATCAGTAAGAATAGTGCTTTTAACTTCATCAGATAAAAATTAAATAGTAAGGATTTCAAAAAATACAAAAAACGCCTCTGAATTCAGAGGCGCTTTAAAAATTTTGATTTTCTATAGATTAGAATGTGTATCTCAATCCAAACTGCAATCTCCATACGTCAGCTGGGCTCACTGTATTTTGGAAAGAGGAGTCAATCAACTGAGGTCCGAAATTTCTAAGTCTAAATACAGGTGCACCACTCGCATCAACTCCTCTGGGTACCAGTGGAGAGGTAGACGTAAATGTCTGACCCACACCCCAATCAGAATTAAGAAGGTTTCCTACGTTGAGGATATCTACACGGAACTCAAGGAACTGACCTTCTTTCTTGGTGATCAACTGCTGAGAAGCACTGAAGTCAGCTCGGAATACCATTGGCATGATCACCGCACCTCTTTCAGCTATACTTCCTCTGTTTGCGCTGAGGTATTTGTCCTGTTGAATAAATGCTTCCCAAGCGGCAGCTTGCTGCTGAGGAGTGAAAGTAACTCCTGAAGAAGAGAACTGCTCGAAGTTCATTTCACCTGTATTTCTATGGATGTAGATCAAGTCATTGCTGAATCCACCGTCACCGTTGAAGTCCCCACCATATACATAAGATCCGTTACCGAGAGTTCGGCCCTCCCAGAAGAGAGACACATTGGTCTTTCCGATGGTCAATAGATCCGCTTCGTAGCTTAGAGCAGTAAATACTCTGTGACCTGCAAAGTTGGAAGAGAATCCGAGAGTAGGATTATTTGGATCACCGTTGTGTGGGTTGTTGTTCCAAGAACCGAAAGCAATAGAACCAGGATCTACTGTATTTTTAGACTCTCCATAGGAATAAGCAGCCTTACCGGAGAAACCAGCAACGGTTGGGAAATCCACAGAGAAGGAAGCTACCCATGAGTTACCAACTGCCTGATTGGAAAGAGTGACAGCATTGTCAATCTTTCCATTGATTCGCGTGGCAGAGTTCCCACCTACCCATCTAGGTCTTTCATGGGGGCCTGTAAAGGCTCCGTTGGCTGGAGCAAGGTTAGCGTTGTAATAAGCTACTCCATTGACGTCCTGGTTGTAGATGAATTCACCGGTGAATACAAAACCTTTTACTTGCTTATCCACAGCGATGTTTGTTCTCCAAACCTGTGGGAACTTGAAGTTTTCTTCAGTCAGAGCCAATTCATAATTGTCTGCCGGAGCACCACTTACACTACCTGGCTTGTAAGCATCTGGATCTGGATTGAACGGACGGGAATCAGTATTATCCTGTCTTTCGAAACCGGTAAGGATACCATTGTTACCTACTTGGTTAGAAATCCACACGTAAGCAGGTCTGCCGGTGAAGATTCCTGTTCCTCCTCTTACTTGTAGCGTCTTGTTTCCAGAGGCATCCCAGTTAAATCCAACTCTAGGAGACCAAAGGATATTGGCACCCGGAAGTTGATCTGTTCTGAATCTTACAGTCTCCCCAGCTGGATTTCTAAAGTTGAAGGTTTCTACTTCCGGATTTCTCAAAGCAGTCTCTCCAAAGAACGGAATATCAATTCTCAAACCACCGGTCAAATTGAATTTGGAATTCACTTGATATTCATCTTGTATATAGATACCTGCATAATTTACTTTCAAAGGCTGGATAGGCTTCACCTGACCCGGAACGTTCGAATATCGAACTTGGAATCTTCTAACGTTGATGGTATCCTGTCTTCCAGTCAAGAATGCATCAGCACTGGAATAGAAGTCGTCCAATGAGTTGAATACATAGGCTGACTGAGCACCAGGGAAGAAAACATTTTCAGACTGATAGTTTTCAAAGCTGAAACCTCCGGTGAAAGTATGCTTTCCATAGAAATACTGGAGGTTGTTCTGAATTTGGAACGTCTTATATCTCAACTCATTGTTTGGAGTAAAAGGCTCAAATCCAAAAGTGGTATAGGTAGCTCCGTCTTCCAAGATATCAACCAATGGGAAGAATTGACCTCTTGAACCACGGCTTTCATCTTGATAGGTATAGCCTACAATCAGATTGTTGGTCATATTATTCCCGATCCGGGTATTCAATTCACCAATGATTGATCTGATATTTTCAAAAATGATATAGTTGGAATTTTGGAAATTCAGACCATTCAGGTTCGATCTTCTTGAACCAAAACCCAAGGAAGAAGAGTTGGAAAGCAATACATCTGTGGAAGAATCCAAGTGATTGTATCGTACGCTCAGCTTGTTTCTGTCATTGATGTTATAATCAAATTTCACCAAGAATTTGGTTGCTTCTGTAGAGTGATCATATCCCTGATAAGGTCCAGTCACATAACCGAAATTGTCTCTCAAGAAGTTACTTAACTGGTTCAAATCAGAAGCAAGAACTCGGGTTACGTTTCCACCAATTGCTTCACCACCGTTGTTGGCTCTGAAAGTAGTTCCAGGTTCTGTTGTTTTTTCATCTTCAAAAGAAGCAAAGAAGAATAATTTGTCTTTGATAATTGGGCCACCAACACGGAAACCTACTTGTCTGTACTTGAATTCTCCCGGATCAAATGTATTCTCCTTGGCTTGAGTACCTACATTGTTGTTATTTCTCCAGAAATAGTATGCGGATCCTTCAAATTCATTGGTACCTGAACGAGTTACCGTGTTAATCCCAGCACCGGTAAAGTTACCCTGACGAACATCATAAGGAGCAACATTCACAGAGATTTGGTCAATCGCATCCAAAGAAATAGGAGAAACACCTGTTCTGCCTCCCGGGTTACTTCCACTTCCTAGACCAAATGAGTTGTTGAAGTAAGAACCATCAACCGTAATGTTATTCAATCGAGAGTCCTGACCAGCAAATGACTGCCCATTGGACTGAGGAGTCAAACGGGTAAAATCATTGATATTTCTGGAAATGGTAGGAAGCTTAGAAATTGTATTGTTGTTGATGGAAGTTGAAGCTCCCGTCCTCTCGGAAGAGAACACACTACCTTCTGCAGTCACAACCACCTCTGTCAATTCAGTTCCCTCTTCAGCAAGAATCACATTTACGTTAGAAAATGTACCAAGGGACAATACAATATTTTCTACCTCTTGTGTGGAATATCCAATGAAAGAAACAGAAACTCTGTATGGACCACCTACACGCATACCTGGAATAGAATATTTCCCTTCAATGTTGGAAACAGCCCCATAACGGGTACCGGATGGAAGGTGAGTTGCTACCACGTTAGCTCCGGGTAGAGGTTCGCCGTTTGCTTCAGTCACCACACCGGAAATACCCGAAGTGGTCACACCCTGAGACAAGGCATATCCGGTGCTCAGCACCAGCATGACCATCGCCAGCAAGTTCTTCAGTAAATTTTGCCTCATAATTTTTTGTTTTGGTAAGAGTTGGTTTTGATTTAAAATCGTCGCAAAGGTAAGGTTGACTTCCTGATTCAAAGGGTAGTTAACGTTAAATTTTGCCCTGCAAATTTCACACTTTTTAACATAAGCTTAACCCTCCATTCCAAACATTTTTGAATTTCTCGGAAAAAAGTCTTGAAATTTTAACCCAATTTTCGCCAAAAGTAATCCAATTTGGATTTTTTGGCTTATATCTTATGGAGGTTACACCTTGAATCATCTAGTGATTGATGTATAAAAAAACACATAACCCACATATTCTTTTAGATTTATATTAAATTTCAAAATATTATTGCTTTGAGAGATAAAAACATCATCTGGCTCTATTTGTTTTTGGGTGCCACCCTAGTCGACCTTACCTTTTTGATCGAGGGAAATCAGGCCTCCAGATTTTTCTCCAAGCCTCTCATTCTCTTGGGGTTGATAGGATACTTTTTTTTCATTACCCGACCTATAGCGAGCACACTTTTAACTAAGTCCGTTCTCGGCGCTTTGATTTTTTCTTGGATTGGAGATGTCCTTTTATTGTGGCCAAACCTGTTTGTCTATGGGCTTGGATCATTTTTCCTTGCGCATGTTTGCTATATCATTGGATTTAAGTTGGCACAAAAACAGGCTACCCGTATAGATCAGGTCAACTTTGTCCGTAGTTTTTTCTTCAATCTCCCGGTCTATTTGGCAGCAGCATTTATTTTTTACCTCATCAATCCCAATCTGGGAATTCTCAAAATCCCCGTGATCGGATACATTCTGGTCATCGTATCCATGGTAGCCACGGCAAGAGACCGATATAAAAAATGCATCCCAGCGAGCTTTTGGCAGGTGTTTGTGGGTTCCATCCTGTTCTTGATTTCCGATGGGATATTGGCTGTGGACAAATTTTATCTGTCTTTTCCAGAAGCGGGAATTCTGATCATGGGGACATACGCTACTGCGCAACTCTTGATAGTAATGGGTATTCGCTCTTATCTGATCGGGGAGAAATAAAAAAGGATGGCCTCTAGAGACCATCCTTTGACTTATTTTTTCAAGGCCACCTTTATCGACAATTCCTGAAGCTGATCTTCCGAAATCGTGCTTGGTGTATCGATCATCACATCTCTGCCTGAGTTGTTCTTCGGAAAAGCGATATAATCCCTTATCGAGTCAGAACCCCCAAAAATGGCACAAAGACGATCAAAGCCAAAAGCAATTCCTCCATGTGGGGGTGCCCCATATTCGAAGGCCTCCATCAGGAATCCAAACTGTTTCTGTGCCTCCTCAGGAGTAAATCCTAAATGGCTGAACATCAATTGTTGGGTAGCCCGATCATGAATCCTGATGGATCCACCACCGATTTCGACTCCGTTGATAACCAAGTCGTAGGCGTTGGCTCGCACAGCTCCAGGGTCTGTCTCCAAAAGTGGAATATCCTCACGTTTGGGTGAGGTAAAGGGATGGTGCATGGCATGATAGCGCTTGGTCTCCTCATCCCACTCCAAGAGTGGAAAGTCAATGACCCAAAGCGGCTTGAATACATTTCTATCCCGTAAGCCCAGGTCCTCACCCATCTTCAGTCTAAGCTCAGATAGCTGCTTTCGGGTGGTCTTTGCCTCTCCACTAAGCACCAGCATCAAGTCACCCGGTTTTGCTCCGAAAGCTTCAGCCCATGCCGACAGATCCTCCTGAGAATAAAACTTATCTACACTGGATTTGAGTGTTCCGTCCTCATTGAATCGGACATAAACCAAGCCCTTAGCACCGATCTGAGGCCTTTTGACCCAATCCGTCAATTCGTCCAATTGCTTGCGGGTATATCCTGCCGCTCCCTGAGCACAGATACCTACGACCAATTCTGCCTGATCAAAAATCGAAAATCCCTTGCCTTTGGCCAGGTGGTCCAATTCGACAAATTTCATCCCAAACCTTAGATCAGGCTTATCATTGCCATAGCCTTTCATGGCATCTTCGAAAGTCATTCGATCCACTTCGCCGAGCTCGATTCCTTTTACCTCCCGAAAAAGACTTTTCACCAGACCTTCAAAAGTCTGAAGTATATCTTCCTGATTGACAAAAGACATTTCGCAGTCGATTTGGGTAAATTCCGGCTGACGGTCTGCTCTCAAGTCTTCATCCCGAAAACATTTCACGATCTGGAAATAACGATCAAAACCACTGACCATCAGCAACTGCTTGAAGGTCTGAGGGGATTGGGGCAAAGCATAAAACTCGCCCGGATTAACCCGGCTTGGGACTACAAAATCCCTCGCACCTTCGGGAGTAGATTTGATCAAAACTGGAGTTTCCACCTCGATGAAGCCTTGACCGTCCATGTATTTTCTAGTTTCCTGCATCATACGATGCCTTAACTGTAGCTTTTCCCTAACGACCCCTCTTCTCAAATCCAAGTAGCGGTATTTCATCCTCAGGTCGTCCCCTCCGTCTGTTTCATCTTCAATAATGAACGGAGGAACTTTTGCAGGATTCAGAACGGTGAGTTCTTCTGCTTTGATTTCAATGGAGCCGGTGGGAATTTTATCGTTTTTGGAAGTCCGCTCGATGACCTGACCGGAAGCTTGGACCACAAACTCTCTTCCCAGTTGGGCTGCTTTCTCCAACAATTCCTTCTCAGTAGACCCTTCTTCAAAAATCAATTGGGTGACACCGTAGCGATCTCTCAGGTCAACCCAAATCAATCCCCCTTTATTTCTTACCCGCTGCACCCAACCGGCAAGGGTTACTTTTTGATTGACATGGTCTAGGCGAAGTTCGCCGCATGTATGTGTTCTCAGCATTTTTGTATCCTAAATTTTGGGAGGTCAAAGATAAATATTTGACCATGAGATATCCTTACTTACCAGAAAGATTCCATAGAAAGGAGGGGAATTATCAAAGGTTTTGGAAAATTTCAGAAATAGGGAAAAAGTTTTCCTTTTTGAATAGCTGCGGTACAATTGTTGTGCAATGCCGTTCAACCAATATTCTTTGGAAAAAAGACCTTTTTTTCCTTCTTTGGATAAAATCTTATCACCTCAACAGTATTCCAAATCAATGAAAAGCAAACGGATAGGTTTAATGGCTCTAATTTTATTTGCTGTAGCCATCGCAACTTTCCAAATTTTATCCTCAGAAGTAGCCGATACGGATTCAATTGAAGATCAGCCCCTCGATTCGCTAGCCTTGGAAGCTGACCCCCAAACCTATTTGTATGGAATTAATGTCACGGGTTTGAACATTGTGGAGGGTACAGTGAATAAAAATCAGACGTTAGCATCTATTCTTTCGCCCTTTAATGTTCCCTATCAGATCATAGACGAAATCGCCAAAAAGTCCAGAGAGGTCTTTGATGTGAGGTGGATTGCAGCCAATAAGAAATTTACCATCCTTACACCTGCCGATTCTGCCCAAGCGCAATTTTTTATATACGAGCCCAATCCGGCCGAATACGTGGTCTTCAATTTGGATTCTTTGGAAATTTACAAAGCTGAAAAGCCAGCCGAATTCAGAACCAAAGAAATCGGAGGAATTATAGATCGCTCCCTTTATGTAGACATGGACGAAAAAGACGTTTCGATCCAGATTATCAACAAATTCGCAGATCTATTTGGATGGTCGGTTGATTTTCAGGCCCTGCAAAAGGGAGATGTTTATAAAGTGGTATATCAGGAAAAAGTAGTAGATGGGCAGGTAGTTGGCGTTTCGGGTATTCAGTTAGCTTATTTTGAGCACAAAAGAAAACCCTACCATGCCATCCCATTTGAGCAAAACGGAGAATTGAATTTTTTTGATCAGGATGGAAACTCTTTGAAAAAAGCCTTTTTGAGAGATCCTTTAGAATACACCCGAATTAGTTCCAGATACAATCTGAAACGTTTCCACCCCGTACAGAAGCGATACAAGCCTCACTTGGGGACAGATTATGCAGCCAGAACTGGGACAGAAATCCGAACTGTGGGTGATGGGACCGTAGTGGAAGCCAGATATACTTCTGCTAACGGGAATTATGTAAAAATCAAACATAACGGTACTTACACCACTCAATACCTTCATATGTCCAAGATCGGCAAAGGAATCAAACCCGGAGTCAGAGTACAGCAAGGTCAGGTAATTGGGTATGTAGGTAGCACGGGACTTGCTACCGGTCCTCATCTTTGTTTTAGATTTTGGAAAAACGGAAAGCAAGAAGATTGGCTGAAGGAAGAAATACCACCATCGGAGCCTATTTCCGAAGCCAATCGAATGGCTTTTGAATCCAAAAAGATGGAATCCTTGAGCTTGCTAGCGGCAATCAAGATCTCAGACAGTGAAAACCTGGCTGTGAAAAATTCGATTTCAGCTCCTACTAAATCTGAATAATCAGATAATCTACTCACTTCCAGCAAGTTTTCACACGGCTTCATTCCATTTTTATGGACCAAAACTCCATCAGAATAAACAAATACCTGAGTGAAGTAGGATTTTGCTCAAGAAGAGCTGCTGACCAATTGCTTGAAGAAGGGAGAATCACCATCAATGGGAAAATTCCCGACCTAGGCACAAAAGTTTTCCCTCAGGACATTGTCCGAGTAGATGGTAAAGTGGTAGGAAAACCCAAAACCAATCATGTCTACATTGCTTTCAACAAGCCGGTAGGAATAGTTTCCACTACAGATACAAAAGGCGAAAAAGACAATATCATTGACTTTATTGGCCACAAGGAGCGAATTTTCCCAATAGGAAGGCTGGACAAAGACAGCGAAGGTTTGATCTTGTTGACCAGTGAAGGTGATATTGTCAATAAGATTCTGCGGGCAAAAAACAATCACGAAAAGGAATACATCGTAACCGTGGATCGGCCAATAGATAAAAATTTCATTAAAAAGATGTCCTCAGGTATTCCGATTTTGGATACGGTCACGGATCCCTGCAAAGTAGAGCAAATCAGCAGATTCAAATTCAGAATCACACTCACTCAAGGGCTGAATCGGCAGATCAGAAGGATGTGCCAGTATTTAGGATATTCCGTGAAGCAATTGAAAAGAATACGGATTATGAACATCCATCTGGATATTCCGGTGGGAAAATGGAGGGACTTGAGTGAAAAAGAGTTGGAAGAGTTGAATTCACTTTTGGTAGATAGCTCCAAAACCATTTAATGATTAAAGTATAGACAAAACATCAAAAAAGGCCTCAAGATCACTCTTGAGGCCTTTTCGGTTTTTATATCTTTGGATGATCCGATGCTTACATCGTATCCACTTTTTTCTGTCTTCCGGTGTAGCCGAAGCTGCTCTTACCCACTCTCAACTCGGTCCTTCTATTCAGCTGGTGCATCGCAGGCGTACAGGTCACAGTGTTGCAGTCGTGGATCGGTCTTGTCTCTCCAAACCACTGGTACTCCAGCCTGTTCTCCTCGATCCCCCGGTTGATCAGGTACTCACGCACCACATCCGCTCTGCGCTCGGACAGCTTCTGGTTGTACTCGTCACTGCCCCGCTGGTCGGTATGCCCCTCGATGTACAGCATCAGGTTCGGCAGTCTCCTCAGCATCGCTCCCACCTGCTCCAGCTCCTGCTTCGACACCGATCTGAGCATCGACTTGTCAAAGTCAAAGTAGATCGTCGGGATCTCCGCTATCTCCTCCTGGATCTTCTCAAACAGATCCTCCGGCTGGCAGAAGTCCATGTCCTTCAGCTCCTGGGGAATGTCGTAGCTCTTGGTCGGATCCGGAAACGCCTCCAACACCAGCTCCGATCTCCTGTTCAGCTGATGGCTGTCTTCCGAGCACGGCTTGCCGTTCCCGCAGTCGTTGACCAGCTGGCTCTCCCCGAACCACTCCAGACGGATACGGTCACTGTTGATGCCCTTCGCCCCCAGATACTCGGTCACCGCCTTCGCCCGGTTATTGGACAGACGGATGTTGTACTCGTCACTCGCCCTGGAGTCGGT
>NZ_BTPD01000016.1:0-101991 GCF_036245625.1 Algoriphagus confluentis
CCGGTCTGAGTCACCCCTTGTTTGATTAAAATTTCGATTTGGTACCTTTGCTCTGGGCTGAGATGATTGAATTTCTGCATGACAACACTAATTTAATTCTTCAGCCTAAGGAAGGAAGCCTAGGCTTCTTTCCTTAAACCTTTAGTGTTGCACTTATTACTTGAATCTGGGTTTAAATACTAACTCAAAATGAAACTAATTTTTATTTTATTCGGCTTTCTAATATCATTCCAAAGTAAAAGCCAGGAAGGTCATAACTATATTGAAGGAGACACTCTAGTTATTACAAATTCAGAATTCGTATTAGACCCATTCCAATTCGGATTAAAACCAATGCTTTTATTAAAAAAGCAAATAAATTCAATTGATACTTCTATATACATAAACCGCCATGTGGACAATCAATTTGACACCCTATTCAAGTTGAAAATTGGAGAAGATCAATTTGAGGTTTTTGTAAACGCAAGTGAGACCTTCTTATCAAAGGGAATTGTGTACTCAAAAAAGTTTCCAGTTCACCATGAAATTATGATTGGGATAAATAAGGATGACTTTGCAAAAAAACTTCATCTCGATTTCAACAAAAAACTCCCCAATTATTTTAGGATCCGTGATTTAGAATTCCTGACATGGATCGATTTCCACTTTGAAGACAACGAACTTGTAGAAATCAGTTTTTGTGCGATCTCAGATTAAACGAAAAAACCACCCCATTCCTGAGGTGGTTTCTTCGTTTTTTAGAAGAAAATTTTACCCCAAAATCTTAGCAGCCAGCCAGTCTCCGACTTCAGAAGTTTTGTGCGCTTTGCCGCCTTCGGCAATGTCTTCCGTGACCACTCCTTCGGCCAATGAAAGGTTCACCACATCGCTGATCAATTTGGCTTCTTCTGCCAATCCAAAGGCATAATCAAACATCATCGAAGCTGAAAGCACCGTCCCAAGGGGATTGGCGATGTCTTTTCCTGCTGCCTGTGGATATGAACCGTGAATCGGTTCGAATAACTTCACTTTTGATCCTAAAGAAGCCGAAGGCATTAAGCCCATAGATCCTGAAATCACGGAGGCTTCATCTGTCAAGATATCTCCAAAAAGGTTTTCAGTAATCAACACATCGTAGGCCTTTGGCCATTGGATCAGTCGCATAGCCACAGCATCCACAAATTCATATTCCACTTTGACATCCGGATATTCCGGTGCCAATTCCTGTACAGTTTCCCTCCAGAGTCTGGAAGTCGCCATCACGTTAGCTTTGTCCACGCAGGTAAGGAGTTTTCTCCGCTTTTGCGCAGCTTCAAAGCCCATTCTCGCCAAGCGCACAATCTCTTCCTTGCTGTACACATTGGTATCAAAGGCTTTGGTACCCTGCTCATTTCGGCCTCTGGGTTCCCCAAAATACACTCCTCCGGTCAATTCTCTGAAAAAAACCAAATCCACGCCATCCACTCGGTCTAGCTTCAATGGGGACTTATGCACCAAAGAGGGAAAAGTAAAGGTCGGACGAACGTTTGCAAATAGACCAAGCTTCTGTCTCATTCTGAGCAAACCTTGCTCCGGACGGACTTTGGCTTTGGGGTCGTTGTCATACTTCGGATCACCAATCGCTCCAAAAAGGACCGCATCCGACCCTGCGCAAATCTCATGGGTAGCATCCGGATAGGGATCTCCCGTGGCATCGATGGCACAGGCACCAACTAGTCCTTCTTTGAAGGTAATCGTATGGCCAAACTTTTGTCCTACAGCTTTTACTACTTTGACCGCCTGGGCGATGACCTCAGGACCTATGCCGTCACCCGGCAATAACGCGATATTCATTTCCATAATAGGTGGATTCTTCTTTTTCTGGTTGGTAAGTCATGTTTTCGATGATGTTGAGCATTTTCTCAGTGGCCATCATCGCTGCCACGGTTTGGTCAGGGTCAAGCCCCTTGGTTTTGAAGATTTTGCCATAATCCCAAGTAATTACCGTCTCTACAAAGGCATCGGTTTTACCTCCGGGAGGAATAGAAACATGGTAATCGGTCAATTTGGGGAGTTCCCGTCCAAGAGACTTATAGATCTTTTTCAAGGCGCGCATGAACGAATCATACTGACCGTCTCCTGTTGCACTTTCATCATAAAACTTCCCATGGATATTCATCCGTAGTTGCACGGTAGGCTTTAATCCCTTGGAATGGGTCATATGATAGCCTTCAATGCTTATCGTTTTGGCAATGGAGTTGTTTTGCAAGACATCGGAAATGATATAAGGCAAATCCTCTGTAGTGACCCGCTCCTTTTTATCTCCCAATTCGATAATCCGCTGAGTGACACGGGTGAGTTCCTCTTTTTCCAGGGAAATCCCCAACTCCTCCAAGTTTTTGAGAATATTGGCTTTGCCTGAGGTTTTTCCCAAAGCATATTTTCGCTGACGTCCAAATCGCTCAGGCATCAAATCGTTGAAATAGAGGTTCTTTTTATTGTCCCCGTCTGCGTGAATTCCGGCAGTTTGGGTAAAGACGTTTTCGCCGACGACGGGCTTGTTGGAAGGAATATGATGACCTGAAAACTGTTCTACGAGCTTGGAAACCCTGAAAATCTTTTGCTCCTGAATCCCGATTTCCAAATCGGTAAAGTCCTTGATCACCGCCACCACAGATTCCAAAGGCGCATTTCCTGCCCGCTCACCCAAGCCGTTGACTGTGGTGTGAATACCCGAAGCACCATGATTTACCGCTTCCAGCACATTGGCCACAGAGAGATCGTAGTCATTGTGCGCATGGAAATCGAAGTGAACTCCTTGAAATTTAGCCGTGATCTGCGTCAGGAAAGTTTTTACTTCCTCTGGAGAAAGCAAACCCAAGGTGTCCGGAAGCATGATCCGCTTTACAGGTTGATGGGTCAGAAACTCGATCAGGCTGAGGGTATATTCCGGAGAATTTCGCATGCCATTGGACCAGTCCTCGAGATACACATTGACCGAAATTCCTTTTTCCTGAGCATAAGCAATGCTTTGGGAAATTTCGGCAAAGTGTTGCTCCGGAGTTTTCTTTAGCTGGTGTACCAAATGATTCAGAGAACCTTTGGTCAGCAGATTGAGCACTTTGGCACCCGACTCCACGATCCAATTGACTGAAACCGGGGTATCCACAAAGCCCAATACCTCCACACGGTCCAAATAGCCCTTTTGGGATGCCCATTGGGTAATTTTCTGTACTCCTTCAAGCTCTCCCTCGGATACTCGGGCTGAGGCTACCTCTATTCGGTCCACTTTGAGCTCCTCGAGAAGCAATTTGGCAATCTGAAGCTTTTCCGAAGGCAAAAAGGAAACCCCCGAGGTCTGTTCACCATCCCTCAGCGTGGTATCCATGATTTCGATACGCCGGCAGTTGAAACCCTCCAAAGGTTCAGCACCCTTGGAGGGTTGGGCAGTATGATTTCTATTTGCCTCCATTTTTGATTTATCTGGATGCAGCAAATGCATCGATTTCAGACGCCATGTTTAACAGGTAATCGATGTCATCGAAACCATTTTGCATGTTGTCTTTTTTGTATTCATTGATATCGAAAGATTCAGACTCTCCTGTGGAAAGCAATTTGATCTTTTGCTCGGGGAGATTGACTTCGATTTCGGTCTTAGGATCGGCCTCGATGGCCGCGAAGAGTTTTTCAGCAAATTCAGGGGAAACTGTCACCGGAAGAACTCCGATATTCAGACAGTTATTTTTAAAGATGTCTGCGAAAAAGCTGGACACTACACAGCGGAATCCATAATCGTAGATCGCCCAAACGGCATGCTCGCGGCTGGAGCCTGAACCGAAGTTTTTGCCTGCCACAAGGATTTTTCCCGAGTAGGTTGGGTTATTTAAGACAAAGTCCTTCTTGGGATTGCCCTCTACATCGTATCTCCAGTCACGGAAGAGATTGTCGCCAAAACCTTCCCGTTCGGTTGCCTTCAGGAATCGGGCAGGGATGATTTGGTCGGTGTCCACATTTTCGGCTGGCAAAGGAACTGCGGTACTGCGTAGGACGGTAAATTTATCGTAAGCCATGTGTTTCGAATTGTAAAATTGGAAGATTGGAAGATTGAAAAATTAATTTTCAAAAACTTCCCTAGGATCGGTAATACGGCCAGTGACAGCAACTGCTGCCACAGTCAACGGAGAAGCCAACATCGTTCTCGCTCCTGGACCTTGGCGGCCTTCAAAGTTTCTGTTCGAGGTCGAAACCGCATATTTTCCGGCTGGAATCTTATCATCATTCATGGCCAGACAAGCGGAGCAACCCGGTTGACGGAGTTCAAATCCCGCTTCTTCGAGGATCTTCACCAAACCTTCTTCATGAGCCAGTTTTTCAACTTCTCTGGAACCCGGCACAATCCAGGCAGTGATGTTGTCTGCCTTTTTCTTGCCTTTGACGAAGTTGGCTACGGCTCGGATATCTTCGATTCGTCCATTGGTACAAGATCCCACGAAAACGTAGTCCACTTGCTTTCCCTTGACAGGTTCACCCGGCTGAAAGCCCATGTATTCCAAGGATTTCAAATAGGAAGTTTTGTTGGAGCCTTCCATGCCATCGGTAGTCGGGATGTTTTCGACGACTTTGATCCCCATACCGGGATTGGTTCCATAGGTGATCATCGGCTCGATATCAGCAGCATCGAAAACCAATTCTTTGTCGAAAGTGGCCCCTTCGTCTGTCTTCAAAGTTTTCCAATACGCCACGGCTTTGTCCCAATCCGCCCCTTTTGGAGCATATTGTTTTCCTTTGAGGAAAGCGAAAGTCGTTTCGTCAGGAGCAATCAATCCTCCACGAGCACCCATTTCGATGGACATGTTGCAGATGGTCATTCGGGCTTCCATGGAGAGACTTCGAATTGCCGAACCGGCATATTCCACAAAGTAGCCTGTGGCTCCAGCCGCGGAAATTTTGGAGATGATGTATAGAATGATGTCCTTGGAAGTCACTCCTTTTCCAAGCTCACCTTCCACAGAAATCCGCATTTTCTTGGGCTTGGACTGCATGATGCACTGGGTAGCGAGCACCATTTCCACCTCGGAAGTACCTATACCAAATGCAATCGCCCCGAAAGCGCCATGGGTAGAAGTATGGGAATCTCCACAAACGATGGTCATTCCCGGTTGGGTTACTCCTAATTCAGGACCGATCACGTGCACGATTCCATGATGAGCCGAGCCCAAGTCATGCAATTCGATCCCGTACTTTTTACAGTTTTCTCGGAGCTTTTCCACCTGCATTCGAGAAAGCTTATCCTTGATCGTTTGATCCTGATCGACTGTAGGCACGTTGTGGTCAGGGGTGGCGATCGTACGGTGAGGATATTTCACGCCTATGCCTCTTTTCTCCAAATTGAGAAAAGCGACAGGGGAAGTCACTTCATGGATAAAATGCTTATCGATGAAGAATACATCAGGACCTGCAGGTACAGATTTCACGACATGTGAATCCCAGATTTTATCAAATAATGTTATCTTTTCCATAGTTAAGCAGTCGCGTATTCTTTGACTGGTATTTTGTTGAGTGCATCGACGAAGGCTTGAGCAGAAGCCAAGACAATGTCTTGATTGGAGGCAAAACCGTAGTAGGGTTTGTCGGATTTGATCAGGCGCATGTGAACCTTAGCCACGTCGTCAGATCCATGAGTGATCGCCTGAATGAGGAATTCTTCCAAGTCCACCTGTGGCTTCACAATGGTCTCGATTGCTTTTAGCACTGCATCCACCGGACCAACACCTGATGAGGAAGCTTGATGGGTTTCATTGCCTATTTTAAGGGTAACTTCAGCGTTAACTGAGCTATTGGATGAATAGCTGACCTTTTCCAGTTCGATGAAATTGGACTCATCTAAGTATTTCCCAACCAATTCCAACAGGTCCTTTCTTCCGATATCACGCTTGGAATCAGCCAAAACCAGGAATGCTTCATAGACTTCTCTCAGTTCTTCTCCCTCGAGTTCGACACCCAAAGCGTCCAAATGGTGTTTCAAAGCAGCCCGTCCTGATCTTGCGGTCAATACGATGGAAGATTCCTCCACGCCCACCTCTTTTGGATCGATGATTTCATAGTTTTCGCGATGCTTCAACACCCCATCTTGGTGAATGCCGGAAGAGTGCGCGAAGGCATTTCTACCAACGATTGCCTTGTTGGGCTGCACCGGCATGTTCATCAGTTTAGAAACCAAACGGCTCGTCTGATAGATTTTCTGAGTCACAATATTTGTGTAAACCGGAATGGATTTATGGCATTTGATCGCCATGACCACCTCTTCCATAGAGGTATTTCCAGCCCGTTCACCTATTCCATTGATGGTCACCTCGACCTGACGGGCACCATGCTGTACACCGGCCACGGTATTGGCAGTAGCCATTCCGAGATCATTGTGACAGTGAGTAGCGATGATGGCTTTGTCAATATTTGGCACATTGTTTTTCAAGCCAGAGATGATCGCACCATACTGTTCGGGAAGTGTATAGCCTGTGGTGTCAGGAATATTGACCACAGTTGCACCAGCCTTGATGACTTCTTCGATTATCTTGTAAAGAAAATCCGGTTCCGAGCGTCCGGCATCCTCGGCATAAAACTCCACGTCCTCCACAAAGCGCTTGGCAAATTTAACCGCAGCCACTCCCCGACGGATGATATCTTCGGGGGTAGAGCGCAGTTTGTATTGGATATGGTAAGGAGAAACTCCGATTCCCGTATGAATTCGTCCTTTTTTAGCGTATTTGAGTGCAGCGGCGGCTACTTCGATATCCTTTTCTACGGCTCGGGAAAGGGCACAAATGATGGGATTGGAAACGGCTTTTGAAATCTCCTGCACGGAATTAAAATCTCCCGGGCTCGAAATCGGAAAACCTGCCTCAATAATATCCACGCCTAGCTCTTCCAAAGCTTTGGCCACTATGATCTTTTCCTGGGTATTGAGCTGGCACCCGGGCACTTGCTCCCCGTCTCTCAGGGTCGTATCGAATATCCACAGCTTGTCACTCATGATTTTTCGGGTTTGGTTATTAATTATTTTCAGGTCTCAATTGACGTACGACCGCTCCGGCCTGCCACATTTCAGACTCTCTCAGTTCTTTTAATTCCGCCTCCAACTTCTCTCTGTAATCAGACTTGGAGTTGGAATCAATGGATTTTTGAGCCTCTTTCCCTGTTTTTACAGAGTCATAAAGTGCTTCAAAAACCGGCTTGGTCGCATCTCGGAATGGCTTCCACCAATCCAAGGCACCCCGCTGCGCGGTGGTAGAGCAGTTGGCATACATCCAGTCCATCCCGTTTTCAGCCACCAGGGGCATCAAGGACTGAGTCAATTCTTCTACCGTTTCATTAAATGCTTCAGAAGGAGTATGTCCATTGGCTCTTAGGACTTCATACTGGGCTGCAAAAATCCCTTGGATAGCGCCCATCAATGTTCCTCGTTCTCCAGTCAAATCAGACGTCACCTCGCGGTAAAAATCTGTCTCAAATAGATAGCCGGAACCAACTCCAATACCTAATGCAACCACTCGATCTTTGGCTTTTCCGGTGGCATCCTGATAGATGGCATAGGAAGAGTTCAAGCCTCTGCCCTCGACAAACATTCTTCTCAAAGAAGTGCCAGAACCCTTGGGGGCTACCAGAATCACATCCACATCCGCCGGTGGAATAATCCCTGTTTTTTCCTTGTAAGTCACGCCAAAACCGTGAGAAAAATAAAGCGCTTTGCCTGGAGTCAGGTGTTTCTTCACCGTAGGCCAAAGGGCAATCTGTCCTGCATCAGACAGGAGGAATTGAAGGATAGTCCCTTTTTCGCAGGCCTCTTCAATTTCAAAAAGAGTCTCACCGGGTACCCAGCCATCTGCGATCGCTTTGTCCCAAGTTTTGGAGCCGCTTCTTTGGCCCACAATCACGTTGAAGCCGTTATCCTTCAGGTTGAGCGCCTGACCGGGTCCTTGTACTCCGTAGCCGATGACTGCGATTACTTCATCTTTCAGTACCTCCCTGGCTTTATCCAACGGGAATTCATCTCTTGTCACTACGTTTTCCTCAACGTTTCCAAATTTTAATTTCATAAGTTTTTAGTTTGATTTTAAAGGCTATATTGAACCTCGCCTAGTTTAATGGTCAGCCTATCAGCTAAAGCTCCTAGACCGGCTCGATTTCATAGTTTTGGATTTATTTAAAATTTAATATTCACTGGGTTAAACTTATTTCAATAGGGTATCAATAGTCAGCATTCTCCTAGCCACAGCCACTCTTCCCGAACGGGCAAATTCCAGCAAACCGTATCCTTTCAGGATTTCCAAGAGCTCCTGGGTTTGCTCTTTGTGGCCTGTCAATTCCAGCACTACAAACTCAGGCTCAGCCGCTATGATCTTGGCATTGTGTTGCCGGATGATTTTCTCCAACCCGGAGTCCAACCGCGTTACCGGGATTTTGTAAAGAGCTATTTCCTGATAGACCACTCCTGAATCTTCATGATAAAAGGCCTTGATCACATCGATGATTTTTTCAATCTGATTGACCAAATGAATGACTGTCTCTTCACTGACATTCACTTCAATGGTGATTCTATGGATTCCGGCAATCCTACTTTCTGAAGCCGTAAGGGCATCAATATTGATTCCTCTCCGGGTGAAAATGATCGTGATGCGGTTGAGTATCCCGATGAAATTCTCTGTGATGACGAAAATGGTATAGCGTTTCATAGCAAGGGGATTAGCTGAGTCTGACCTCTTCTACCGAACATCCGGTAGCAATCATCGGAAATACATTGTCTTCTTTTTCGACTACCACCTCCAGAAAAAACGGACCGTCATGAATCAGCATATCTTCAATCGCTTCTTTCAAGTCTGTTCGATCAACTACTTTTTGAGCCTTGATACCATAGGCTTCAGAAAGCTTGACAAAATCCGGATTGTCCAACTCGGTAAAGGAATAGCGCTTATCAAAAAACATCTGCTGCCATTGTCTTACCATGCCCAAGTAGTTGTTGTTGAGCAGGACGATTTTGACTGGGGCCTTGGTCTGCTTGATCGTACCCAATTCCTGAATGGTCATCTGGATTCCTCCATCACCGACCACACAAATCACCTGTCGGGAATAATCGTAAAGCTGAGCTCCCAAAGCTGCCGGCAAGGCAAAACCCATGGTGCCCAATCCTCCCGAGGTGACTTGAGTTCTTGGCTTTTTGTAGTTGAAATACCTCCAGGCAATCATCTGATGCTGTCCTACGTCGGTGACCAAGACGGCGTCGTCTGCCTTGTATTGATTGATCTGATGGATCACCTCTCCCATAGTGAGGCCCAGTTTGGTAGGAGTGAGGTCATACTGAACGACGGAAGATCTTTCCAATTGCTCCAATTCACGGAATTTGGCCATCCAATCTCCGTGTTTCTTTGCCTGAATGGAATCTGTCAACATGGCCAAACTCTCCCGACAATCTCCCTGCACTGCCACAGTTGCTTTCACATTTTTGTTGATTTCCGCAGGGTCCAGTTCCAAATGAATCACTTTGGCCTGTTTAGCATAGCGCTTCAAGTCTCCAGTCACCCGGTCATCAAATCGCATTCCCACAGCAATCAATACATCACATTGATTGGTGAGCAAGTTGGAGGCATAATTGCCATGCATGCCCAGCTTTCCCACGAAATTCGGGTGATCTTCTGACAGCGCTCCTGAACCCAGCAGAGTGGATGCCGCAGGGATTCCTGATTTATCCAAGAAAAACTTCAGTTCCGCTTCTGCTTTTCCCAAAATTACGCCCTGCCCAAAAAGCAGGTAGGGTCTCTCGGCTTGATTGATCAATTCTGCAGCCTGCTGTATGGCCGAAAGGTCAACAGGATGATGAGTCTTATAGGACCTAAACCCTAGGCAAGGCGTATAGTTGAATTCCCCAAAGTCCACTTGGGCATTTTTGGTGATGTCAATTAAAACTGGTCCGGGTCTGCCAGAGCGAGCGATATAAAAGCCTTTGGCGATAGCAGGAGCAATATCCTCTACCCTTCTCACCTGAATATTCCACTTGGTACCCGGCATGGAGATACCGACTACATCAGTCTCCTGAAAAGCGTCTGTTCCCAAAAGATGGGCGGCCACCTGTCCGGTGATGCAAACTAATGGCGTACTGTCAATCTGCGCATCAGCAAGCCCTGTGATCAAATTGGTTGCACCTGGTCCGGAAGTGGCCAGACAGACACCGACTTTTCCGGAAACTCTGGCATAGCCTTGTGCGGCATGGATAGCTCCTTGCTCATGGCGAGTCAATACGTGCTTGATTTGATCATGGTAATCATACAAGGCATCATAAACGGGCATGATCGCACCTCCGGGATAGCCAAAAATAAGCTCCGCCTGCTCGGCAATCAATGAGCGTACTACAATGTCCGCACCTCTTATCAAGTCCTTCATAAGCTTTAGAATTTGTCGGTAACGCAACCCTCAGAGGCAGTTGCTACGAGTTTATTGTATTTTTTGAGAGTACCCTGTAGGCCTTCAATGGGCTTGGGGAACCATTTTTTCTTTCTTTCGGCAAATTCCGAATCACTCACTTCCACAGATAGGAACTGATGGTCTGTGTCAATAGTGACCAAATCCCCATCCTTGAGCAGGCCGATTGGGCCCCCACACCAGGCTTCGGGAGTGACGTGCCCCACCACGAAGCCATGAGTCCCTCCGGAAAATCTACCATCGGTAATCAAGGCCACATCAGCTCCCAAACCTGCGCCGATAATCATCGAGGTAGGCTTGAGCATTTCTGGCATTCCAGGAGCTCCTTTGGGCCCTACATTTCGGATCACCACCACGTCACCAGCCTGAACTTTGTGGTCTCGGATAGCATTATTGGCCTCCAATTCGGAATCAAATACTTTGGCTGGACCAGTAAATAATCGACCCTCTTTTCCGGTAATTTTTGCCACAGCTCCCTCAGGGGCCAGATTCCCGGAAAGGATACACAGGTGACCGGTCTCTTTGATCGGAGATTCTACGGGATGGATTACATTGACTTTGGACGGCATGATGGCCTCTACTTTTTCAAGATTTTCTGCCAAAGTCTTTCCTGTCACCGTCATGCAATTCCCATGAAGGAATCCTTTGTCCAGGAAATACTTCATAAAAGCAGGCAAGCCTCCCTGCTCGTGAAGGTCTTCCATCAAAAACTTACCCGAAGGCTTGAAGTCGCCGATCAGTGGAGTTTTTGCATTTAGGTCTTTGAAATCCTGAAGGGTGAAATCCACCCCGGCTGTACGGGCTATGGCCAGCGTATGAAGCACTGCATTGGTACTGCCACCCAGAGCAATGACCACTCGAACCGCATTTTCTATACTTTTTCGGGTGATGATATCCTTGGGCTTCAGGTCCTTTTCCAAAAGGATTTGAATGTACTTATTGACCTCACGGCATTCTCTCAATTTTTCCGGTGAATTGGCCGGAAAAGAAGCGGAATAGGGCAAAGACATCCCCATGGCCTCAATTGCCGAAGACATGGTATTGGCGGTGTACATGCCTCCACAGGCACCGGCACCTGGACAGGCATTTCGGATTACGCCATCGTAGTCCTCATCGGAAATGGTACCTTGGATTTTCTTTCCAAAAGCCTCAAAAGCGGAAACGATATTTAGCTTTTCCCCTTTGTAAAGTCCAGAGGCAATCGTACCTCCATAGACCATGATTGCGGGTCGATTGATACGGAGCATTCCGATAATCGCACCGGGCATATTCTTGTCGCAGCCAGCGACCGCAATGCAAGCGTCAAAGGAGTGTCCCAAAATGAAGGATTCGATAGAATCTGCGATGATTTCTCTGGAAACCAAAGAATAGCGCATCCCCAAGGTACCCATTGAAGTGCCATCCGATATCCCAATGGTATTAAAAACCAAACCGGTCAGATCGTATTCCTGCGAGGAGGACTTGATCAGACCGGCGAAGTCATTGAGGTGCATATTGCAGGGATTACTTTCGTATCCGCAACTCGCTATCCCTACAAAGGGCTGCTTCATTTTTTTGTCCGACAATCCTGTGGCATAAAGCATGGCCTTGCCTGCAGGATGCTCGTCGTTGTCACTGATTTCCCAACTATACTTTTTCAGGTGGTTCTGGGTCATAGGTTCGAATAATAAAAAAGTGCCTCATTGGCGTGAGGCACTTTAGATTTTATATGCTGTATTAGATATGGTCTAGTGCCTCACTTCGAAAATCCGATGAGAATAATAAAGCTTAGCAGGACGACCAATGGGTACATAGCGATTTGGAGTAGTGAATGCTTCTGATGAGAATCACAGAACAATATTAAAACCCATTTCCCACACTTACAATATTTAATTCTTTATAAATCGTTTAATACAAGATTAAACAACATTAAATTTGATTTTTTTCAAAATTTAATTTCTATTTCTCATAGTTTTCAAAACCTATATTTTTGAAAGACCGAAAAAAGAGCTTAAATCCAAAATTTTGTTCCGATTTGTAATTTTGATAAAATTCATGAAAAATATTTTCCTTTTATTTAAAGAAAATTTTTCTATCGTTTAAAATCCTTCAAAATTTCCTTGATTTATTAACGATTATTCAATTCCGATCTCATGCCATCTCCTCCTGAGCATTTCGCTTAAATTTGCCTCAAAGCTTTTCTCATGATCACCTTTCCCAACGCAAAAATCAATCTCGGTCTTCACATCACCTCCAAAAGGAAAGATGGATACCACGACATCGAAACCTGCATGGTCCCGATTCCTCTTTGCGATGCACTGGAAATGGTTTTGGACAAAAAACCGAGCTGGAACTCCTCCGGACTTACCATCCCCGGAGATCCTAAAGACAATCTGATACTGAAAGCTGAAAAACTGATCCGGAAAGACTTCCAAGGTCTGCCCAATCTTTCCATTCACCTGCACAAAAACATCCCCATGGGAGCAGGACTTGGTGGAGGATCCGCAGACGGGGCTTTTGCCTTGCAGCTGATGAACAATCTTTTTGACCTGCATCTGGATGATTTCTTTCTGGAAGAATACGCTGCCCAGCTAGGAAGCGACTGTCCATTTTTCATAGAAAATACCCCAAAAATCGCCAGAGGCCGGGGAGAAATCTTAGAACCTATTGATCTCTTGCTAAAAGGCAGTTACCTCGTTTTGATCAATCCAGGTATCCATGTAGGCACCAAAGAAGCCTACGCCGGCGTCACTCCTTGTCCGCCCAAAGTCAAGCTGGAAGAAATTTTGGCAGACCGAAGTCTCTGGAAAGCTGAATTGTCAAACGACTTTGAGCCCAGCATTTTCAAAAACCATCCTGAAATCGCCGGGATTAAAGAGAAAATGTATGAAGCCGGAGCTTTTTACTCAGCCATGTCCGGTTCAGGCTCGAGCGTTTTTGGTCTTTTTGAGGAAAAGCCTAATAGTCTTGGCTGGCAAAAAAATTATTTCGTTTTTGAGAGTATTCTTTGATTAATTGATGAGTTTGACCGCCTTCCTCCTTTTATTCCAGTAATTCAGTACCGGATAAATCAGAACCGAGATCAGAATTATCAGCGTGCCTAGGTAAAACTGGGGAGTCATTTTTTCACTTTCTCCAAAAACCAGCACAGCCAGCAAAATGCCGTAAACCGGCTCCAGATTGATAGTAAGGTTGATTGAAAAGACGGGTAGCCGCTTCATCAGTTCCACGGAAACAGAAAAAGCAAAAACAGTACAGATTCCTCCCAAAATCAACAGCCAAAACCAGTCTAAGCCTTTCCAAGTCCATTGGATTGGAGCGCCATCCATTAAAAACGCAGAATAAAACGGCATAAAGAGCAAAGCAAATAAGCTTGCCGCCCCCATCTCATAAAGCGTGATTTGATAAGGTGTATGTCTTTGCGTCAGCCTGCCATTGAGCACAGAAAAAAGAGCCGCCAAAAATGCGGAAACCAAAGCCATGGTCAGGCCCAACCAATACCCGGTCTCAAACTGAAAGATGACCAACAATCCGGAAATAACAAGTAGCCCCAAGGCCACTTCATACCATTTTATTCGGGTTCGGTTGACCAGCGGCTCCACAAATGCCGTCCAAAGTGAGGTCGTGGCCATTCCTGCCAGGCAAACAGAGGCCGTGGAAACTTTGGCCGACCAAAAGAATAAAATCCAATGCAAGGAGATAATAGCTCCTACACCGGCAATTTTCAAAAGTTCGGGAGTCGTAACCCACATGCTTTCTTTCCTGAATACCATGATCAATGCTACTCCTACGGTAGCAATCAGGGTCCTATAAAAAACCAATTCAAGAGAAGGAAGGCTGATCAGTAACCCTAAAATCGCCGTAAATCCCCAAATCAGCACAATAAAGTGCAGCATGAGGTAGTCTTTCAGATTGGAATGAATCATTTAGCGGGGAACTGTTTTGTAAAGAACAAGTCCTGTTAAAGCAAAAAGAATATTGGGAAGCCAGACGGCAAAAATGGGATATTGAGCCCCGTTTTCGGCAAAGGTTCTCGACAGGATAAAAAGAAGAATGTAAATAAAGGCCAGAAGAAAGCCCATAGCAATCTGAAACCCGGATCCTCCCCGGGTCTTTCGGGCGGACATGATCACCCCGATAAAAGTCAGAATCAAAGCTGCAAATGGAGACATGAATCGGACATAGCGCTCGATTCGGTAGTAGTTGACATTGTCAGCTCCTCGGTCTTCCAGGATTTTGATCTGCTTGGTCAACTCAGGCAACTTGAGTGTCTCGTGGTGATTTTCCGGCAAATCAAAATCAGCTGGAGTGATAGAAAGCACGGTATCCAACTGCTCTCCCACAGAATAATCTTCCCCATCAGGCCTGAGCTTTCTCAATCTCCAGTTCATGACTTTCCATGCATTGGTGGTGGTATCCCAGAGAATCCGATCTGCCGAAAGCTTGGAAATCAATTCCCCATCGCGAATTTCTTCCAATGTGAAATTATACCCTGTATTTCCTGTACGAAAAAATCTGCTCAGATAAGCATAGGTATCCGGTCCCACTTTGATATGGATGTTAGGATCGGTAGAGGCTCGACCTTTATCCAAATACTTGATCCTAAACTCGGTCACTCCTGCAGTGGCCCCGGGAAGTATCCAGCCATTGAGCAGAAAACTGATCGCTCCGATCATGACAGCAGCCGAAAGAAACGGAACCAAAAGCCGGATAAAACTTACTCCCGAACTAAGAATGGCAATAATTTCTGTCCTGCCAGCCATTTTGGAAGTGATAAAAATAACTGCGATAAAGACGGTAATCGGTGTCAGGAGATTATTCAGATACAAGCCATAATTGCCCATGTACAGGAGTATCTCACCAGAAGGAACTTCATTTCGGATGTAGGTATCGTTTTTCTCGGTGAAGTCCAAGACCAAAACAATAAGGATCAGCATGACCACTACAAAAAAGTAGGTCTTCAAAAACTCCTTAATTATCAGCCAGTCCAGTATTTTCATGATTTACAATCTCGTGCTTACTTTTTTCACCATCTGATCCTTCCAAACGGCAAAATCTCCTGCAAGGATGTGCTCCCTAGCTTTCCCAACCAGCCAGAGATAGAAGGCTAAATTATGAATACTGGCTATTTGAGCTGCCAAAATTTCCTTAGAAATAGTTAAATGTCTTAAATACGCTTTCGAATAAAAGGTACTGGCATAGTTGCCAATTGCCGGATCGATGGGAGAAAAATCATCCTTCCACTTTTCATTTCGGATATTGATGATTCCTTCCGAAGTGAAGAGCATGCCGTTCCGCGCGTTTCTTGTCGGCATCACACAGTCAAACATATCCACTCCCAAAGCAATGCATTCCAAAATATTGGCTGGAGTCCCCACTCCCATCAAATATCGGGGTTTGTCCTGCGGCAAAATTGCAGTCACTTCTTCGGTCATTTCATACATCATCTCGGCAGGTTCACCGACCGAAAGTCCTCCAATTGCATTCCCTTCCCTGTTTCTCGAGGCGATAAATTCCGCACTTTGCTTTCGTAAATCCTTATAGACCGAACCCTGAACAATGGGAAAAAGAGTTTGGCTGTAGCCATATTTCCCTTCAGTAGAGTCAAATCGCTGAATACAGCGATCCAGCCAGCGATGGGTCATTTCCATGGAATTGCGGGCATACCCGTACTCGCAAGGATAGGGAGTACACTCGTCAAAGGCCATAATGATATCCGCTCCGATACTTCTCTGAATGTCCATGACTCCCTCAGGAGAAAAAACATGCTTGGAACCGTCAATGTGGGATTTGAAGGTCACGCCTTCTTCTTTGATTTTGCGGGTTCCAGCAAGAGAAAAGACCTGATATCCGCCCGAATCTGTCAAAATCGGCCGATCCCAACCGTTGAATCGGTGAAGTCCACCGGCCTTTTCCAGAATATCCAATCCCGGACGCAGATAGAGGTGATAGGTATTTCCTAGAATAATCTGAGCTTGAATATCCTCTTTCAGTTCCCGTTGATGGACCGCTTTGACGGTACCTGCCGTACCCACAGGCATAAAAATCGGCGTTTGGATCGTCCCATGATCGGTTTGGATCTCACCGGCACGGGCTTGGGATTGGGCATCTTTTTTCTCTAAAGCAAACTTCATGGAGTAGATAATTTCCGCGAACCCAATGGTTTTCACCAAAGAGTTTGGACTCGCAAAAATATCCACTTATTCCTAAATGACTTGCTGAAATAGATTTTATATTTGCCCAGCAAAATCGACCTATGGGCCTATTTTTACTTTGGTTTCTCTTTGGCATTGGTATTCTTATTCAGGCAGTTTATCTCCTGTTGATATTTGGTAGGACCGCTTGGTCCAAGACTCCAACTTCTTCCAGTTCTGCTTCTGAATCAGCAGAAGGAGTGACTGTCTTGATATCCGCTCACAACGAGTACCACAACCTGAAGAGACTGATCCCCAAGCTTTTTGAGCAGGAATATCCTAAGTATGATGTCATGATCGTAAATGACAGAAGTACTGACCGAACCAAGCGTCTCTTGGAAGAAATGATGGCTGAGTACCCACGCCTCCGGTCAGTCACAGTCAAATACACGCCCAATCACGTCACTTCCAAAAAATTTGCGTTGACCCTTGGTATCAAAGTGGCTAAATACGACGTCATTCTATTGACTGACGCAGATTGTATGCCATCCTCCCCTCAGTGGATCGAAAAAATGACCGCTCCGATACGTGAGGAGGGTAAAACCTTTGCCTTGGGATTTTCAGGCTATGAATCTCAAAAAGGAATGCTAAACCGATGGATTCAATTTGAGACCTTGCTTACTGGTTTACTCTATCTCTCTTTTGGATTGTGGAAAGCCCCTTTCATGGGTGTGGGCAGAAATCTTTCTTACCGCAAGAGCTTCTTCATGGAGATGAAAGCATTCAAGGGCATCTGGCATTTGGAAGGCGGGGATGATGACCTGTTTGTCAATGCGTACGCCACAGGGAAAAACACAGGACTGGTCATTGACCCGGAAGCAGCCACTGTTTCTTTGCCCAAGGAAACTTGGAAAGAATACCTGGTGCAAAAGAAGCGTCATCTCCATGCCGGAAAATATCTGAGAGGTGAAGACAAGCAAAAAATAGGACTTTACTCCTTTTCGCATGCTTTATTCTGGATCGGAGGCTTAGGCTTATTGATCTATTTGGGAGTTTTCAAGCAATGGGAACAATTTTTGGTCGTTTTCAGTATTATCACAATGAGGCTTATTTTGGTTTGGAGTATTTTCCGCTCTGCATCCAAAAGAATCCAAGGCAAGGTAAAGGTATCCCAAACCCTGATCAATGATTTGTTTTACCTCGCTTATTTCTGGGTTTTGGGCACAGTTTCCTACCAGGCAAAAGACATCAAATGGAAATAAACGAACGAGGTTTTTCAAACAAAGCGCTTCAGGACTTTGATCTGATTGACAAAGCAGTCATCGAAAAAGATCAGACAGCCTATGCTACCCTGATGAAGCGGTACAAAAAGGCCGTTTATTTCATGATCTTAAAAATGATCCGGGATGCAGATGATGCCGAGGACCTGACTATGGAGGCCTTCGCCAAAGCCTTTAGAAACCTTCACCGGTTCAAGAAAGACTACACCTTTTCTACTTGGCTGTTTCGTATTGCCACCAACAATACCATTGACTTTATCCGAAAGAAAAAGCTCAAAACTATGAGCCTAAACAACACGCTTTCGGATGACAGCGGCAACTCGGTCAATATCGACGTGGAGGATGACGACAACAATCCTCAGGATGAATTCATCAAATCCCAACGGATCGAAATGGTGAGGATTTTTGTGGATAAACTGCCCGCCAAATACAGGAAACTTGTCCAATTGCGCTATTTCGACGAGCTTTCCTACGAGGAGATTGCCCAAGAATTGGAAAAACCTTTGGGAACAGTCAAGGCTCAACTTCACCGTTCCAGAGAGCTCTTGTATGAAATCGCCTCCGGCAAAGAAAAACACATTTGATGAACTCTGGCACCGAGCTGATTCTTTCCTATTTTCCCCACCTTTCCGAAAAGCAAATCGGGCAATTTGATCGCTTGCAGGAGTTGTATGAGGATTGGAACTCAAAAATAAACGTGATCAGTCGCAAAGACATGGATCAGTTTTATGTCCATCATGTACTCCATTCTTTGGGCATTGCCAAAGTCATGCGCTTCCAGCCGGGTACCAAAGTACTCGACATCGGTACAGGAGGAGGATTCCCGGGGATTCCATTATCCATTCTTTTTCCTGACACCCATTTCCATTTGGTGGATTCGATTGGAAAAAAGATCACTGTAGTCAAAGAAATAGCAAAAGCTTTAAAACTGAGCAATGTCGAAGCACAACAGGCAAGGGCAGAGACTTTGGTCAGAAAATACGACTTTGTCATCAGCAGGGCGGTGACTCGCATGATCAATTTTTATCCTTGGGTCAAAGGAAAAATCAAGAAAGAAGACTTCAACGAATTCCCCAACGGCATCCTCTACCTCAAAGGTGGGGATGTGGATGAAGAAATGGAAGAAACCGGCAAATCCTATGTCACTTACCACTTGAGTGATTACTTCAAAGAAGATTTCTTTGAGACAAAAAAGGTGGTCTACATGCCTTGGGAAGATAAAAGGTAAGAGGTTGGATCTTTTCAGCTACAGTTTAGACTGATAAGTGTACTTTTCGAGATATACTTGGCCTCTGCTCCCATTTCAAAAAGAGGATAGCTATTGCTTTATTTCTTCCGGGATTTTATTTGCTTCAAGCAATTCAAAAATCTGCATAATTTGAAAACAAAACCCGTACATTTTCAAACTGAAAAACATACTACTACTTGATTATCAGTTAATTAATCATAATTAAAAGAAAACCAGTTCCTTAGATTTTATTTGCGACAATTCCCGCCAATCGATTTTTTGCTTGGGCATAATCCCCTAATTTGAAGCCTCATTTCCGCTAGAAGTATGTACATTATTTTTGATACCGAGACTACCGGTTTGCCCCGGGACTACAATGCTCCCATGTCCGATGTGGACAATTGGCCCAGGCTGGTTCAGATCGCCTGGCAGCTGCACGATGCCCGAGGCAAGCTCATTTCCAATCACAATTACATCATCCGTCCGGAGGGATTTACCATTCCCTATAATGCCGAAAAAGTCCACGGCATCTCCACCAAGCGAGCATTAGCCGAGGGGCATGACCTGAAGGAAATCCTCCAAGTCTTCCGTGAGGATGTAGTGCAAGCCAAATTCTTGGTAGGCCATAATATCGGGTTTGATATCAATGTGGTGGGTTCAGAATACCTGCGCGCTGAGCTGGTGATGCCACTGGAAAGCAAGGCTGAGCTTGATACGAAAGACATCTCCACAGATTTCTGTGCTCTTCCCGGCGGGAAAGGCGGAAAATTCAAATGGCCAACCCTGACGGAACTGCATCAAAAGCTTTTTGGAGTCGGATTTGACGATGCACACGATGCGGCCTATGACGTGGATGCAACGGCCCGATGCTTTTTTGGACTGATCACTCAGGGCGTGCAAAAACCCGAACCGGGAATTTTGCTCGAAGAGGTAATCTATGAGGCGCCTAAGTTGGCAGAAGCCAATTTTGTCCAAGCCAAAGACGAGCAAAAGGCTGCTAAAGACATTTTGAAGCAAGCCGGCAAAGCGGATATCTCCGATCTGGCAGATGTTCCATTTACCCATCTCCATGTCCACACCCAATACTCTGTACTCCAAGCTACCTCCGAAATCCCTGCCATCGTAGCCAAAGCCAAATCCATGGGCATGTCTGCTATAGCCATGACCGACCACGGAAACATGATGGGAGCTTTCCATTTCGTAAAGGAAGCGATGGGGAAAGAACTCAAGCCCATTTTGGGATGTGAGTTTAATCTCTGCCGGGACCGAAAAAACAAAGCCAATAAGGATGACGGCTATCAAACCGTCCTAATTGCCAAAAACAAAGCCGGCTATCACAATCTGGCTAAGTTGGCCTCCTATGCTAATATTGAAGGGTTTTACTACTTACCTCGAATTGACAAAGAAGTCTTGGTCCAATACAAAGGGGACTTGATTGCCACTACAGGAGGTCTTTGGGGGGAAATTCCTTATCTGATTCTCAATGTAGGTGAAACCCAAGCCGAGGAGGCTTTCCTTTGGTGGAAAGAGCAGTTCGGGGAAGACTTCTACGTGGAGCTCAATCGGCACGGGATACCCGAAGAAGAAAAAGTAAATGAGGTTCTTCTCGAGTTTGCGAAGCGATATAATGTCAAGTATTTCGCAGCGAACAACACCTACTACAACGACAAAGGAGACGCCAAAGCTCATGACATTTTGCTCTGTGTGAAGGATGGTGAACTCGTAGAAAAGCCCAAAAAATACATCGGCAAGCGAGGCCGAGAGTTCCGATATGGGTTTCCCAATGATGAGTTTTACCTCAAGAGTCCCGAGGAGATGAAAAAGCTATTCGCGGACCTTCCGGAAGCCATAGCGTGCACTCAGGAAATCGTGGACAAGTGCGAAGCTTACAAGCTAGCCAGGGAGGTATTGCTGCCCAAATTTGACATTCCTGAGGAATTCAAGCATGCAGAGGATGAGGTAGATGGAGGAAAGCGAGGGGAAAATGCTTACCTACGCTACCTGACCTATGAAGGCGCCAAAAAACGGTACAAAGAAATTACCCCGGAGATTCAGGAGCGATTGGATTTTGAATTGGCAACAATCGAAAAAACAGGATATCCAGGCTATTTTTTGATTGTCCAGGACTTTACCCGAGCTGCTCGGGACATGGGGGTATCCGTTGGCCCGGGACGGGGGTCTGCGGCTGGTTCGGCTGTAGCCTACTGTGTAGGAATTACCAATGTAGATCCCATTGAGTACGATCTGCTTTTTGAGAGATTTCTGAATCCGGACCGGGTATCCCTTCCCGATATTGACATTGACTTTGACGATGAAGGACGACAGGATGTCATCGACTATGTGATCAAAAAATACGGTTCCAATCAAGTCGCTCAAATCATCACCTACGGCACTATGGCCGCAAAATCTGCGATCCGAGATACCGCCCGGGTGCTCAATTTACCATTGCAGGAGGCCGGACGCTTAGCCAATTTGGTTCCGGATATCAAATTAAAAGCCTTGTTTGATCTTGCAAAAAATCGTCCTTCCCTTCACGAAAAGCTCAAAGGACAGGGGGAACTGATCCAAAAAGCAGAAGAATTGCTGCGGATCGCACAGGGACAGGACGAACTGGCCAAAACGGTCAATCAGGCAACGGTCCTGGAGGGTTCGGTAAGGAATACGGGGATCCATGCCTGTGGGGTAATCATTACTCCGGATGACATCACCAATTTTGTCCCGGTTGCTTTGGCTAAGGACTCAGACATGTTTTGCACCCAGTTTGACAACTCGGTTGTAGAATCCGCCGGCCTGCTGAAGATGGACTTTTTGGGTCTCAAAACCCTGACCTTGATCAAAGATGCGATCAAAATTGTCAAAGAGAAGCATGGAATCCAACTAGATGCCGATGCCTTTCCTATAGATGATATCAAGACCTACGAACTTTTCCAGAGAGGTGAGACGGTCGGCATTTTCCAATATGAAAGTCCCGGAATGCAAAAATACATGCGGGATTTGAAACCCACGGCTTTTGCCGATTTGATTGCCATGAATGCGCTCTACCGTCCGGGACCTTTGGCCTACATCCCGGAGTTTATTGATCGAAAGCACGGCAAAAAAGAAATCACCTATGACCTCGATGATATGAAGGAGTATCTCGAGGAGACCTATGGGATTACCGTTTACCAGGAGCAGGTTATGCTCCTTTCCCAAAAACTCGCCGGCTTTACCAAAGGTGAGGCAGACGTGCTACGTAAAGCCATGGGTAAAAAGCAAAAGGACGTACTGGACAAGATGAAACCCAAATTCATCGAACAAGCAGCGGCAAAAGGACATGAACCAAAAAAACTGGAAAAAATATGGACGGATTGGGAAGCTTTTGCTTCCTATGCCTTCAACAAGTCCCACTCCACCTGCTATGCATGGATAGCTTATCAGACAGCCTACCTCAAAGCCCACTATCCTGCAGAGTACATGGCTTCAGTACTCAGTAACAACATGAATGACATCACTCAGGTGACTTTCTTCATGGAGGAGTGCAAACGGATGGGGATCCTGGTTTTAGGTCCAGATGTCAACGAATCCAAAAGTGGCTTTACAGTCAATGCCGCTGGAGAAATCCGCTTTGGACTGGCAGCCATCAAAGGAGCAGGAGCGGCGGCAGTAGAGGAAATCATCAAGGAAAGAGAGAAAGGCGGATTCTTCAAAAATATCTTTGACTTTGCCAAGCGGGTAAATTCCCGGGCCCTGAACAAAAAGACGATGGAGGCTTTGGCCATGGCAGGAGGATTTGACTGCTTCAAAGAGCATCATCGCCGTCAATACCTGGAAGCTCCCGATGGAGACATTACACTCATCGAAAAAGCGACCAAATATGCCCAAAAAGTGCAGCAGGAGGAAGAAAGTGCACAAGTCAGCCTTTTCGGAGGCGGTGGCGGAAATGCTGAAATCCCACTGCCTTCCGTGGCACCGATGGAGCCTTTCTCACAGATTCAACAATTGAATATCGAAAAGGAAGTGGTTGGGCTTTTTATTTCCGGGCATCCTTTGGATCAATACAAGCTGGAAATCGAATCTTTTACCAATTGTGCCCTGACAGCCCTTTCGGATTTGGAGAGTCTGAGAGGGAAAGAACTGAAAATGGCAGGCTCGGTGGCTTCTTTTGCCCATAGAACGACCAAAAACGGTAAGCCTTTTGGTACCTTGACTCTGGAAGATTATCACGGGTCACACACCTTCTTCCTCTTTGGGGAGGACTATGTCAAGTACAAAGAATACTTCATGACGGGGTGGTTTATTTTCCTCACAGGAAAAGCAGAACAGCGAAAATGGGGCAATGAAAACGAGCTGGAATTCAAGATCAATACCATGATGCTCCTCAGTGAAGTCAGGGGAAAAATGGTAAAGGGAATCCGGGTGCATATCGACTTGGATAATCTGAATTTGGACCTGATGGAAAAATTGGAAGCGATCACCACCAAATACAAAGGGGCAGCCAAGCTATTTATTGATGTGATTGACAAAAAAGAAAACATCACCTTGGAGCTCTTTTCCAAAAAAATCACCGTGGACCCCAGTTCGGAGATGATTCAGGAACTAAAATCCATCCCAGAAGTAATTTACAGGGTGATTTGAAAGCAAATCATCGACAGAAACTATGATTCATAGACATTTATTTCAAACACTGAGGAACTAATCGGGCGACGATTCACTTTCTCTGATATATTTGAAAATCCGAACAGAAACAAACACAAATAAAATGGGAAAAGCAATTGAAATCACCGACGCGAATTTCGAGGAAATCATCTCCGGTGATCAGCCAGTATTGGTAGACTTCTGGGCAGAGTGGTGTGGACCATGTAAAATGATAGGCCCTGTGGTGGAGCAAATGGCCGCAGAATATGAAGGAAAAGCAGTCATCGGCAAGGTGGATGTAGACTCCAATCCTTCTGTAGCTCAGGCTTTCGGAATCCGCTCTATCCCTACGCTGCTGTTCTTCAAAGATGGACAGATTGTAGACAAGCAAATCGGCGCTGTGCCAAAAGCAGTCCTAGCTCAAAAGCTGGATGCACAACTTTAATTCTTAATTACACTGAGAATCGAGCCGTGGAGAAAACTTCACGGCTTTTTTTATCTTCACCACCGATATGGCTGAAACGATGATTTCCTTGGATGATTTCTGGACTTTGCGAAAGCAAATGCCAATCATCGACGCCCGAAGTGAAGGGGAATTTGCCCAAAGCCATATCCCAGGAGCATTCAATCTTCCCATTCTGAATGATTCAGAAAGGATTGAAGTAGGAACCTTATATAAACAAAAAGGCCCTGAGGAGGCAATTTTGAAGGGTTTTGAATTGGTCGGACCTCGATTTCATCTGATTCAAAAAGAAGCACTTTCCAAATTTCCGGAGAAAAAAATCATCGTCTATTGCTGGAGAGGAGGTATGCGGAGTCAGATTCTTTCTTGGCTCTTGAGCATGGTGGGATTTGAAATCTTTCGGCTCAAAGGAGGATATAAAACCTATCGGAATTTCACTTTCCATGAGGTCCGAAAAGATCTTTGCCTTTTGGTCTTGGGAGGAAAAACGGGAGTAGGTAAAACCCAACTTTTAAAAACTCTCGCGCAAAGAGGTGAACAGGTCCTAGACCTCGAAGGATTAGCCAATCACCGAGGATCCTCTTTTGGATCCATCGGGCTTCCTCCCCAGCCGAGTGTGGAGCAGTTTGAGAATCTTTTGGCAGAAATGATTCGCAGGCTAGATTCCACCCAGCCTATTTGGGTAGAGAATGAAAGCCGAAAAATCGGCCGGGTGATTCTACCGGATCGGTTTTTTGAGCAAATGCTCCAAAGTCCATTCATAGATATTCAAAAAACAGAAGAAGAACGAATCGAACACATCGCAGAGGAATATGCCCAACTTCCCAAATTAGACCTGATTCAAGCCGTGAAAAGGCTTCAGAAGCGTTTGGGAGGTCTAAGAACTCAGGAAGCGATTGCTGCAATTGAATCAGAAGATCATGCCTCCTGGATAAGAAATCTTTTGATCTATTACGACAAAACCTACGATTTTGACTTGGAACGGCATCAGGAAGAAAAAACAAAACATCTGGATCTGAGTCATCTTTCTCTAGAGAACCAAATCCATCAACTTTTACAGGCTAAAAACCAGCTTTATGGAAACTAACCCAATACGACTGACAGAATGGAGTGAAGGATCAGGCTGTGGCTGCAAGATTGCTCCCGCAATTTTGGAGCAAATCCTGGCTTCAAGCGGATCCTATTCCCAAAAAGACCCCAAACTCTTGGTGGGCAATTCTTCCAAAGACGATGCAGCAGTCTATCAGGTCTCGGAAGACTTGGCTGTAATCAACACGGTTGATTTTTTTACCCCGATTGTCGATGATCCTTTTGATTTCGGCAGGATTTCGGCTGCCAACGCGATTTCAGACATCTATGCTATGGGCGGCAAACCCATTTTTGCCAATGCGATTTTGAGTTGGCCGGTGGAAAAGCTGGTTCCAGAGCTTGCAGCGAAGGTATTGGAGGGAGCCAAAAGTATTTGTAATTCAGCAGGAATTGAGCTTGCCGGCGGACATAGTATTGCCGCAAAGGACCCGATTTTTGGGCTTTCAGTCAACGGAATTATTCATCCCAAAAAGATCAAAACCAACTCCGGTGCTAAAGAGGGAGATTTGATTTTTCTGACCAAACCGATCGGCGTCGGCGTATTGGCAACGGCCTTGAAAAGAGGCAAAATCCAAGAAAAAGACTATTGGAACCTTCTGGATACTGCTTGTAAGCTAAACTCAATCGGAGAGATCCTAGGCAATCATGAGGAAGTCCACGCCATGACCGACGTGACTGGATTTGGACTGTTGGGCCACCTGATTGAGATGGCGGAAGGGGCAGGACTCAGTGCTGAGATCGAATTGGGAAGAATTCCTTTAATCGAGGGGATACAGGACTACATCAACCAGTTTATTTTCCCAGACAATACTTACCGAAACTGGAACGCCTTCAGTTCTAAAGTTACCGGAATTCAAGGAATGGATTTGGTCAAATTCTGCGATCCTCAGACCAGTGGTGGTCTACTGATTGCAGTTGCTCCTGAAAACAAAGATTGGTTTGAAGCTACCATGAAACAAGCCAAAGAGGTATTCTGGGAAATCGGCAGATTTATGGCTGCGGAAGAGTTTCGAGTACGGGTAGTCTAATGAGGTTCCAAATTCGAGACTCCACCTGATACCATAAACTTCATCACATCCGAGCTTTTCACCCCTCGAAGCGGAGTCACCTTTTCCTTTTTGACTAAAAATACATTTCCGGACACATTGTAACTATGCGGAAAATACACCGCTACCATGTCTTCTTTTCCCACCACGGACATATCTTCTTGCGTGATAAAACCCAAGCGACACATAGAGTCCGAAATTTCCACAATGACCGGAGAGCTGAATTTTTTCTTTTCCCCCACAAAAGCCCCCATCAAATCCTTGATAGAAGTATAAAGCAGGTTAACCAAAGGAATCTTAAACACTCCCCGCTCAAACCACTCAAAGAAAGGCTTGGTGAAGAAGAGACTGGCCAAATAGCCAATAAAGGTAATCAGGGCCAATACCATCAAAATCCCGATACCGGGAATAGGCACAGGAATCAGATTATCCAGAAAAACGAAAATGGCATACATCACATAAATGGTGACAGCCAAGGGGGTGAGAAAAAGTAATCCTCGAAAGAAGTAGGATAAGATTCTGCGATAGGTAAAAGCCATATAAAACGTGTTTCAAAAAAAATGCCCAATCAGAAGAAAAGGCATTTTATTGTTGGTCTTCAGGGATTTCAATCTAAAATTTTCACTTTGACACTTCGATAGTAAATCACGCTTTCCGGGTCATGGGCCTGAAGAGCGATGGTACCACCGCTCAGCTTCTTTGTACCCAAATCGCTACCCCGCTTTTCGTCCTTGGACTCATCGTATTCATTGATGGTTTGGCCATTTACTTTGACCGTAATTTTACTTCCTTCTACAATTACATGTTCGGTATACCATTCTCCATCTTCTACATATACTTCCCGGACATCCTGGAAGGAATACACACTGCCTGTTTTTCTCCAGTCTCCATGGCTTTGATTTACCTGAATTTCATAGCCTACATTGGGCCACCCAGTATCTTGGTATTCGGTATGAATAAATATGCCGGAATTGGCCTTAGGCATGGTCTTTACCTCTACCATCAGCTCGAAGTTTTTGAAGTCATGATCGCCAACAGGCCCCACATAAAAGGCATGTCCACGAGGTCCGGCCACTTTGATGACCCCATCTTCTACCGTGAAGGAACCTGGGTTTTCAGAAACTTTCCAGCCATCCAGATTATTTCCATTGAAAAGCTCAATCCATTCTCCCTTTTGAGCAAAAACAGTCACAGAAAGAAAGGTGAAGGCAAAAAGGAAAGTAAGTTTTTTCATAAGGCAAGGTTTTGATTAGCAAGGATCAAGATAAAGCATATTTGGTAAGATTGCTTTACCGTCAGAAACAAAAAAGCTCCGAAGAACCTCTCCGGAGCCTAATTTTATTCCATTTATTATTAAAGGTCAATCCCCATAAAGGACATGAAGGCAATACCCATCAAACCGGTCAAAAGCATGGTAATACCCAATCCCTTCAATCCATCAGGTACTGCAGAATATTTCAATTTTTCACGGATAGCAGCCAATGCTACGATAGCCAAGAAGAAGCCCGTACCTGAACCAAATCCATAAACGGCAGATTCGGCAAAAGTATAATCTCTTTGAGCCATGAACAGGGAACCACCCAAGATAGCACAGTTTACAGCAATCAAAGGAAGGAAGATACCCAACTGACCATAAAGAGCAGGAGCAAATTTTTCGACAACCATCTCTACCAACTGCACCATCGCTGCGATGATGGCGATAAACATGATAAAGCGAAGGAAAGTCAAATCAACAGACGCTAAAGATGCGTTTGCCCAAGCCAAGGCTCCTTCTTTCAATACAAATTCGTTCAATAACCAGTTGACAGGAACAGTCACCGTCAATACGAAAATAACTGCAGCACCCAAGCCAAGGGCTGTGCTTACTTTTTTGGAAACGGCAAGGAAAGAACACATCCCCAAGAAGTAGGCGAAAACCATGTTGTCGATAAAGATCGACCGGATTCCAAGATTAATTAAGTCCATTTTTCTAAGCGATTTTTAGTGTTCTACATACCCTGTTTTGGTGCGCTGCACCCAAATGATCAAACCCAAGATGATAAAAGCACCTACAGGTGAAACCATCAAGCCATTGGTAGCCAACTTGAAGTCAGGACCAAAAAGACCGGAAACATAATCAAATACCGGAACTCCGAATACTGAACCAGAACCCCATAGTTCGCGGAAGAAAGCTACCGCAAGAATGATCCAGGAATAACCCAAGGCAGAACCCAAGCCATCTAGGATTGAGTCATAAGGCTTGTTCCCCAGAGCAAATGCTTCCAAGCGGCCCATTACGATACAGTTGGTAATGATCAAACCCACAAATACAGAAAGTTCTTTGTACATGTCGTAGGCGAAAGCCTTCAGCACCTCGGATACCAAGGTTACCAAAGTAGCCACTACTGCCAACTGAACAATAATTCGAACTCGGGTTGGGATGGTATTTCTCAATAGGGAAATGGCCAAGTTGGACATGACCACTACGAAGATTACAGATATCGCCATTACTAGAGTAGGCTTCATCTGAGTTGTCACCGCCAAAGCAGAACAGATACCCAAAACCTGAATGGTGATCGGGTTGTCATCTACTAGAGGATCAGTAACCAGTTTTTTTCTACGCTTGGAAAGAAGGGCCTCAGCAGGCTTCTTTTCAATCGCTTTTTCTATAGTTTCAGCACTCATAGGTCTTTATTTCTAGAAAGGTGGAAAGTTGAGATTAAAGAGCCTCAGCAACTGCCTGATTACTCTTTTTGGATTCGATGAAAGACTTGTAGTAGCCTAGGTAGTTTTGCAGCATGGAATTTACTCCGTTACCTGTAATGGTGGCTCCGGACATACCATCTACTTTATGTGGATCGGAGGAATAATCTTTACCCTCACCCTTCTGCATTGAAATGGCAACCAATTCACCACTTTCATTGAATATCTCCTTTCCAACATATCTTTCTTGTACTCCCGGCTCAGTGATTCTTGCTCCCAAACCCGGAGTTTCACCTGCATGGGCTAGGGTAATCCCTCCCACAGTATTCATATCTGTATCCAAAGCAAGATAGCCCCAGATCGCATCCCACAAACCAGCTCCATATAGAGGAAAAATGTAGGACTCAACAGCTTCATTATTTCCTTCAGCATGGAAGATGAAAACCGGGAACAAGCGCTGATCAGCAGGCTTTTTGTAGTTCTTAGCAATGTCTACATTTTCAGCAGTGACAGGCGCACCAGCTTGTTCAGTTACTTCTTTGCCATTGATGTCTACCACTACAGAAGAAATTCTGTTGGCATAAAACGCATTGATTTGCTCAGGGGTCATAGCGTCGATTTCCTCGCCGGAAATCACAGCACCCAAGATTTGCTTTTTCTTGTCCAAGGCAATGGCTTCTTTTTGCAAAGGACCCAAAACCTGGGAAGTACCTGATAAAAGCAGACCAAGAACCACGGTCAATATGACCGAAAATGTGATAATGTAAACGTTAGACTGTTGCACGTTGTAACCTCCTTGTTTTATTGGCTTTTACTACATAATAATCGATCAAAGGTGCAAACACGTTCATAAACAGAACGGCTAGCATAATACCTTCCGGATAAGCTGGATTGGTAACTCGGATAATCACAGTGAGCATACCGATCAGCAAACCATAAATCCATTTACCTACTTCGGTTTGTGCGGCAGATACCGGGTCAGTGGCCATAAAGATTACTCCAAAAGCCAAACCTCCCATTACCCAGTGGTACTGAGGCGGCATGGCCATAAACTCATTTACAGCGAAAATATTCATCACCAAGCCCATCAAATAGGCACCTGCAAAACCGGATACAATAATCTTCCAGCTAGCTACTCCTGTACCAATCAATATCACGGCACCCAAAAGAGCCATCAAAGTGGAAGTCTCACCGATGGAACCCGGGATCCATCCCATAAACATATTAAAGAAACTGAAGTCAGCACCAGTCGAGGCATTGTGTGTAGCTAGTGCGTCTACAACTGGAGTTCCTTCTATCCCTGCGTTGTATGCCACTGCCAAAGCGGTTGCACCTGAGAAACCATCTACAGCCGTCTTGTCAGACAAATAGGTCCAAACTTGATCACCAGAGATCTGAGCAGGATAAGCGAAATAAAGGAATGCTCTCGCAGTCATCGCTACGTTAAGGATATTCATTCCCGTGCCGCCAAAAACTTCCTTACCCACGACTACGGCGAAAATTGTAGCCAAAGCAACTTGCCATAGGGGAATGTAAGGAGGCATGACTAAAGCAATCAGCATGCCCGTCACCAAATAGCCTTCACTGATGGGGTGATTTCTGATCACACAGAAAGTAAACTCGGTGAGCAAACCTACTGCATAAGAAACGATCACAATCGGGAGAACAGACCAGGCTCCAAAGATGGCTTTGTCTACCCAAGTAGCTTCCTCACCAGTGGCGATGAAGTGCTGATGTCCCACATTGAGGATACCGAAAAGCAGAGCCGGAATCATGGCAATCACCACGGTAATCATCACTCGCTTCAGATCGGTAGCATCTTTAATTTGAGCACCTTTGGCCTTTGTGGTCAAATCAGGAGCAAAAGCAATGGTTCGGTGACCTTCATAAAGGGTATAAAACTTTTCCCATTTGCCTCCCTTTTCAAAGTTCGGCTTGACACTGTCGAAGAGATTTTGTAACGCCTTCATATCTTTAACTATACATTAATAATTCAATCCCATTTCTTACCAACTCCTGCAAATCATTCTTGGAAGGATCTACAAATTCACACAAGGCTACATCTTCCTCGACCAATTCATATAGTCCCAATTCTTCCATTTCATCAAAATCCTCAGCGATAATCGCTTTGAATAAGTAGGTGGGAAGAATGTCCATAGGAAGAACCTTTTCGAACACACCGGAAACCACAAATGGTCTTTCTTCTCCGTGAGTATTGGTATCTACTTTAAATTCCCCTTTGTTGAGGAAAGAAAACATTCCAAGCGCTTTATGGAAGCTCAACTTGGAAGTACTAGGCTTCAACCAGCCGAGGAATTCCTCATAATCACCCTCAGGAATTACGGTGATTTGATTATGGTAAAATCCAAGATACCCATCCAGACTGATTTTTTCTCCAGTCAATACATTGCCAGAAATCACCCGAACATGACCTGAATTGAGGTTTCCTTTGACAAATGTGGAAACATTGGCACCAACGTAAGTTTTCACATAAGCAGCTTTGGTCACTTCAGATCCTGTGATTGCGATGGTTCTGGAAGCATCATAGATTCCTTCCACGACTGCCTTTCCAATCTGCACTACGCCAAATGGGCTTACTGTCCAAACCAGATCTCCCTTATTTATTGGGTCGATATGGTGGATTTGCACGCCTACATTTCCCGCAGGATGAGGCCCGGAGAACTTGTTCACCTGAACATTCTGAACTCCGGAAAACACTGCTGGTACTGGCTTGGATCCGTCTACATTGAGATGAACCTTTCCGGAAGTAAGCTTGGTCAAAGCATCGATTCCAGCTTGGAAATACTTCTCTTCTCCCTGAAGTGTAAATCCATAATCCGGAGCTAAAGGATGCGTATCAAAAGCAGAAATGAAGATAGCCTTTGGCTTATCTGCCGGATTGGCTACCACTCCAAAGGGTCTTTGGATGATATTTGGCCACACGCCGGAAGAGGCGAGCTTGGCTGCCAAATCTTCGGAGTTTAGATCGATTTTACCCAAATTTTCATGGGAAATCGTTTGGTCTGCTAGGATTCTGATTTCGAGAAGTTTTCTTTTCTCTCCTCTTTTAATCTCGACAATCTCACCAGAAACGGGAGCCGCATAGATGACCTGATCCATGGCTTTGTCGATCAGGATGGGAGTACCCGCTTTTACGGTATCTCCTTCTTGGACGAGGACTTTGGGGCGTTGGATGCCCGGAAAGTCTGTCGGCTTAAGGGCGAAGGTCTGTGCCGGGGCGAAATTGGCCATCTCCTGAGAGGCCTTTCCTGCCAACTTTAGGTCAAAACCCTTGTTAAGCTTCACTATTTTAGACATATCTGTTTTTGAACTATGAGCTTTTGAAAAACGCCCCAAATCTAAAGAAAAACCTTTTGAATTGAAGCCAAAGTGATGGGAATTATCGGAACTTTTCCTTGGTTGGTCAAATCACTGAAATCAAGCCTCAATTAGATTCTCTTCCATGGTTTCCAGGGAGTTTTTGACCTGCTCCATCAGCCACATCGGAGTGGAGGTAGCTCCGCAAATCCCAATTTTATCCTCAGGGTTAAACCACTCTGCCTGCAACTCTGTTTCGTTTTCGATAAAATAACTTCTCGGATTTTCGCTCAGGCAGACTTGATAAAGGGCCTTACCGTTGGAACTTTTCTTGCCTGAAACAAAGAGAATCACGTCGTTTTCCTTCGCAAACTTCTGAAGCTGAGGCTCTCTGTTGGACACCTGACGGCAAATGGAATCGTTGGCATTAAAGTCCAATTCGGTCAATTCCCCTTTGGAATTTTTGATTCGCTCCTCGATTTTTTGGGAAAGTTCATAAAAGCCTTTGGTGCTTTTGGTCGTCTGACTAAACAGGGTAACCGGCTTGTTGTAGTCAATTTTTTCCAAATCAGAGTCTTCCATGACCACTATGGCTTTTTCCAGGGTCTGTCCGGTAAGGCCGATTACCTCCGCATGGCCTTTTTTTCCGTAGATCACAATCTGACCATTTTCCCGCTCCATTTTGTCAAAGGCAGTTTTGACCCGATGCTGTAGCTTCAGCACCACCGGACAGGAAGCATCAATGAGTTCAATATTGTTTTCGATGGCAGTCTTGTAAGTCTCCGGCGGTTCACCATGGGCACGAATAAGCACTTTGCAGTCGCTCAACTCGGCTAGTTGATCTCTATCGATCACAATCAACCCCTTTTCACGAAGGCGCTTCACCTCCATGTCGTTGTGTACAATATCTCCAAGGCAATACAGCTGATCGCTGTTTTCCATTTCGTCCTCTGCCATTTTGATGGCGAATTCCACTCCGAAGCAATAGCCGGAGTTTTTATCAATGGTTACCTGCATAATCTTTTTCTTTTTGTATGGCTTTTTGGGCCAAATCCACAATCTGCCGGACTTGCTCCTCAAATTCCAAATTACTCGTATCTATTTCTGCTGCATCGGGCATCTTTAGCAAAGGACTTGCTGCCCGGGAAGAATCCACGCGGTCCCTTTCTGCAAGGTTGGTCTTGATTTCTTCCAAATCCACCAAATCTCCTTTTTCCATCAGTTCCTTCTGCCTTCTTCCAGCTCGGGTCTCCAAATCTGCAGTCATGAAAACTTTCAATTCTGCCTCAGGAAACACTACCGAACCTATATCTCTTCCATCCATTACCACTCCCTTCTTTTTCCCCAAACGCTGTTGTTGTCGGACCATAGCCTGTCGGATTTCGGCAACAGCAGCTATTTCACTTACGGATTGGGATACCCTCATGGTTCGGATTTCTTCTTCCACATTCAGCCCATTGAGATAGGTTTCCTGCTTTTGGGTATCGGGATTGATTTGGAAAGAAATGTCTATGCCTTCCAGACCTCTTTGCACATCTTTGGGATTGCCAGGAGATAGGTGTTCGTTCAAAAAATAAAGCGTTACCGCTCGATACATCGCTCCAGAATCGATGTAAGTGTAGCCTAGGGCCTTTGCAACAGCTTTTGCGGTCGAACTCTTCCCACATCCTGAATATCCGTCTATTGCAATGACTACTTTGCCCATCAAAAAACCTGTCTTGGTTTGGCTATGAATTTTGCGCAAATATAGTAGTTTTAATTCAAACCATTTTCCGGGTTAGGGAGGGATAAATCCAAAATCACCTCCCAGTCTCCCCCAAAACTTCTCCCTATGACTATCGAAGGCATTCTTGTAAATATTCCCAAAAAACAACTTCAGCCTGTCCAGCTCTCCTTAGAAGCGGGAAAGATTATTTCAATTCAGGAAATTGCTGCGAAACAAGGACTCCCCTATTTGATGCCGGGATTTATCGATGCACATGTCCATGTAGAGTCTTCGATGCTGGTTCCCTCGGAATTTGCCCGTTTGGCTGTGGTGCATGGAACTGTAGCAACCATCTCCGATCCACATGAAATAGCCAATGTCAGCGGCATGCAAGGCGTAAAATACATGATCGAAAATGGCAAACAGGTGCCCTTTCACTTTTTCTTTGGAGCCCCTTCCTGTGTTCCGGCTACTCCTTTTGAGACAGCAGGCGGCGAAATCAATGCCGATGATATTGAAAATTTGATGAGCCGTTCTGAAATCCTCTACCTCGCTGAGATGATGAACTGGCCCGGAACAGTCCATCGAGATCCACTCGTGATGGAGAAGATTCGAATTTCAAAAAAATACGGCAAACCCATCGACGGACATGCGCCCGGCCTGATGGGAGAACTGGCAGAAAAATATGTGTCTGCAGGGCCAAGCACGGATCACGAGTGCTTCACTTACGAGGAGGCATTAGGCAAAATCAAACTCGGAATGAAAATCTCTATTCGGGAAGGTTCGGCCGCCAAAAACTTTGAAGCGCTGATTGATCTGATCGACGACTATCCCGATATGATCATGTTCTGCTCCGACGACAAGCATCCTGACAATCTGGCCATCAGTCATATCAATGAACTCGCCGCCCGAGCTATCGCCAAGGGAAAAGACGTGTTTGACGTGCTGAGAGCAGCCTCCCTCAATCCGATTGCTCACTATTCCTTACCAGTGGGTCAAGTCCGAGAAGGAGATCCTGCTGATTTTATTTTGGTAAAAGATCTGGAACAGTTTGAAGTTCTGGCCACCTATATTAAAGGAGTAAAAGTAGCCGAAAACGGAAAGACGCTGATTCCCCGAGTCAACAATGAGTTGATCAATAATTTCCACACCTCGCTCAAAAGGCCGGAAGATTATCGGCTTTCTGCCTCAGGATTAAAAGTGCGAGTCATCGAAGCCTTGGACGGGCAACTGATTACGCCTGAGATCGAAGGGGAAATTTTGATCCGGGATGGCTTTGCGGAATCCAATCCGGAAAAAGACATTCTGAAAATCACCGTGGTCAACCGCTATCAGGACGCTCCTCCTGCGGTGGCTTTTATCAAAAACTTCGGGTTAAAAACCGGAGCCATCGCTTCCTCCGTGGGTCATGACTCTCATAATATCATTGCCGTGGGAATCGATGACGAGTCTATCTGCAGATCCGTGAATCTCCTGATCGAAGCAAAAGGCGGGATTTCGGCAGTTTCGGGAGAAAAAGAGGAAGTGCTCCCGCTACCTGTAGGAGGAATAATGTCACCGGAAGACGGCTATCAGGTGGCTGAAGCCTATACCCGAATCGACCGAATGGCCAAGGAAATGGGTTCTAGCCTGAATTCTCCCTTTATGACACTGAGTTTTATGGCCTTGCTGGTAATTCCGGATTTGAAGCTGAGTGATAAGGGATTGTTTGATGGGCGAAATTTTGCTTTTTGTGATCTATTTTTCGGCTTGTGATTAATTTTTTAAAATATTTTACCCAATTAGTTGTTTTTTTTTTTTCGACCTATTACTTTGGTAGAAATCTTTTTGGCCAAAGGATCGAATCTGGGAAATTCTAGAGCTTCCCGAACAAAATCAATTGAACCCTAACTATTCTTAAATTAAGAAAAATGAAAATTTACTCAAAATTTATCCATAACCTTATTCTAATTGTTTTAACTGGGTTTTTAATAAACGGATGTATTGAAGCTCCTAATAGTTTTGAACAAAACTTAAATACATTAGAAAAAGAAGATCTTGCTGATAAAGCTAAAAATTACTATGAAAATTGGGAAAATGAATCAAAGAGGAATCTTAGGCATTCCACAGAATTCACCACTATTTACCCTGATTGGTCATTGCTTTCCCATATCAACAATTCAAGATTTGTTACAGTACCCGCTAAAAGAAAACTAAATACACTATTTGGTGAAAAAGCTTATTTGAGAAGGATTGTATTTGAATTCACCGATGATGGAGAGATAAAAAATGCTGGCATAATAGAATTGATCGGACTAGACCTGGAGTATTTAATGGAAAATGAAAACAGCCTGATTAAAGAATACTTTGAAGGAAAACAAAATAATGAAAAAGTAATCTACATCTGGTCAGATCTAAATTATGAAAATCAGAACAATTCACAAATCAATGGTTATGAGGTTTACATAATTCAAAAAGAGGGAATTCGTGAAAATAATCAAAGGATCTTGAGTTGCACAGATTGGTACTATGTATACACTTTAAACGGTATAGTTATAGGGGAAGAATATTTATATACTACCTGTTCGGGTGATAGTTGTAATGAGAATTCTACAGACGCTTGTCTCGAAGAACCCCCACAAGGCGGAGGAGGAAATTCAGGAATGGAAGTAGCAAAAATTTGTGGAACATACTCATTTACAAATGTAGGCAATTCCTTAACAGCAGAAATTCGTAATTTAGGAATGACTGCAGTAAATTTATCCTTATTTCAAGGAAGGGGACAAGTGATTCCCGTTGAACTTGGACCAATGTGCTTTAATTTTTCGGCGAGCTCGGCTAGCTCAATTTCCGCATCCACCATCATTAATGAGGCATTCAACAGTACTACAATTGAAATTCAGCAAGGGTTAAATAATGGTACAATAAATGCTACTAATATTTATATTGAATTCAAGAATAAATTTGGTCAGAATTTCAATACCCTTAAAAACTCCTTTGGATTGACTGGAAGCCAAGCTGGGTTTTCCTACGGTCAATGTTTTGGTTCAGTCACAACAAATGAGGCGAATTACCTCTGTCCCTAAAAGATCATGGAAATAGAAATGCTAAAAAAGCTTAATGAAGAGTTCAAAAATCGATGGGGTCCTTTAACTGAAAAAAAAATAAATCTTATTATTGAAGGAATAAAAACCCCCAAATGGGACAAAATATTAAAGTTTTTTAATAATAATGACTTATTCGATTATTCTTACATTCAATCGCCAAACCATGCACTCTTTATACCAAAAGTAATTCCTAACAAAGAAATAGGTTTTTATCTTTACATTCACCTAGAAGCCCCTATATTCACATGCTTTTTTAAGAAAATACATTTCGGGATTTCCCCAAAGAACACGAGGTATACAATCTGTTCAAGCTCAAGCGAGAGAAAATTTGATTTCACTCTAATGGAAGTAATTCACTACGTAAAAGAAACATATTTAGGATACCGCTATCTATCACACAAATTGTTGTTTGAAAACAAAGTGGATTGGGGAGTACCTATTGGAACTAATGAAAAAAAAGATGGCTATTTTATTTTCGAATACTTTTTCGAAGCTTTTCATTTTACTGAAGGGGACGAAATGGTAGTCCTAGAGTAAGAATATAGGAAAATATAAAAAGAGCCTTCCCATGTCTTTTACAGCCCCTCTGTAAGATTTGGACTAGTATCTGCAAAAAACGCAGGCTCCATAAAGAACCTTTGAGACAATCTTAATACGTTATCAAGAATATTTTCCAGTTGTAAAATAAAACTCTATCTAAAAATAATTATCCATCACCATCTGAAGCCAAGCTTTTGACTTGGTCATAAAGATTATTGCTCTTTTTATTCAGAAAGATAGAAAGATAATCTAATAGGGATCAAATTGGAAAAATCCGGAATCCAATTCCAGATTTTTCCAATTTCACAATAAAACTCATTTAGAAACAAACTCTCCAGTTTCCAAAAAACCAATCGACGGACATGCTCTTGGACTAATGGGCGATTTGGCAGAAAAAAATGTGTCCGCAGGGTCAAGCACGAATCATGAGTGCTTTACTTACGAGGAGGCGCTAGGCAAAATCAAACTCAGGATGAAAATTTCCATTCGGGAAGGTTCGGCTGCCAAAAACTTCTAAGCCTTAATCGATCTGATTGACGACTATCCCGGGATGATCATGTTCTGCTCCGACGATAAGCATCCCGACAATTTGGCCATCAGTCATATCAATGAACTCGCCGCCCGTGCGGTGGCCAAGGGAAAAGACGTGTTTGAAGTGCTGAGAGCAGCCTGCCTCAATCCGATTGCTCACTATTCCTTACCTGTCGGTCAAGTACGGGAAGGAGATCCTGCTGATTTTATTTTGGTAAAAGATCTGCAAAAGTTTGAAGTGCTCGCCACCTATAGCAAAGGACAAAAAGTAGCCGAATCTGGAAAAACACTGATTCCCCTTGTCAATAATGAGGTCATTAATAATTTCCACACCTCGCTCAAAAGGCCGGAAGATTTTCAGCTCTCAGCCTCAGGCACAAAAGTGCGAGTAATCGAAGCCTTGGACGGGCAACTGATCACCCCAGAGATCGAAGGGGAAATTTTGATCCGGGACGGCCTTGCGGAATCCAATCCGGAAAAAGACATTCTTAAAATCACCGTAGTCAACCGCTATCAGGACGCTCCTCCTGCGGTGGCTTTTATCAAAAACTTTGGGCTGAAAACCGGAGCCATCGCTTCCTCCGTGGGTCATGACTCTCATAATATCATTGCCGTAGGAATCGATAACGAGTCTATCTGCAGTGCGGTGAATCTTTTGATCGAAGCAAAAGGCGGGATTTCGGCAGTTTCGGGAGAAAAAGAGGAAGTGCTCCCGCTACCTGTAGGAGGAATAATGTCACCGGAAGACGGCTATCAGGTCGCTGAGGCTTACACCCGAATCGACCGAATGGCTAAGGAAATGGGTTCAAATCTGAATTCTCCCTTTATGACCCTGAGCTTTATGGCCTTGCTGGTAATTCCAGATTTGAAACTGAGTGATAAGGGGTTGTTTGATGGGCGAAATTTTGCTTTTTGTGATCTGTTTTTCGGTTTGTGATTAATTTATTAAAATATTTTACCCAATTAGTTGGTTTTTTTTTCGACCTATTACTTTGGTAGAAATCTTTTTGGCCAAAGGATCGAATCCGGGAAATTCTAGAGCTTCCCGAACAAAATTCATTATTTACCTTAAACTTTAAAAATCATGAAAAGAGTAAAAATTTTCCTGCTGGGCATGGGCTTGCTAGGCCTAGGTGCCATGGGTATTTCTTATTTCGGTGCCACAGATGCTGAAGCACAGGCATCAACTGTAGAATATTGCCAATAGAATGGTACAGATTGTCTCAGTCCATCTGTGAATAATTATTGTATTTGTGAAGACGGATCAGGCAATCCTTAAATCTCGAAATTTAATAGTTGAACACTGGCTGCTTCAAAAATTTTTTTTTTGGGGCAGCCTCTTTAAATTCTCTCATTTTCAGTGAAAAAATTCTTCAGTATCATCAGCATATTATTTATTCTATTGGGCTGTACTCAACAAACACCAATTAAGGATCTCAAATCAACTATTCACCAAACTATCAGAATTCCCTTGGAATTGGATATCAGTCCAAATAGAACTAGCTTCCAATATATAAATTCCGATTCTGGAGAATATTTGGCTTTTCAAAATAAAATAGGTCCAAGAATAGAGATTTTTAATTTAGACAGCAAACATCATGTAACCAGCATCAAGTTAGCTCAAGATGGCCCAAACAGAGTCGGTATTGCCAATGGATTCAGAATTATCGCCCAAGACTGTTTACTGATCGCCTCTATTCCTCCTTCCATTAAAATCCTGAATTTTGAAGGAATCAAACACAAGGATATTCCTGTTTTGGACACAATCAATCATGTTAATTTTTTAAGCTCAAATAATGAGATTCCTTTTTTATTCAGTGACCATGAATTATTCGGTGCTCAACCATTTTTTCGGAATTTCTTTGAAACAACACCCAAGGATGTCTCATCTTACAGCCATATATACAAAGTTAATCTTACGACCGAAAAGGCAGAATGGCTACCTATTTCCCACCCCTCTGACGCATGGGACGAGGGCAAGAAAACTCCTAATTTCACCTGGACCGACCGAAATGACAGTATCGTTGTATCACCTCAAACTGACCATCGCCTGTGGATAATATCAAAGCGGGGTGGTAATCTGCTTGGGTATAAAGAAGTCCACTCAACATCCGTAAACAGATTTCAAATTATAAAAGGTCTTCCCGAGGGTGATAAAGGTATTATTGAAGCCTTGGCTAGCGATAGATATGAATTGATCCTTCATGATCCTTTTCGGGATGTCTTTTACCGTTTTTTCTTCATGGGAGTAGATTGGGAGAATTATAATTTGGGATATAGGAATTTGTATTCAAACAGACCTAAAATCGGGGTTTTGGTATTAGACAAAAATCTTGAGGTTATTGGAGAGAAGGTATTTGATGACAATTACTTAGAAGCATGGAATTACTTTGTTGGTCGAAAAGGACTTTACGTATCCACCAATAATCCCAACCGGGACGATTTTGATGAAAATATTCTTCGGTATGATATTATCCGATTTGAGGGATTAGAGTATGAGGATTGATCGCTTTTTTCTCTGGATCGGGGTATTTTGGTTGGGGGCATGTTCTTCTCCTTCCAAATCAAAGGTTTCCTCAATCCTCGATATCCCAGAACCTGAGGAATGGATTCTTGTCATTCATCCTGAAGGCTGCAAAACCTGTTTGGATAGTTTCTACAGCGAACTTCAATTTCTTCCTAAAGAAAGCCCAGGGGCAGTTGTACTGATTGCAAAAAATTCGAAAACGTTACGGCTTCACACATTTATCGAAAACTTTCAGATTCCTCTTTACCTGGACGAACAAAAACTTCTGATCAAGGAAGGATTGGTACAAATAACGGATCAGATTTTACTTTTTAGAAAAGATGATATTCAATCCTTCGATATTCTGGATTACCAAAAGGCACTTCAGGAAATAAGATGAATCATAATGCCCCAGTCGCCGGTGATTTTGGGCTTAAACTGCTAAATTAAGGCTTGTTTGATGGCAAATGGTCTGAGTTTGTTAATGTTTTCTTTAATGTTAGTGTCAAAGTAATTTTAGCTTAAACTAAAACTGATAAAATCATGGTATCTGATTCCATATTTTTCCAGTTTTCCGCTGTATTGCTTTTCCGAATGCAGCAAAGAAAAGCCTCCAAAGGTTCGAAACCCTTGGAGGGTAAATATCAAAACTCCGAAGTAAAGTGGAACTCGATCTCGGGGTAGTTATCCTGCACCATTTGCAACCAAGACTTGGACTCGGCCATAAAGACCAGCTTGTCGTCTTTGTCCCGTGCGATATAGCGATTTTTTGAGCGGACAAATTCATCCAATTGCTTTTTGTCTTTGCAACTGATCCAGCAAGCCTTGTATAGGTTCATCGGATGAAACTCCACGGTGGCGTTGTATTCGTTTTTCAGTCGGAACTGAATTACTTCAAACTGAAGTTGTCCGACCGTACCGACGACTTTCCGCTGTCCCATTTCAAAGGTGAACAATTGTGCTACCCCTTCCTCCATCAATTGCTTCAGTCCTTTTTCCAATTGCTTGGTCTTCATCGCATCCTTATTGACCACCTCTCGGAAGATCTCCGGAGAAAAGCTCGGAATCCCCGTAAAGACCATATTTTCTCCTTCGGTGAGGGTATCTCCGATCTTCAAATTTCCGGTATCGTAAAGACCTACGATATCCCCTGGAAAAGCCTCATCGATAATTTCCTTGTCCTGAGCCATAAACTGAGTCACATTGGAAAAACGAAGCGGCTTCGGTCCACGCACATGGTTGTAAGGCTTATTCCGCTCAAACGTTCCCGAGCAGATCCGTAAGAAGGCGATGCGGTTTCGGTGATTGGGATCCATGTTGGCGTGAATCTTAAAGACAAACCCGGTGAATTTGGACTCTTCAGGATTCACTTCCCGCACATCGGTATCCCGACTCTTTGGGGTTGGGGCGATTTTGATGAAGGTATCCAGCATTTCATTGACCCCGAAGTTGTTGACCGCAGAGCCGAAAAATACCGGAGCAATTTTTCCCTCTAGATAATCCTTGACATCAAAATCAGGGTAAACGCCCTCGATCAGATCGACATCTTCGCGAAGCTGGCTGGCATTTCCAGGGCCGATTAAGGCATCAAGCTGCGGATCCTCCAGATTTTCAAACACCTGACGGTCGTCGCTGAGTTTTCGCTGGGAGGGAGTAAAAAGGTTGAGCTTTTTCTCGTACAGATTATACACCCCTTTGAAGCCTTTACCCATCCCAATCGGCCAAGAAAGCGGTCGAACTTTGATATTCAATTTTTCCTCCACTTCGTCAAGCAAATCGTAAGGATCCCGACCTTCCCGGTCGAGCTTGTTGATAAAGCAAATCACAGGAGTATTTCGCATTCGACAGACCTCCATCAATTTTTCGGTCTGGATCTCGACCCCTTTTACGCAGTCGATGACCATGATCACAGAATCCACAGCGGTCAACGTACGATACGTATCCTCGGCAAAGTCTTGGTGACCGGGGGTATCGAGCAAATTGATTTTGACATCCTTGTATTCAAAACCCATGACCGAAGTTGCCACAGAGATTCCCCGTTGCTTTTCAATTTCCATCCAGTCGGATTTGGTGGCGGTGTCGATTTTATTGGATTTGACTGCACCGGCAGTCTGGATCGCCCCTCCAAAGAGGAGTAACTTTTCAGTCAAAGTGGTTTTCCCCGCATCCGGGTGGGCAATAATGGCAAATGTTCTCCGCTTTTTGATTTCCTCAGTCAAACTCATGGGTCGTAAAATTCAGGGGGCAAAGGTAAGGAAAATGGATTTACGATTTTTGAATTACGATTTACGATATCAATCCGAACCTCAACCCTGATTTTCAAAGGCTAAAATTTGTGGGTAAAAGGTTGAAGTCCAGTTTCCCGTCGTAAATCGTAATTCTGCCTTCGTAAATTCGCTAATATTCCAAAATACCTTCTGTAATAAACTGCGAGGCGTCCTCCAGATTGCCCAAAAGCATAATGCGAAAAGTGGTGCCTTTTCCGACTTCGGAGTTTTTGACAAAAATCTTTCCTCCGTGATAACCTTCCACGATTCGCTTGGCCAGTGTTAAACCTAGTCCCCAACCTCGTTGACGGGTAGAAAAACCGGGATAAAACACTTTTTTGAAATTCTTTTTCTCAATCCCTTTTCCTGTATCGGTAATGTCGACGATGACAAATTTGTCGCTGTCCTGAACCAGATCAATGGTAATGGTCCCTTTTCCCTTCATCGCATCCACTGCATTTTTACAGATATTTTCCACCACCCATTCAAAAAGCGGCTTGTTCATCATGGCCTCCAGGTCTTTGGAGTCAGAATTGATCACCAGCTCCACCTTGGTAGATATACGGGGCTTGAGGTAATTGATCGTTTCTTTGATCACCTCGTACAAGTTTTCGGATTGGATAACTGGCTTGCTTCCGATGCTGCTAAATCGCTCGGTAACCATCCTTAGCTTTACCACATCCTTATCCATTTCCTGAATGACCTCCTTATTTTCGTTCCAGACGGGGGAATTTCGCAGATAATCGATCCAAGCCATCAGGGAAGCGATGGGTGTGCCAAGCTGATGGGCTGTTTCCTTGGTTAGGCCTGCCCATACCCGGTTTTGCTCTGCGATTTTGCTTTGGTTGAAAAGGGCATAAGCCAAAGCCCCGAAAAGCAAAATGACCACAAGCTGCACATAGGGATAATATTTCAGGTTGGTTAAGAGCTCCGAATTCCTGTAATAGACCCGTATATCTGCCTCACGGAGGTAAATGGGTTCATATTCTTCCTGCATTTCATCCAACTCCTTTTCCAAGGTTTTGGTAGAATCCCTCTCATCCGCATTCTTTTTGAAATTGATATTTCTAAACTCTAGGGGATTCCCTTCGGAATCGACCATGATGATCGGGATGGAGTAGTTTTGCTGGATTATTTCCTGATTAATGAAAGTGAGATTTTCAGAAGTAGTCGCTGCATACTCGAGCGCAGAGGAAAGCAATTGAATCTGACGGCTTTCTCTTTCCCTCAATTCGGCTACAAGTAGATTGGTATACCAAATAGAACCTGAACCGATCAGCAGAGAAACCAAAAAAACAAGCCATTTCACCTGCTTCTTATTCTGGTAAAAATCTATGGAGGTCAAATCCTGAAAGGGGGTCTTCATCTAAATCTCGTATAGCTCTTCACCCTAATTAACTCCCCTAAGTCATAGAAAGTATAAGTTGGTGATAGAATTTATCAGTTGGCTTTTCTGGCTCAATTTGAGTAAATTTAAGGTATTAATCAAAAGCAAAAAACTATCGAAAATATGAAAACCAACGACATCGGATTAGAAATCAAAGAATCAAAAAACCTGGTCAAAACCCTGAATAAGCTTTTGGCAAATTACCAGGTCTACTATCAAAACCTCAGAAACTTCCACTGGAATGTATCCGGTCCCAACTTCTTTGAGCTTCACGCCAAATTTGAGGAATTGTATACTACGGCTAACACTCAAGTCGATGAGGTCGCAGAACGGATATTGACTTTGGGGCAGAGGCCCTTTTCTTCTTACGCCGAATACATCGAGCATTCGGGGATAGAAGAAGCGAAGGAAGTCGAAGATGCTAAAAAGATGGTGGAGATCGTAAGAGACAACCTCAATCATCTCTTAAATCTGGAAAGAAAAACCCTCGAAGAGGCTTCCGAAAATGGAGATGAAGGTACAGTCACCCTGATGAGTGATTACATTACTGCCAAAGAAAAAGTAGTCTGGATGCTATCAGCCTACCTGAAATAAGAACAAATCCCGGCCAAATGGCCGGGATTTTTTTATTCGCTGGATTTGATCCACTTCCAAAGGATTCGGTAGGTAGGCTTGGTTCCATGCATTAGAATACCGATTCGGTAGATTTTGGCAGCTAACCATGTGGTAAACAAAAACCCGCCAATCAATAAGCCAATAGAAAGTGACAACTCCCAAAAAGGCACCCCAAAACTGATTCTACCCATCATGGCTATCGGTGAAGTGAGAGGTATAATGGACAGCCAAAACGAAGTGGTACTATTGGGATCCTGGAGCACAAAGACAAACAGCCCCATGTAGGCCACGATAAGTGGGATAGTAATCGGAAACATGAATTGCTGGGCATCTGAAGGAGCATCCACTGCAGAGCCCACAGCGGCAAAGAGCGCCCCGTAGAGCAAATATCCCCCCAAGAAATAGATGATAAAACTTACCACCAGAGATACAAAATCGATACCCTGAATGACCTGAAGAATTTGACCTACCTCGGTGTCAGGCATAGCTGCCTGGGCCAATTCCGGGCTTGCCATTTCCATCGCTTGCTGCTGAGGCATCTGCATCCCCAATACTCCTACCACTACAGAAGTAAGTGTACCAATCAAAACGACCCAAATCAAAAACTGAGTCAACCCTACGGCTCCAATACCTACGATTTTACCCATCATCAGCTGAAAAGGCCGAAGGGAGGATACCAAAATCTCTACGATGCGGCTGGATTTCTCTTCGATCACCCCCTGCATGATTTGATTGCCATAGACAAAAATGAAGATGTAAATCAGAATCCCAGCAAGGAAGCCCAAGGCATAATTTACCATGGCGTCATTGATTTTTTCCTCTCCACCCTCTGACAAGGTGATAGATTGGATGGATACAGAAGTACGGATTTGCTTGATAATTGAGGGGTCAATTCCCTTTTCATACAGCTTTTGATCCTCTATTTTTCGCTTGAGAGCCCCTTCCAGGTAGCTCATCAGACTTATGCTAGGGTTTTCTGCACCGAAATACTGAATCCCTTTTGGATCCTCAAGATCGATTTTGGGAATCAAAAGCAATCCATATCGCTCTCCATCCTGGACCATTTTTTTTGCTTCCTCCAATTCCAAATCGGAGGACACAAAGGCATATTGATCCGAGCTCTCCATGAAAAACAGGCCTGTCTCATCAAACACCTCAATGATCCTGAGCGATTGATTTTCACTTTCGTTAACTGCTATCCAGACAAAAATCCCCATGATCGCAGGGAAAATCAAAGGCGTAAGAAGAGTGGCAATCAAAAAGGATTTCTTTTTGACCCTAGCCAAATACTCCCGCTGAATCACCAAAAGGACTTTATTCATTTGCCTTAGCTTTTACCTGATGAATGAAAATTTCTTCCATGGAAGGGATTTTCTCTCGGAATACCAATACCTCTCCCAGTTCCATAAGTTCTGACAAAAGCTGATTTGGAGATTTACCGGAAAGGGGCAGAGAAAAATGCCAGAGATCTTCGGCCTGCTTTGGGATCCATTCCGGCGGAATGGGCTGCTTTAGCTGAGTCAATGTAATTTCAAAGACTTCCGGGCGAAAGCTGTTTTTGACCTGCTGAATAGTACCGTCAAGAATTTTTCGGGACCTATTGATCATGGCTACATGATCACAGAGCAGTTCCACTGATTCCATCCTATGGGTACTCAAAATGACCGTAGTTCCTTTTTCTTTCAGTTCCAGGATTTCATTTTTAATGATTTCCGCGTTTACCGGGTCAAAACCGGAGAATGGTTCATCCAGAATCAATAAAGATGGTCGATGAATGACTGTGGAAATAAACTGGACTTTTTGGGCCATCCCTTTGGAAAGATCTTCGATCTTTTTATCCTTCCAAGCACCCAAATCCAGCTTTTCCAGCCAAGATTTGATTTGGAGTTTGGCTTCATTTGGAGGGAGATCTTTGAGCTGAGCAAAGTACAAAAGCTGATCCCACACCTTCATTTTCTTGTAAAGCCCCCTTTCCTCAGGTAGATATCCGATTTTTCGAATATCCGATGGGGAAAGTGTCTTTCCGTCCAATTCTACCTCTCCGCTGTCCTGCTCGATGATCTGATTGACAATCCGAATCAGCGTGGTTTTCCCGGCACCATTTGGACCCAAAAGCCCAAAAACCACTCCCGATGGAACGCTCATATCTATATCCCTGAGCGCTCTATGATTTCCGTAAGACTTATTTAGGCAGGTGATTTGAAGCATTTTTTTCTATTCGATGGTCACAGAACCTACCCCTACGTCGATGATCATTTCCAATAGCCGGGGGTCGGATGCACTAAAGCCTTTAGTCACATAGACTCCCTTATCCAAGGACTTGAGATATTTAGGAAGGACAGTTCTGCACATCGGGGTAGTATTCATTTTGATTTTGACAGGATACTTATCAGGAGGTAGAACTACCTGCACACTACCCACACTGACGGCAGAAATGACCTTGCAGGATTGAGGAAGCCCATCGGAAAAATCCAATTTGATTTTTCCATAGTCCACTTCAAAAATCATTTCTCGGGCATTGGTGTAGTTAGCATTGGCCACTTCCAAAAGTCCCATACTCAAAGTGACCAAAAGGGTGTCCATCGTGACCGAATTGGGAACCGGGTCTCCAAAAAAAATCTTGACATCAGAACTTGCGCTCCGGATTTTCAACCCTGCTATGGGAAGATGACTGATATCCAATTCGGATTTTCCCATACCTAGGTTAAAACTCAAATCATAGAGAAAATTGGAATTTAAGCTGATGTTCCAAGAATGATCGTAGCTGGAATTGGAGGAAAACAACTTGGAAGTGATGCTTTTGCCCAAATTGTCTGTTTCAATATTTTTATGAATCAAGGAGGCCGAAAGAACTTCATCAGCCACGGAGTAAGCGAATTCCGGGAGAATATTGGATTGGGCCAAATGGCCATGAATATGCAGGGGACCGTGAGATTTGGACCTCCGGAGTTGAATTTGGCTTTTGTAGGAAGAAAATTTGAGATCTACAAGCTCAAAGCCTTTGACATCAGCGATTTGGTACTCTTTGACAAATTGCGCCTGTCCGGAATTTAGCCCTAGGAAAATCCAAGTGTAAAGCAGACACAGATTTTTTAACATACGGATAGGGTACGACGCCGGGGGTAAAAGGTTTTTTAAAAATATAAAAAAAGCCAGAATTGCTTCTGGCTATGGTGTTTTTAGAAAAATTCCTTCATTTTGTCAAAAAAGGACTTTTCCTGCTTTCCCGGGTCCGGTTTGAAATTTTCTGAAGTTTTCAGGGATTCCAACATAGCCCTTTCTTCTCGGGACAACTGGGTAGGAGTCCAAACATTGACCATGATCAGTTGGTCCCCTCGAGAATATCCGTTGATATCCTTAATCCCTTTGCCCTTGAGCCTCAGCATTTTTCCACTTTGCGTTCCGGGGTCTATTTTGATTTTCACCCTTCCATCAATGGTCGGTACTTCAATTGAGGATCCCAAAGCTGCATCGATGAAAGAGATGTACAAATCATAGACTACATTGTTTCCATCCCGCTGAAGCACCTGGTCTTCTGCTTCTTCGATGACAATAAGCAAGTCCCCGGGAATTCCACCCGGAGTTTCATTTCCCTTGCCGGACATGCTTAACTGCATGCCTTCCCCCACTCCACCTGGAATATTGATAGAGATAATTTCCTCCTTAATTATCAAGCCTTTGGAATCTGCTTCAGCTGGTTTTTTGTCGACAATCTGCCCGCTACCTCCGCATACAGCACAGGTGCTTGCCGACACCATCTGCCCGAGCATGGTGTTGACCACTTTTTTGATCTGACCTGTACCCTGACAAGTGGAACAGTTCTGAAAGGTGACTCCAGGGGCGACAACATGGCGCTTGACTTTGATCTTTTTCTCAACTCCATTGGCTATTTCATGGAGATTCAGTTTAAGCTTTACGCGAAGATTGGTCCCCTTCTTGGTCCGTCGGCCTCCGCCTCCTCCGCCAAAGAATGACCCAAAACCGCCGCCGCCGAAGATGTCCCCAAACTGGGAGAAAATATCCTCCATGTTCATACCACCGCCACCGAAGCCGCCGTTTCCACCTAGCCCCTGATGACCAAATTGATCGTATCGGGCTTTTTTGTCAGGATTGCTAAGAACTTCGTAGGCCTCTGCAGCTTCTTTGAACTTCTCCTCTGCCTCAGGATTTCCAGGGTTTTTATCCGGGTGATACTGGATAGCCATTTTCCGATAAGCCTTTTTTATCTCATCGGCTGAGGCTGATTTGCTTATACCCAGTATTTCGTAATAATCTCTTTTTGCCATGATTTTATGCTCCGGTTACTACTTTGGCGTATCGGACTACTTTGTCTCCAAGTGTGTATCCTTTTTCCACCACATCTATGACCATTCCTTTCATTTCTTCACTCGGCGCAGGAATTTGGGTGATAGCCTCTTGGGTTTCCGCATCAAAAGGCTTCCCTGTCAAATCTTCCATTACTTTCAAGCCTTTGGATTCGAGGATTCTCACCAATTTGTGAAAGATCAGTAGGTTACCTTCCCGAATTTTGGCCGCGTCCTCTTCCTTTTCGGAAGCTTTGAAGGCCCTCTCGAAATCATCCACCACAGGGATCAAGTCTTTCAAAACACCTTCGGAGGCAGTTTGAATCAGGTCAAGCCTTTCCTTTGCTGTACGCTTTCTGAAATTTTCAAAATCAGAATAGAGCCTCAAATATTTATCCTTGAGATCCGCTACTTCTGCTTCAAGTTTTGCCCCCTTTTCCTCTTGCGTATTTTCGGTCTCTTCGCTGAGCATTCCTGCATCTTTGGGCGTTTCTTCCACTAGTTGCTCTTCGGTCTGCGCTTTGTTTTCTTGTTCCACGTGATCTTTGTTTTTCATTTTTATTCGGGCAATAGTTGGTCTTGCCTCATGCCTCAAGTTTTTTGCCAGAGGAGAATTTCTGACAAAGTGGCACTTCTACTGATGAATAGCCTGCCAAATCAAATCTTTGAGCTTCTCCAGATTAAACTGACTCACTGAGGAAATAAATAGGTAGGGAAGATCCTTGGGTATTTCCTGCTCCATTTCTTTCATCAGCTGCTCGTCGAGCATATCTGCTTTGGTGATGGCCAATAAACGTTTTTTATCCAAAAGTTCTGGGTTGTATTTTTCCAGTTCATAAAGTAAAATCCGGTACTGTTCTCCTATTTCGGGTGCATCCGCAGGGATGAGAAACAAGAGAATGGAATTTCGCTCAATGTGTCTCAGAAACCGGATTCCAAGCCCTTTGCCCTCTGCAGCTCCTTCTATAATCCCCGGAATATCTGCCATGACAAAGGATTTGTCATCACGGTATCCCACTACCCCCAAATTAGGCACTAAGGTGGTAAAGGGGTAATCGCCGATTTCTGGCCTGGCTGCAGAAATGGAGGAGAGCAGCGTGGATTTTCCTGCATTGGGAAAGCCAACCAAACCCACATCAGCCAAAAGCTTGAGCTCTAGGATAATCCACTCCTCTATCCCGGGTTCCCCTGGCTGGGCATAGTGTGGGGCTTGATTGGTGGAGGTTTTGAAATGGTCATTGCCCAATCCTCCTCGTCCACCGGATGTCAAGATGACTTCCTGACCATCTTCGGTGATTTCAAATCGCTTTTCTCCCGTTTCCGCATCTTTTGCAACAGTGCCCAGAGGAACATCGAGAATGATATCCTTTCCATCTGCCCCTGTTCTGCGTCCTCCTTCGCCTCCTTTTCCTGGATCTGCAATGACGTGCTTTTTGTATTTCAAATGCAGCAAGGTCCACAGCTGAGCGTTTCCTCGTAGGATAATGTGCCCTCCCCGGCCACCATCCCCACCGTCCGGTCCTCCCTTGGGCACGTGCTTTTCCCTCCGGAAATGTACAGAACCCGCTCCACCGGCACCCGATCTTGAGCAGAATTTAACGTAATCGATGAAATTTGAATCGGCCATTGTGTAGAATGAAAAAGGCTAAGCCCGAGAGCTTAGCCATGTCTTGGAAGTGCAAAATTAGAAAATTATAGCAAATCAATAGGCATCAATCACTTCAGAGATGTTTTCGAAAATCTCACCGATCTGACCTACTCCATGAATTTTGGTAAACTTTCCCTGTTTTTCATAGTACTCAGCCACGGGAAGTGTTTCGGAAAGGTACACTTTAATTCTGGTGGTTATTTTTTCGTCATCCTGATCATCTGCTCTGCCCGAAGTCTTGCCTCTTTCTTTGATCCGCTCCCGAAGAATATCCTCAGGAACATCCAAAGCGATCATTCCTGAAATGGACATCGCATTTTTTTGAAGCATGGTATCCAAGGCTTCTGCTTGAGCTGTAGTTCTTGGGAAGCCGTCAAAAATAAACCCTTTGCTATCGGGAGTAGAGCTGATTTTATCTTCTACCATTTGGATTACCACTTCATCAGGCACCAAATGACCTTGATCCATATATTTCTTGGCCAAGATTCCCAATTCTGTGCCTTCCCCGAGATGCTTTCGGAAAAGATCACCGGTAGAAAGGTGAGTTAATTTATATTTTTCGATGAGCTTCTCACTTTGAGTGCCTTTACCTGCGCCTGGCGGGCCAAAGAGGACAATATTTAGCATTTTTGAATAGAAAATTAACTTAAACTGAGTTGATAAAGGTCTGGCAAATTCCTTCCCAGACCATCGAAATCCAAGCCAAAGCCGACGACAAATTTATTGGGAATTTCAAAACCCACATAATCCAGAGAATAATTAAACCGAAAAGCCTCCTTTTTAAAAAGCAAAGTGGCTATGGCTAAACGTTTGGGTTGACGATTCTGAAGCTCTTTCAAAAGAAAGTCCATACTTACTCCAGTATCCACAATATCCTCCACGATAAGTACGCTTTTACCGGCTAATTCAGAAGTAAGCCCCAAAACCGTCCGAACTTCTCCCGAGGATTCCATTCCAGTGTAGGATGAGATTCTTAAAAACTCACATTCGAGCGGAAGGTCTATCGATCGAACCAAATCAGCCATGACCATGAAAGAACCGTTAAGCACTGCCAACACCAATAAATCCTCCCCTTGAAAATCGTGGGTTATTTTCTCTCCCAGGTCTTTCAGCTTTGATTTCAGCAAGTCTTCTGTCAAATACAGTTCGAAATCTTTATCCTTTATCCTTTTTTTCATTGATTCTGATTAAAGCTCTTTCATTAAATATTGATACATAGAAATCATAGAGTCCAAATCTCCCAGAGAGACCTTCTCATCCGGAGAATGCACCTGGTCTTCGGCTGCCCCTATAAAACACCAATCTATCGCATATGGGGAAAACTGAACTTCTCTCCCATCACTCCCCCCGTAAGCCTCTACTTCAAGCTGATGGGGTATTTTACTCTGCTCTGCTAGTGCAAGAATACGATCCAAAAATTTTCTTCTTGGAATAAATTTGTCTCTCAAAGAAATAACTACCCCCTCGTGATGGCGAATTCCTTCCGTGATCCAGGTAATATCTGAAATCAAGGCTTGTTTGACGGGGGCGGTTTCCTGAAGAAATTTCAAAAGAAACGGAACACTTCCGCCTCCGTGTTCTTCATAAGTAGTAAAAACCACCCACCCGTGCTCCAAGGTCTCACAAAGTTGCAGCGCATTGTAAACTCCAAGTCGGTTGTCCAAGTAGGCAGCTTGAATGAAGCTGGGACTGATTCTGATATCTTGCTCAAAGGTCAGCCTAGTCCCGCGCTCAATGGCCCGGGGAAAATCGTAAATCATAGCATCTTCCGAACCAATCAGTCTACAACGGATATCTCCCAACCGGTCTTTGCCTACCAAAACAGCCCCTTCGACAAATTCTGGACCGCCTATAGGAATGAGTTGATTGTTGTATCTGACCATAAACCCAATGGTATCCATATGGGCAAAAACAGCCGTCCTGGGCGTACCGAACTTCAATAGGATGGCATCATGAAAATTTTCACCGGAATATATTTCAGGACAAACCTTCCAGCTACCCTTTCGTTGTAATATCTGTTTCTGAAGCCATCCTGAAACCAAGGATTCATCTCCTGAGACACCAGAAAGGCTAAGTAACTCTCTTAAAAATTCCATATTGGCATTAATTATGTTGTATTATTGAAATATTTGCGGATAATTAGGGGGATATTTAACTTGGTATAATTGAGATTTAAATATTTCATCTAGATTTGCAATAAGTTAAAAGTTTATAAATTTGTCCCTGCATCCATCAATCACTTAAATAAAATCTGAACAAAAAATTTTTTCTCATGAAAAAACTCATACTATCAACAATTATGGCTGGTGCCATGGCTATCTCTGCCAATGCCCAGGAATTCAACAAGTTCTCCCTCGAAGTAGGCGGTGGCTTCAATAAGCCAATGGCTCCTCTAAACAGGGATTTCTTATCCCCCACCCTCAACCTCGGTCACATCGAGTTCGGAGCCCGCTACATGTTCAATGAGAAATTTGGATTGAAGTTGGACTACGGATTCGGCTCAGTTCGTGAAGCTCAAGGAAATGATTCCCAAAGTTTACCGTTCAACACCAAGTATTTCAGATTGAACCTACAGGGTGTTGCCAACATTGGTAGAGTGATGAACTTTGAATCGTTCACCAGAAAGTTCGGCCTTTTGATGCACGGTGGTGCAGGTATTGGCTTGGTGAATCCTGAGGAAAATCTCTACAATGATTTTGATGACAACGTTTACACCTTGATCTTCGGGATTACACCTCAGTTTAAAATCAGTGAAAGAGTTGCTTTGGTGGGTGACATCTCCACTATTCTCAACGGTCGTCAGACTGTAACTTGGGATGGTGCTGAGGCTATCAGACCTGACATCAGCAACGGCTTCTATGGCGCAAACGGTACTTGGTGGACTGGAACTCTCGGTCTTAACTTCTACTTAGGCAAAGCAGAACAGCACGCTGACTGGTTTATTGCAGCAGATAAATATGCTACTAAGGAAGAATTGGCTACACAAATCAACGGAATCAAAGACATGTTGAAAGATTCTGATGGCGATGGCGTTCCTGATTATTTGGACAAAGAGCCTAACACTCCAGCTGGAGCAAGAGTAAATTCCTCCGGTATGACTTTGGATTCTGACGGCGACGGTACTCCTGACCACTTGGATAAGTGTCCCTTCCTTCCTGGCCCAGCATCTACCAATGGATGTCCTGTTGAAGAAATTCGAGAAGAGATCGATTACATGAAGAAAGCGATCAATGATGGTTATGTGAATGTTTACTATGCTTTCGACAGCGACAAGCCACTTGGCTACTCTGTAAGTGCTGCTCAGTATGTTTCTAACTTCTTGAAGAGAAATCCAGGAGTGAGTGTTGAAATCAAAGGATATGCTGACGAACTTGGTCCAGAAGATTACAACATGAAGTTGTCTGAAAGAAGAGCAAAAGCTGTTTATGATCTTCTTATCGCCTCAGGTATCGATGGATCTAGACTTTCTTTCAAAGGTTATGGAGAAGATACCAGCGTAGACAAAGCCTCTGCTGACGCACGTCAGATGGCAAGAAGAGCTAGCTTCGAAATCAAATAATAAGCACCGATATCAATTAAGCCTGACTTACGAGTCAGGCTTTTTTTTTGCCGATTTTTTTTTTAGGAACCAATCCAATTTATCGTAGCTACAAGCCTATTCGATAATTTTCTGGATCGAAACCAATTGAGGTTCTCCTTATTTGACTCTCCATGATATAAATTTTAGGATTATTTCCTTCAGGTTAAATTATCCACCTTTTTTTGCGAGTGGAAAATGCGCCTGCACGGTATTTTCTACTTCTCCAATCATTTTCCCCAAATCCGGAGACTAATCGAGATCGAGTCCATTTTATTTTACCGGGATAATTACGGATAATCATTTTTAAATTACATCATCCCGATTCATTCTATTTTTTTGCTGAAAAAATCCAGAGATTGAAGTCATCTTTTCTCACACTATTCTAGGAGACCCTTTTGAAAAAGTGAAAATCCCATGGAAGTAAGCTACTCAGCTTAATTTTCAAAGCCTGACACGGGTTTTTCTTGTAAATTAGTCCCATGTTTCAACTGATCGATTCACCTTCTATCGCCAACCGGTTTCTTGCTGAGTTGAGGGATCTTGAGATTCAAAAGGACAGCTTTAGGTTTAGAAAAAACCTGGAAAGGTTGGGGGAAATATTTGCATATGAGATTTCCAAAACCTTTTATTTTCGTGAAAAAAACATTCAAACACCCCTATCCGCAATGGTTACGACCTTGCCGGAAGAAAAACCGGTAATTTTTGCAGTATTGAGAGCTTCTCTGCCTTTTTATCAAGGGTTTTTGAATTTCTTCGATGACGCAGAAAGCGGATTCATCGGAGCTTTCCGAGAAGAAGGGGAAGATATAAAAATCAACCTTGGCTACCATGCTTCACCTTCACTGGAAGGCAAAACTGTAATCTTGGCAGACCCCATGCTAGCTACTGGAAAATCATTCTTAAAGTCCATAGAAACACTGGTGAAACATGGTAATCCAAAAATAATCCATATCGCAGCTGTCATCGCAGCACCTGAAGGAATCCAGTTTCTGAAAGAAAACCTTTCTCTACCCTATTCGCTCTGGATTGGCGACATAGATGAAAAACTTAACTCCAAATCCTATATAGTCCCCGGCCTGGGTGACGCTGGAGACTTGGCTTTTGGACCAAAACTTTAATCCATGACCCCCTATTTATTCCTGATCTTAGGACTTGCTATCTTATTGATAGGCGGAAAATTTCTCGTTGACGGTGCTTCATCCATCGCACTCAAACTAGGTCTATCAGCAGGCTTGATTGGCCTGACGATTGTGTCATTTGGCACTTCTGCTCCCGAACTTTTGGTCAGCGTAAATGCTGCTCTCAAAGGCAATGCCGATATTTCTATCGGCAATGTAGTCGGTTCCAATATTGCCAACATCGGCTTGGTCTTGGGACTGAGTGGGTTGTTTTATCCCATTTTGATTTCCCGGCAACATCTGAGGTTTGATTACGCATTAATGATGATTGTCACTGTAGTTTTTTATCTACTCAGCTTAAATGGCCTTATTGGACTATGGGAGGGTCTTTTTCTTTTTGGATGTTTCCTTGCTTTCAATGCCTACCTTTTCCGAAATCTAGGCTCTGGGATAAAAGAAGGGGCGAAAGAAGTGGACCAAGAATTGGAAGAGGTGAAAAATTACTCTTGGCTAGCTTCGGCTGGACTTTTTCTAGCTGGTATAGTCGGCTTATATTTTGGTTCTGAGCTTTTGGTAGAAAATGCCATATTGATTTCCAGAGAGTTCGGAGTCTCAGAACGAGTTATAGGAGTCACAGTCATTGCCATTGGGACAAGCCTACCAGAATTAATTACTTCCATTTTGGCAGCCTTATCCAAAAAAACAGACTTGGCACTGGGAAACATTTTGGGGAGTAATATTTTAAACATTCTTTCAATAATTGGACTTACCGCCATAATCAAGCCTATCGGGGTTTCAGAGGCTTTTTTGAGCTCTGATTTTCTTTGGATGATTGGTTTCTCGGCTATTCTATTCCCTTTGATGAAGACAAAAATGAAAATCTCCTACTTCGAAGGGTTGGTTTTATTGGTTTGCTATGCTGCCTACATTTTCTTTTTGATATGAATGAGTCAGTACTTACTTTTTTTGGAATTTATGTCCTGAGCCTGTTCAAGTTTATCAGTGGCCCTGTATTGGGGTATGCAGCAGGGTATTCATTTTTTGAAAGTGTTTTTGTCACCCTTGCAGGAATGATGACCAGTGTATTTGTTTTCACCCTTATCGGTACTGAGATAAAAAAAATGCTGGAAAAGCGCTTCATCATAAAAAGAGTAGTTTTCACAAAAAAATCCCGCAGGATCGTTCAGATTTGGCAAAAGACAGGAATAATTGGTATAGCATTTCTTACCCCTTTGATTCTCACCCCGATCGGAGGCACGCTCATTTTGGTATCTTTTGGCACCCAAAAGAGAAAAATATTTTTCTATATGTTTATCAGCGGACTCTTCTGGGCAAGCTTTTTCAGTCTGACAATCGAGCAGCTTTTGGCCATTCCATTTTTCCAAAACTTAATTGGGTAACGTTTCATCAGGGAGAATCTCAATATCCTTAATCAGTATTCTTTGGGCTATTTCCTGCCCGGTCAATGTCGCAGCCAATCCTCCCATAGCAGTTTCTTTATACCTACTCTCCATGGATGCTCCGATCTCTCCCATCGCCTCTATGCACTCATCCACAGGAATGACCGAACTCACACTGGCCAAAGCAATCTGGGCCGAACTGAAGGAAATAGATGCAGCACTGGCATTCCTTACTACACAGGGTATTTCTACCAATCCGGCTACCGGATCACAGACTAGTCCCAGCATGCACTGTATGGTGATAGCTACTGCATTGAAAATCTGATCAATACTACCTCCTAAGCAATAAACTATTGCCCCTGCAGCCATAGCCGCCGCTGATCCGGTTTCTGCCTGACAGCCCCCTACCGCCCCGGCTAAGCTTGCTTTTTCTTCGATAATCAAGGCTATCCCTGCACCAACCAGAAGGCCTTCGACGATTTTTTCGTCACTCAACCCGTGAATTTCCTGAAGGGTCACCAAAGTACCGGGAAGAATGCCCGATGCTCCTGCAGTAGGAGCCGCAACTACTCTACCCATGCAGGAATTCACTTCTTTTGCTGCCAAAGCACGGGAAATCAATTGCTGAAACTCGGGAGATAATACCGCTAAGGGGTGATTGAACACTTTCTTTGCTCCATTGGCTATCATGCCCGAACGAGAAGTCATGTCTTCCTTCAAGCCTGTATTTACCGCCTCCTTCATCACTGAATAGGCATCAGCCAGTCCTGATTTGATTTTTTCTTCAGAGGAGTTCTTTTGCTCAATTTCGTACTCCATAACGGACTGCACCAAAGAAACCTGTCTTTCTTCGCAATAGCTTTTCCAGCCTTTAAAACTTTCGAATAGGTAGCACATCTTAGATGGATTTATTTGGGTTCATTATTCTTTCCTAGTCAAATATCGGAATAATCTATAGAAGGAAATCAATTGGCAGGAATTGTTCATTTTTTCAAAAAGAAGAATCAATGAGCCAGACAAAGGCAATCTTTTAATCTTCGAGTTAAACTCTTACTTTTAATTTTGAGTTTAACACTTCTAATAAGTAAGCAAAACCTGCGAAATCGAATGCGAAATTTTCAAATTCTCTTGGGATTCTGTTTGTTCCTTGCCGCTGAGGCTGCATTTGCCCAGAGAGATGACGTGGGCAATTATGAATACGATAAAGAATATCTTTTTGGCTTGAATAAGAATACCAACGGAGGGCTTATTGGAGGGTTTGTTTTCAAAGCTGGGACTCGGCTGGATGATAATCAGTTTTCTTTTTGGGGAGTTGAATTGTCCAACGTGAAAAATCAAAAGGAAATCAGGTACAATACCGTGCTGGGAAACAGCTATATATTTGGAAAATCCAATTACCTCTATGCAATCAGGCCTCACTACGGCAGAGAACTAATTTTATTCAAAAAAGCACCTAACCAGGGAGTTCAAGTTTCTGCTTTGGCTGCTGTCGGCCCATCTTTAGGTCTAATCGCCCCTTACTATATCGAATACGCATTAAATCGGCTGGAAACAGTCACGGAGCAATACAACCCGGAAGTTCATCAAAGTCGCTTCAACATTCTTGGAACAGGAAGACTTTTTCAGGGACTTGGTGAGTCCGAATTAGCTATCGGTGCCCATGTCAAAGCTGCTTTGATGTTTGAGTTTGGTGTATTTAGAAGTAGTGCAACAGGATTGGAACTGGGCTACATGCTTGAGGGTTATAGCAAAGAAATACCCCTGATTCCAACTGCTGAAAACAATCAGATTTTCCAATCTGCCTATTTCACCTTTTATTATGGATTCAGGAAGTGATTGGCATTTGTGATGTCCTGAATTACCTTTGTACCAAATTTTCCCGACATGATTGAATTACCAGTAATTTCCGAGGAAGCAACCAAGAGAAAAAAGCCGGATTGGCTGAGAGTAAAGCTACCTGTAGGAAAAGAATATGCCAAAGTCCGAAAATTGGTGGATCAGCATAAGCTGCACACCATCTGTGAGAGTGGCAATTGTCCTAATATGGGTGAATGCTGGGGTGCGGGTACTGCTACATTTATGATCTTGGGCAATGTCTGCACCAGATCATGTTCTTTTTGTGCAGTAGCTACCGGACGCCCCAACGAATACGACACAGATGAGCCCAGAAGAGTAGCTGAAGCGATCCAACTGATGGGAGTAAAGCATGCAGTAATCACCTCAGTCAATCGGGATGAACTCAAAGACCGGGGTGCTGAAATCTGGTATCAAACGGTCGTATTGACTAAAGAATTATCTCCATCTACCACTATAGAAACCTTGATTCCGGATGTGAAGGGCAACTGGGAAGCCTTGTATCGAATGATTGAGGGAGGACAGGAAGTGGTCTCCCACAACATGGAAACTGTGGGTCGATTGTATAGAATGGTCCGTCCTCAGGCAAAATACGACCGTTCCTTGGAGCAGATCAAACTGACCAAAGCTTATGGAAAAAGAACCAAGACAGGAATCATGCTTGGCTTAGGTGAGACCAAGGAAGAAGTGTACAAAGCAATGGATGACCTAGTGGAAAACGGTTGCGATATTCTCACTCTAGGCCAATATTTGCAGCCTACCAAGAGACATATTGAAGTAGCAGAGTTTATCCATCCGGATCTTTTTGCTCATTACAAAGAAGAAGGGCTAAATCGCGGCCTGAAGTACGTAGAATCCGGTCCGCTTGTCCGATCTTCCTATCATGCTGAGCGGCATGTTCACGTTTAAGATTAATAGAGCACATCAAAATGTGCTTTTTTATTTGTCTTCGAGCGTAAATCTCAGGTAATTCAGAAAGCTTAAACAAAAAAAGAGCTGACTCTCAGGTCAGCTCTTTTTGTTTTTCTTTAGGCCAAAGCCGATTCGCTAGCATATTCCTCCACCGGAATACAGCTACAAACCAGATTACGGTCTCCGTAGGCTGAATCAATCCGACGGACAGTGGGCCAGAATTTATTCTCCCTTACGTAGCCCAGTGGGAACACCGCCTTTTCTCTGGTATAAGGCAAGTCCCACTTTCCAGTCAATACCATAGTGGCCGTATGCGGAGCATTTTTCAGTACATTATTCTCTTTATCAGCTTCTCCTCTTTCGATTTGTCTGATTTCCTCGCGGATGGAAACCAGGGCATCACAGAATTTGTCCAATTCGGCTTTAGTCTCGGATTCGGTAGGCTCGATCATCATCGTCCCTGCCACAGGGAAAGAAACCGTCGGTGCATGAAACCCATAGTCCATCAATCGCTTGGCAATATCCTCTACCTCTACTCCAAATTCTTTGAAGCTTCTGCAGTCGATGATCATTTCGTGTGCAGCACGTCCTTTAGTTCCAGTGTAAAGAATCGGATAATGTCCATCCAATCTTTCCTTAATGTAGTTGGCATTCAAAATCGCCATTTTAGTAGCATTGGTCAGCCCATCGCCTCCCATCATTGCGATATAGGCATAAGAGATGGGCAATATGCTAGCGCTTCCATAAGGAGCAGCAGAAATGGACGATACAGCTTGTGTTCCTCCGGTCTTAACCAGTGGATTTCCCGGTAGGAAAGGTGCCAAATGAGCAGCTACGCAAATCGGTCCCATACCAGGGCCTCCGCCTCCATGAGGAATACAGAAGGTCTTGTGCAAATTCAGGTGACATACATCCGCTCCGATTCTTCCCGGAGAAGTCAAACCTACCTGAGCATTCATATTTGCTCCGTCCATATAAACCTGACCTCCGAATTCATGAATGGTCGCGCAAATCTCCTGAATAGCTTCTTCAAATACCCCGTGAGTAGAGGGATAAGTCACCATCAAAGCCGAAAGATCATTTGCATGAGCAGCTGCCTTTTCCTTCAGGTCAGTCAAGTCGATATTTCCCTTTTCATCACATTTCACCAACACGACTTTCATTCCTGCCATCACAGCGGAAGCAGGATTGGTCCCATGAGCAGAGGTAGGAATCAAAGCCACATTTCTGTGCCCTTCACCTCTGCTGATATGATACGCCCGGATCACCATTAAGCCTGCATATTCACCCTGCGCGCCGGAATTAGGCTGCAAGGAGGTATCTGCAAAACCAGTGATCTCGGTCAACCAAGTCCGTAGATTGGTGAAAAGCTCCTGATAGCCCAAAGTCTGATCCATAGGTGCAAAGGGGTGAATCTGACCAAACTCCGGCCAAGTGACAGGAATCATTTCCGCGGTAGCATTCAATTTCATGGTACAAGAGCCCAAAGAAATCATGGAATGAACCAAGGAAAGATCTTTTGCCTCCAACCGCTTGATGTATCGAAGCATTTCGTGCTCTGAGTGATAATTATTGAAGACAGGATGAGTCAGATAATCCGACTTTCTGCTCAATGCTTCTGGAAGTTCCAAACTCAAATTGCTGACCAATTCATCCAGATTTAAAGTGTGTTTTCCTTCTTCAGTAGCAAAAACACCGACTATAGTCTTGACATCCTCCAAGGTCTTGGTCTCATCAAATGAAATGAAAACAGAGGAAAATTCGTAGCGGAAGTTCATCCCCTCACCTAAAGCCAAACCTCTCACTCTTTCAAGGGCTACTTCGTTCATTTTCACCTCGATGGTATCAAAGAAGGACTGCTTCCCCACTTGCAAACCGACTTGCTTTAAGGCTTGAGCAGTAATTTTGGCAAGCCCGTGCGTCCTCAAGGCAATATCTCTCAGCCCTTTTGGACCATGATAGACTGCATAAAAGGAAGACATCACCGCCAAGAGCACCTGTGCGGTACAAATATTGGAAGTGGCTTTTTCTCTCTTGATATGCTGCTCTCTGGTCTGAAGAGCCATTCTGTAGGCCTTGTTACCTGCTTTATCGATTGATACGCCGATGATTCTTCCAGGGATTTGTCTTTTGAACTCTTCTTTGGTAGCAAAAAAACCGGCATGGGGACCTCCGTAGCCCATGGGCACTCCAAATCGCTGAGCCGAACCTACCACAACATCAGCCCCCATTTCTCCCGGAGGAGTCAGAATCGTCAAAGCCAGCAGGTCAGATGCAAAAGCTGTCAATACTTTATTTTCCTTGGCTGCCGCTACAATTGCTGAATAATCTCTTACAGCTCCATCCGCGTCGGGATATTGAAAAAGAATCCCATACAATTCGGGGTCAGTCACATCCAATTGATCAATGGGTCCGAAGACCAGCTCAATTCCGATAGGTTCCGCTCTGGTTTCCAAGAGCGCTTTGGTCTGAGGAAAAATCTTCTCGTCTACAAAAAATTTATTTGCTGTCTTTTTCTCTCTTGGCTTCACTGCATGAAGCATAGTCATCGCTTCTGCGGCCGCGGTACCTTCATCCAAAAGAGAGGCATTGGCGAGTTCCATCCCGGTCAGTTCGCTCACCACGGTCTGGAAATTAATCAAAGCTTCCAATCTCCCCTGAGCAATTTCTGCTTGGTAAGGAGTATAGGCAGTATACCAGCCTGGATTTTCCAGCACATTCCTCAAGATCACTCCGGGTACGAAGGTGTCGTAATACCCCAAACCGATAAAGGATTTGAACACTTTGTTTTTGGAAGCCAACTTTTTGAAATCTCTGAGAAAGTCTGATTCAAGCTTGGCTTTAGGAAGGTCCAGAGGACGCTCCAACTGAATGGATTCAGGGACAGTCTGATTGATTAATTCCTCAAGGGATGAGGCCCCGATTTTCTCCAACATCTCTGCGATCTCTGCCTCGGTCGGGCCATTGTGTCTGCTCTCAAACTTGACAGCATTGGTAAGATTAATCTTCATAAAGAACGGTAGGATTTTTTCTATTTGGGTCTGGAAACTTCCTGATTTTATGGGTGCAAAGGTACCATTTCTTCAAAGAAAATGAATTTGGCTTTTGCTAAATATTTACATGGAAACCAGAGGAATTGATAAACGGTTTATTTGTCGCTTAAAAAAATCAATAGCTTAGCACCCTAAACTGAATTTTATGAAGAAAAAATGGTTTTTAAGCGCGAATCTGGCGCTTGCAATGGCTTTTTCAGCCTTTGGGCAAAATCCCGTACAAGTAAAATATGCCAATACCATCACGGCAGAAGATCTAAGAGAATACCTGACCTACTTGGCATCCGACGAAATGAAAGGCCGTGATACCGGCTCTGAGGAAGGAAAAATTGCCGCTAACTATCTGGCCGATTTTTACAAAAATCTGGGACTCACCGGCCCTGCCGATGGCAGCTACTTTCAGTCTGTCCCTTTAGTAAGCAATGCCTTTACCAAAGTGACCCTTCAAGTTGGTAAAAATAAGTTGGTGGAAAATGAAGACTTCGTTTTCACAGGTGACGGCAACATGCCAAAAGCGGTAAAAGGAGATCTTGTCTTTCTTGGATTGGTCACGGATGAAAATCTGGCAAAAGTAGATGTCAAAGGAAAACTGGTCGGCCTTTGGGCAGTCGGGGTAAGAAGCAATGACCTGGTCGCCAAAGTCATGGATGCAGGTGCAGCCGGCATCGTGATCGTGACCATGGAAGGACAGGCCAACTTTGACCGCATCGCCAACCGATACAAGACCCTAGCCGGCAGAGGCCGAATCGGTTTCGATCAAGAAACCAAGCAAAGACCGGTTTTCATGGTCAGTTCAGATAAAATGGCTGAGCTATTTGCCACTCCTGTAGAGACCCTGAAGGAAGCTGCCAAAGCCAATCCGGAGTCAATTGCTTCTCAAAAAGCCACCTATCAGGTAGTCAAAACCAAAACGCCTGTAGAGGCAGTGAATGTAATGGGCTACCTGGAAGGCACGGATAAAAAAGAGGAGGTTTTGGTGATTTCCTCCCACTATGACCACGTGGGCGTAAGCTCCACGGGGGAGGTTTTTAATGGTGCAGACGATGATGGCTCGGGAACTGTCTCTGTCATGGAAATTGCAGAGGCTTTTGCCATCGCTGCCAAAGAGGGAAACAGACCGAGAAGAAGCATCCTGTTTTTGAACGTGACCGGTGAAGAAAAAGGGCTCTTGGGATCCCAGTATTATTCAGAGAACCCAATTTTCCCGATAGCAAACACCGTCAATAACATCAATATTGACATGGTGGGCCGAATTGACTACGAATACCAAAATGCTGAAAACAAGGACTACGTCTACGTGATCGGTTCGGAGATGCTCTCTTCACATCTGAAGAAAATCAACGAATACAACAACATCACTTACACCAATCTTATTTTGGATTATCGTTACGATGCAGAAGACGACCCAAATCGATTCTACTACAGATCAGATCATTACAATTTTGCCAAATTTGACATTCCGGTCATCTTCTTCTTCAACGGGGTACACGATGACTACCATCAGGTGACAGATACCGTGGATAAGATCGAATTCCCATTGATGACCAAAAGAGCCCAGCTAATCTTCCACACGGCTTGGGATTTGGCAAACCGAGACCAAAGAACTCCCGTTGACGGGACCAACACCCGCACAGATAGATAATTCAGCACTTTAATAGAGGCTGCCCACACCCGCTCTTATTTGTCAGACTTACTCTTCGACTTCGCTCTTGAAGATCGGAGTCGAAGGGTATTTTGAGCCGTCCAGACCACATTTCAGTCTAGCTCAAGAGCACAAAAAAGCATCTGGTAATAGCCTCTTTTTTATTTCCCTTTGTTTTTTTGGTTTTTGGTTTTTAGCTGGTTTCGGTTGGGCTTCTTTCCTTGCTTTTTCGCTTTTACCTTTTCCCCCTTGCCGATATTCTTTTTGGGTTGGGCTTTTTTCTCGTGGAATGCTCCTTTATAATCCGGATTATCCCGCTGTTTTAGCCGATCCAGCTCTCGTTCGTAGGCCTGTTTTTCTTCAAAGGGGGTGGGAGGCACCTCTACCACACTGGGAATATTGAGCTCCTCTACCTTCATTCGGATCAGTTCTTCGATTCGCTCAAAATGGTAGATTTCTGCCGGATTGACAAAAGTGATGGCCTTCCCTTCATTTTCTGCCCTCCCCGTACGACCAATTCGATGTACGTAGTCTTCGTAGATCAAAGGAACATCAAAGTTAATTACATGAGACACCAGAGTCACATCCAATCCCCTAGCTGCTACATCTGTGGCTACCAGCAATCGAACCTCTCCTGATTTGAAATCCTCCATGGAGTTGATTCGGGTATTTTGTCCTTTGTTTGCGTGGATCACCCGGATTTCCCCAAAGTTTTTCCTTTCCAGAAAGGAATACACGGACTCGGCGTTCTTTCTACTTCGGGTAAAGATCATTGCCCGGTGAATCTCCTCATTTTCCAAAAGATGGGAAAGCAAGTTGATTTTGGTTTTGATATTAGGCACCACATACTTCACCTGCCCGATTGTCTCGGCAGTAGTCGCGGAGGGCGCAACCTCAACCCTTTCAGGAAACTCTAAAAACTCCGCCGCCAAGTGCTCGATTCTCCCGGAAAAAGTAGCCGAAAACAACAAATTTTGACGTTTGCTAGGAATCACCTCCAGAATGGACCGAATCTGGGGCATAAACCCCATATCCATCATTTTATCTGCCTCATCCAGCACCATGGTTTTGATGTCTTTGGTATAGATTGTCCCCTTTCGGTAAATATCCATGAATCGACCTGGAGTGGAAATCAGGACATCTACCCCAGCATCTAGGAGTTGAATCTGGGTTTTGGGACCCAATCCACCATAAAGGGATACAATCCTCAAATCAGTGAATATGGCAAGCTGTCTAGCCACTTCTTCGATCTGCATGACCAATTCACGAGTTGGAGCCAAAATCAACGCTCTCGGATGCAGTCCTTGGGCATATTTCACCTTCATGAGTACCGGAAGCAGATAAGCAGCCGTCTTTCCGGTACCAGTCTGAGCAATTCCCAGGACATCATGACCTGCCAATGCCAAAGGAATGGCTTTTTGCTGAATAGGTGTAGGCTGGGTATACCCGGATTCGGCTACTGCTTCGAGAAGCTGCTTATTCAGCTTAAATCCATCAAAGCCGGGAGTTTCATCGCTCATGGGAAAGGGGTTAGGTGATCAATTAAAAATTCTGATTCCTAGTATTGAGGGAAAAAGATTTTCGAATTTCGGCTCAAATATAGGCAAATACGTAGGGATTCTTCTCGTTCTTAAGCTACCCCGGTAGATTGGAAGTCAAATTGACATGTTGGAAAAACTAACCTAGTCTTGAATTTTGATTGGATTAGGGGACAATTGCCAAAATTGGACGGTCAGTGTGCATTTTTGAACAAGTCAATTGAAAGGCAAAGACAAAAAATCTACTGAAAGATCCATTTAACTTTTTTTAGAAATAAGGCACTTCTTACTTGCGCCAAACGAAGTATCTACTTACTTTTGCACACCCAATGAGAAATACCTCGCTGGAAATATTAAATGGTGATTGTAGCTCAGCTGGTTAGAGCGCTGGTTTGTGGCACCAGAGGTCGCCGGTTCGAACCCGGTCTTTCACCCAAACCCCTCAAATTGAGGGGTTTTGCTGTATATAGTGGCGTTGTTTTGGCACAAGATTTGACAACTCCAGAAGAAACTAAACCAATTTGAGATGTTTACTTTGTTCAAATCCTCTCCCAAATTCCCGGAAGTCAAGCCGGTGAACATCAAGCAGGTTCAAAATTATCTGCTCAAATTCGAGGAATCTATCCGCAACTTTGAAGAAATCCAAAAAGAGAAGATTCATTCCCTGCATTAATTAAGAAAAGGTTATGGTTCCATAACCTTTATTTTTTTTCCTTTAGTTTTTCTTATCCGTTCAAACTTCTATTTTTAGCTTCTTACAATAATTCACTATGAGTTATATCCATTTTGACAAGACCCAATTAGTCAACCTCAATTATTCGCTCGAAAGGGAAATCATTCGAACCAATCGCTCAGGAACTTATACCAGCACGACCATTATTGGCTGCAACACCAGAAAATATCATGGGCTATTGGTGGTCCCTCAACCCCTGATCGATACCCAGAATCATGTATTTTTATCCACTGTTCACGAGACAGTAATTCAGCATGGGGCAAGTTTCAATTTGGGAATCAGCAAATTTCCTGGAAATTATTCCCCTAGAGGTCATAAATATCTGGAAGATTTCGATTCCGAACCCATCCCAAAGCTTACCTACCGTGTAGGCGGAGTACTCTTGCAGAAAGAGCTCATTTTAGATACCAACCGGGATAGGGTGATGATTCGGTATACTTTGCTGGAGGCGCACTCCCCGACCAAAATCAGAATTCAACCCTTCTTGGCTTTCAGAGGCTATCATTCACTGATGAAAGCCAATGACGAAATCAACAAAACTGCAGAAAAAGTCCCTAACGGACTGAAATTTCAGCTTTATCCCCAGTACGACCCGCTTTTCCTCCAGCTTTCAAAAAAGAACACCTTCAATTCTTCTCCTGACTGGTATTATAACATCGAGTACATTCAGGAAAGAGAAAGAGGGTATGACTATCAGGAAGACCTGTTCGTCCCCGGATACTTTGAATTTGATATTGCAAAAGGTGAGTCTGTCATTTTTTCAGCAGGACTCAGAGAAGCGGATCCGAAAACCCGCCAAAATGCCTTTGAAAAGGAAATCGCAAGACGAATACCCAGAAACAACTTTGAAAACTGCCTCAAAAATGCCGCTGGCCAGTTTATCCGAAGAAGAAACGGAGAAGTTAGAATAATTGCTGGGTATCCTTGGTTTGGATGGTGGGGAAGGGACACCTTTATTGCCGCTCCGGGTTTGACTCTGGCAATGGGAGACAAGGAAACCTTTTTGGAAATAATGGACACGATGTCCAAAGACCTCAAAGGCCCGCTTTTCCCCAACATAGGAAGTGGTGATTACACCAATATGACCTCCATGGATGCTCCCCTATGGTTTTTTTGGTCTTTGCAGCAGTACATTTTCTTTACCGGAGACAAAAAGACCGTAAAAACCCGGTATTTGGACAAGCTTCGGGGGATTATTGAAGGATATAAGGCAGGCACGGAATTCAATATTCACATGCTGGAAAACGGCCTGATCTGGGGTGGTCAAGACGGAGTAGCACTGACTTGGATGGATGCAATCACCCCGGATGGACCTGTAACCCCAAGAAAAGGTTGCCCGGTAGAGATTCAGGCCCTCTGGTACAATGCCCTCTGCTTCTATCATGAGTTGTCCGGAGATAAGGATTATTTAACCCTTGCCGGAAAAGTGAAGGATTCCTTTGACCGTGAATTCTGGTCTTGGGATTACGGGTATTTGGCTGATGTGGTAGACGGAGAAGAAAAGGACTGGTCTATCCGACCAAATATGGTCTTTGCTACCTCCCTTCCTTACAACATGCTGAGTGAAGAAAAGAATGATCAGATTCTGGAAATAGCCAAATCCAAGCTGCTTACCCCACGTGGCCTTCGTTCATTGTCGCCGGATGACCCCGGGTATAAGGGCTACTACTTTGGTAATCAAATCAGCAGAGATAATGCCTACCACAACGGTACTGTATGGGCTTGGCCATTAGGGCATTTTGTGGAAGGCTACATGAAATTGCACGGCAAAGCGGCTAAGCATTTCATTCAGAAAATAATCAAAAGCTTCGATGGAGTGATGACCCAATACGGAGTAGGTACAGTGGCCGAGATCTACGATGGAGATGCACCCCATCGGCCAAAGGGATCTATTTCCCAAGCTTGGAGTATTGCTGAACTACTTCGAATGATGGATTTAGTCAATAAAACGTAAGGGTACTATGAGAGTATTGATGTTCGGGTGGGAATTTCCCCCTCACATTTCCGGAGGATTAGGCACTGCCTGCTATGGCTTGGTCAAGGGTATGAACCACCATAATCAGGAAGTGATTTTTGTAGTGCCAAAATTATGGGGAGATGAGGAAAATCTGGCTGACTTCGTCAATGGCAGTGCCATATCCATCAATTACCGGGAGAAAAAATTTAAAAAAATCTGGAAAAACCTCACCTATCTCGAGGTAAGCAGTTTTTTGGTTCCTTATTTAGGCCCTGAAGAGTTTCAGAAATTCACCGATTATACCATTCACGACAAGGTGGATGTGGACGAAAGTATTTTCACCAATAAGTATGAGTTCAGCGGGAAATATGGAAAAAACCTCATGGAGGAAGTTTCCCGATATGCCTTGGTAGGTGCTCAAATAGCAAGAGATCGCAGTGATTTTGACATCATTCATGCTCACGATTGGCTGGCTTTTCCCGCCGGGATTGCTGCAAAAGAAATCAGCGGGAAGCCCTTGGTAGTGCATGTACATGCGACAGAGTTTGACCGATCAGGGGAATCTGTGAATAAGCCTGTCTATAATATCGAGCGGGCTGGCATGCACGCCGCTGACCATGTGCTGGCCGTAAGTGCGCTAACACGAAACATAGTCATCAAAAAATACGGTGTACCTGCACACAAAGTATCGGTCCTCCACAATGCAGTATTGGATGCCAGCATCATCAAGTCTGCCTATCAGAAAAAAGTCCCGGAGAAAATTGTGACTTTCTTGGGTAGAATCACTTTCCAGAAAGGACCGGAATATTTTGTAGAAGCAGCCAAAAAGGTGATCGACCGTGACCCAAATGTGCGCTTTGTCATGGCAGGCTCAGGGGATTTGCTCAATCGAATGATTCAGCGTGTAGCAGAACTTCGGATAGCAAATAAGTTCCACTTTACCGGCTTTTTGAAAGGAGATGATGTGGATCACATGTACGCGATCTCCGACGTATATGTCATGCCCTCTGTATCCGAACCATTTGGAATTGCCCCCTTGGAGGCTGTGCGTCACAATACCCCAGTGATCATTTCCAAGCAGTCGGGGGTAGCTGAGGTCTTGAGAAATGCCATCAAAATCGACTTCTGGGATGTGGATGCAATGGCCGATGCCATTTTTGCTTTGCTCCATTATGAAGGAATCTCCAAAATGTTCAAAGAATTAGGCAGTGAAGAGCTCAAAAAGCTGAAATGGGAACATGTCGCCGCCAAATTGATTACTGTTTACGAAAAAACTATAGCCCAACAATCATGAGAACCGTCTGCTTTTATTTCCAGGTGCATCAGCCCTTCCGACTAAAGCCCTATCGCTTTTTTGATATAGGTGAGGATCATTACTACTGGGACGATTATCTGAACAAAAACGTAATTCGAAAGGCAGCACAGAGATGCTATTTGCCTATGAATGCCCTTTTGATGGATTTGATCCATCAGTACAAGGGAAAATTCAAAGTGGCATTTTCCATATCAGGAACCTTTTTGGATCAAATGGAAGCCTATTCTCCGGATGTATTGGAGAGTTTCCAAAAACTGGTCGCTACCGGTCATGTAGAATTGCTGAATGAGACCTACACTCATGCACTTGCGGCACTGAAGAGCAAAGAGGAATTCACCACGCTGGTAAAAAAACATCAGGACAGGATCAAAGAATTATTTAACGGCTATACTCCAAAAGTATTTAGAAACACAGAGCTGATCTATTCGGATGAGATTGGCAAGATGGTCTATGAGTTGGGCTATGAGGGAATATTGACTGAAGGAGCTAAACACATCTTAGGATGGAAAAGCCCAAACTACCTCTATACCAATGCACTGGAACCCAAGCTGAAAGTACTCCTCAAAAACTTCCGGCTTTCGGATGATATTGCCTTCCGCTTCAGCAACAAAACCTGGGCGGACTACCCACTTACCACAGAGAAATTTGTCACTTGGCTCAACGCCATTCCCAAGGAAGAGCAAGTGGTCAATCTTTTTATGGATTATGAGACCTTCGGAGAGCATCAATGGGCGGATACCGGAATTTTCGAATTTATGAGGCATTTGCCAGAAGCCATCTTCAGACACTCTGACTTTTCCTTTTCCACCCCATCAGAAGTAGTCCGACAATTGCCGGGAGTAGGCAAAATCTATGTTCCCACTCCTATTTCATGGGCAGACGAGGAAAGGGATTTGACGGCTTGGCTGGGCAATGACCTTCAGGATGAGGCTTTTGACCGGTTATATGAAATCGAAAATAAAATCAAAACCATTGATGACCCTGAGCTTCATCGGGATTGGGGATACTTGCAGACCTCTGATCATTTTTATTACATGTGTACCAAGTTCTTTTCGGATGGGTCGGTCCATCAGTATTTCAGTCCTTACGACACTCCTTACGATGCTTTCATCAACTATATGAATGTGCTTAGCGATTTTGATCTGCGCGTAAAAGAAAGTAAGCAATCCAGGAAATAATTTACCGTGGGTATGGATTCGCCCGAAAGCATAAAAAAACGCCCGTTTACTATCAGATAAACGGACGCTTTTTTGGATTCTGAAATGAGATGCCTAAAGGACAGGGCCATTCAATAACTCTCCTTTTGGGTAGGAAAATCTCTGTTTTTTACATCCGAAATGTATCGCTGAAAGGCTTCCATCATGACCCCCTGCAAGTCAGCATACTGACGCAGAAATCTGGGTTTGAATTCTTGAGTGATGCCCAACATATCGTGCATCACCAATACCTGCCCATCTACATCCGGTCCTGCACCAATGCCTATCACGGGGATAGCTAAAGATTCTGCCACTTTTTTGGCCAGCTTGGCTGGAATTTTTTCCAAAACCAAGGCAAAACAGCCACACTCTTCCAGCATTTTAGCGTCTTCGAGGAGCTTTTTGGCCTCTGCTTCCTCTTTAGCCCTTACGGTGTAGGTTCCAAATTTGTAGATAGACTGTGGGGTGAGCCCCAAATGCCCCATTACAGGCACGCCGGCACTGAGAATTCTCAAAACTGATTCTTTGATTTCTGATCCTCCTTCCACCTTGACAGCATGGGCACCGGATTCCTTCATAATCCGTATAGCCGATCTCAGTGCTTCGGAACTATTTCCCTGATAATTCCCAAATGGGATATCTACCACAATGAAAGACCGCTTGACGGCACGGACTACGGCCGATGCATGATAAATCATCTGGTCCAAGGTAATGGGCAAAGTAGTTTCGTGGCCAGCCATCACATTGGAGGCGGAATCCCCCACCAAAATGATATCCATCCCGGCAGCATCTACGATTTGTGCCATGCTGAAATCATAGGCTGTGAGCATGGAGATTTTCTCTCCACGCTGCTTCATTTCCTGAAGGGTGTGGGTGGTGATTCGCTTGACTGAGGCTGAGGAATGTACCGACATGGATTAGAGAAGATGAACAGAATACTGATTTTCTGAAAAATCCACCTGAATATGCTCATTGAGGGTAGTGGCAAGCTCAAACCCGGTGTAATCCGGACGCACAGGAAACAGACCATGACTTCGATTGACCAAAACAGCGATCTCCATCTTTTGGATCTCAAAATCCAAAAATGGCTTCATGGCATAGACCAGGGTTTTTCCTGTATTCAGGACATCATCTACGATGATGATGGTTTTTCCAGAAAGCTCTATTTCCGGGGATATCTCAACCTCGGATTCAGCCACATGGCTTTTGTCCAGCAAGACCTGAATGACTTCGACAGTAAGCGGAGAAATTTTCTCGAGCTCCTCTGCCAGTAGCCGCGCCAAAACCATTCCCATTCCGGAGATTCCGGCAAAAACCAACCCCGAAGAATGAATATTCCTCTCGAAGATCTGATAGGCCATTCGGGTGAGCTTTTGGCCGATTTGCTTATGATTGAGTACGGTGCTCATGGTATATTTCAAAATTGAAAAATAGACCAATTCTTTTTGGATTCAAAGAAGATCATCGATGAGTGTCTTCTTCCTGTAGAATATTGAGGTAATTCTTATACCGATAGGGATGAATGTATCCTTCCTCCAGCTTTTTGAGAATGACACAACCCGGCTCGTTGACATGTCTGCAATTATTGTATTTGCATTGACCGAGATACTCGCGCATTTCGGGGAAATAGTGGGAAAGCTCATTTTCTTCAATATCCAAGATCCCAAACTCCTTGATCCCCGGCGTATCAATCAAGTCTCCCCCCGCTTCCAAAGCAAATAGCTCTGCAAAAGTAGTGGTATGAACCCCCTTGGTACTGTATTCCGACACCTCTTTGGTCTCTTGTAGAGCTTCAGGAATCAAAGCATTGAGCAGGGTGGACTTACCCACTCCAGAGTGACCCGCAATCAAAGTGGATTTATCTTGGAGATAGGGCGAAAATTTCTCCTTCAAATCCCCATCCTTCAAGGCAGATACTTCCAAAACAGGATAGCCTAAAGGCTCATAAATCTCATGGATATCCTGAAGCCAATCCTCCTCATCTTCACCCTCGAGCTGATCCATTTTATTGACCACCAGCAAAGCAGGAATACGAAAACTCTCCGTACTGACCAAAAACCGATCGATAAATCCCAGAGAGGTTCGAGGATTTTTCATAGTGATGACCAATAGAGCCTGATCGATATTGCTCGCAATGATATGGGAATGATGCTGTTTGCGGGTAGACTTCCGGATCACATAATTTTCCCTAGGGAGAATCTCCTTGATGATCACAGAGTCTTGACCGGGTTCTTTCTCGATCTCTACTAGGTCTCCTACAGCTATGGGATTGGTCAATTTGAGGTCTTGCTGCTTGAATTTTCCTTTAAGGCGGGCCGCAACAGCTCCTTTTTCAGTTTGGACAATATACCAGCTACCGGTGGACTTAATGACTCTGCCTAGGATCATGGTTGGATCAATTCTTTAATTTTGGACACAATTTTTTTGGCAGCCCCTTGATTGGAAGCCACCCAAGACTGTGCAGCGTCTTGAGCCTTTTGGTGAAAATCAGACACTTGAAGTCGCTGAAAAATCTCTCTCAGGTCTTCAGGTCCTGTCACCGAAAATCCACATCCCTGCTTCTCACTTTCCTCTGCCTCAGGAAACTTGGAGGCTTTCTTTACCTTTCCAAATAGCACAGGCACGCCAAATCCCAACGGTTCCAGAATATTGTGTAAGCCTTTTCCAAAAGCTCCACCTACATAGGCTATCCGGGCAAATTGATAAAGAGAGGAAAGCATGCCAATATTGTCAATGAATAGAACTTGAGGAGCTTGGTGAGGGCTCCATTGGGAATATTTTGCTGACTTGAGCATCAATTGTTTCGCCCATCGATCCATGGGTTCAGGGCTAAGGTCATGCGGGGCGACAATCCAGCGGTAATCGGGCCGTTGGTTCATCAATGGAATCAGGAGATTCATATCTTCTTCCCAAGCAGAACCCACTACCACTACGGGCTTTACTCCTATCCAAGCCGCTAAGTCCGGAAAGGATTTGGGCTGTGCTGCATGGGCAGCAACCCGATCAAAACGGGTATCTCCTCCCCTACTCGCCTGATGAATCAGATACTGATTCAGCAAATCCACACTTTCCTCATTTTGGGTAAAAATCCAATCCATAACCTCCAAGTTCTTTCTGAAAAAGCCTCCAAATGACCCAAAATACACTTGGCCTTTCCGGAAATTAGCCGAAGTAAGAAAACAGGGAATACTTCTTTTTTTCAAGGCTTCCAGATGAAAAAACCACAGGTCATATTTGATAAAGATAGCCAGTCCGGGATCAAGGATATTCACAAAATCATTTGCCCACTTTTGCCGGTCCAAGGGTAAATAGGTTATGAAATCCACTCCGGGCTGATTCTTCTTCATGCTGGGATCATAACCCGAAGGGCTGAAAAAGCTGACCACCACCGGTTGCTTCGGTTCTATTTGTTTGATTTCTGCCAAAATTGGTTTAGCCATTTCATATTCTCCCAGAGAAGCAGCATGAACCCAAGTCACCCGAGTGGGGTTTTTGGCTTTGAATTTTTTCAAATTCGAAAAAAGGGCCTCTCTACCCTGCAAAAAGTGTTTAAGTTTGGGTGAAAAAACTGCCCCCAAAGGCAGAATCCCCGAAACCAGCCAAATAACCGCTCCATAAATGCCTTTCATTCAGTAAAAGTAGATATTCCCGAAGATTAACAGGGTTTGGGTCAGGATAAAAATTGGCAAAATTTGGACAAATTATTCAAGTCAATTTCGTGCAATTGCCTTCGAAATTCCCTATTTTCAATGCCTCCTTTAATTTAAACCCTCCAACCTAGCCAAATGAGCAAAATGATTAGCGTACTATTTGTTTGTCTTGGAAATATCTGTAGGTCCCCTCTGGCAGAAGCAATTTTTGACCATAAAATCCAACTCCTAGGTCTAAGCAGTCATTTTAAGTCGGACAGTGCGGGCACATCCGATTACCATATCGGAGAATTACCGGACGACCGGACCATCCGGTGTGCAACTACTAAAGGGCTAAAAATCATGCACCGAGGCAGGCAAGTCAACCGAACCGATTTCAGGGAGTACGATTACATCCTCGCTATGGATGAAAGCAATCTCCATTCGCTCAACCAAATGAAAAAGCGGTACAATTTCCCTGACAAAGAAATCTACCTGATGCGGGATTTTGTGGAAGGCCACGAAGGGTTACCCGTACCTGACCCTTACTACGGTGGGGAAAAGGAATTTGAAGACATCTACCAGATTCTGGACCAATCTATCGATGGCTTCCTGGAAAAAGTGAAAGAGACCCATCAGCTTTATGCTTGATCAGTACCAAATTTATCAACAAGTACTTTTTCAGGTTTTAGGTCCTTTGGCCCAACTCAAATCCGCCCAACTCATCGCCGCAGGAAATCACAATCAGGGTATTCAGCTAAAAACTTCAGAGGGTGTTTTTTTTCTGAAACTGAATTTTGATCATGAGCGGGACGTCCTATCCAAAGAAGCCGAAGGGCTGAAATTACTCAGAAAATCTACTTTTTTGAAAATTCCTCAGATCTACGGCTTTGGACGGGTGGAGGATTACAATTACCTCTTGTCCGAATACATCCAAGGCTCTAGACTTCAAGTGGATTATTGGGAAGACTTGGGCCTGGGTCTGGCAAATCTTCATCTGAACAATAAAAGACAATTTGGACTGGAGACGGACAATTATATCGCCTCTATCCCTCAAAAAAATCAATATCACGACAATTGGATTGATTTTTTTATCGAACAACGACTGGAACCCATGCTTGGAAAAGCTTATTTCGACCGATTGATCCCGCTGGATTTTCTTAAGAAATTCCAGTCCATCTACTCCAAACTGGAGGCACTTTTTCCCAAAGAAAAAGCTTCCCTCCTCCATGGAGACTTGTGGTCCGGCAATGTCATTTGTGGAAGTGATGGCAAGCCATGCCTGATTGACCCTGCAGTATACTACGGACACCGGGAGATGGATTTGGCGTTTAGCAGGCTGTTTGGAGGATTTGACTCCCGATTTTATGAGGCTTACGAATCCGTACTTCCTTTGGAACCTGATTTTGAAAGCAGAATGAGCCTCTACAACCTGTATCCCCTATTGGTTCATCTCAATCTGTTTGGTACAGCCTATCTTCCAGGAATTGAAAAAATCATTAATCGTTTTGGAACATGAGTTTTCAGATTAGACCTTATCGGGAGGAGGATTCACAGAGTATCCTTGAAATCATCAATGACTCGATTCTGAATACGTCCTTCAATTACGACTACTATCCCAAATCTCTGGAGGAAATCAAGGAAATGTTCTTGGAAAAAGTCCGAGACGGCATTCCTGTATTGGTGTGTGAGTTGGAAAACAGGGTCTGTGGATACGCCACTTTCGGAAAGTTTCGCACCAAACCGGGATACAGCAGAACCATCGAACACTCCATCTATTTCAGAGAGGGAACTCAAGGAAAAGGAATGGGAACGGCAATGTTAAAACAATTGATTGAGCTGGCTAAAACACAAGGCTATCATGTCATGATAGCTGGCATGGATTCCGAAAACCACGGAAGCTACCGCTTTCATGAAAGACTTGGCTTTCGGGAAGCTGGAAGGTTTCCGGAAGTAGCCTTCAAGTTTGGGAAATGGCTGAGTCTCGTCTTCATGCAGCTCAACCTAAACCAACATCCCGGGCAAGTCTGATCAAATCAAGCTGATTCTCGCCCCGGTGCGTACCGCTTCATAGATCGCATCGACGATGACCAAGTCTCTTAGGCCCTCTTCCCCGTCTACAGGCACCACTGGGGATTTTCCATCCAATATGATGGCCGCCATCTCATCCATCTGAGTCGTTTGATGCGTGATGTGCTCAGCCTCGATTGGCCCCTGATTGGTTCTGGCCTGAATGGGTCCGTAGCCTGTAGATGGCTGCATTTCAGCAAAACCTTTGGTCCCGTTTAGAAAAAATTTATCCAGATTATTCATCGAATAGGTGGAAAGACAAGAAGCCACTGCACCCGAAGGAAACCCCATCTGAAAGGTAATCGTCTCATCAACCCCTTGCTTAAACTTGACAGGATCGGTCTTTACCTCCTGGGCTGTCACCCAAATCGGCTCCTCTCCAAGCATATATCTGGCTCCATTAATGGAGTAAATCCCGATATCCATCATCGCTCCTCCACCTGCCAAAGCTCTGTTGAGTCTCCACTGCTTGGGGTCTCCGATCATAAAGCCGCTTAAACCCTGAAAAAAGAGGGTTTTCCCGAACTCCCCGGCTCGCTGTCTTCGAATCACTTCGAGGGTTTTAGTTTCAAAATGCATACGATATCCCACTAACAGGTGAACACCTGCCTCTTGGCAAGCTTGGATCATTTCCCGTCCCTCCTCAGCATTGAGAGCCATGGGCTTTTCACAAATCACATGCTTCCCAGCGCGTGCCACGCCGATGGAATGAGGTTTATGAAGGGAATTTGGTGTGATGACATACACGGCATCGATATCCGGATTGTCCTTGATCTGATGGTAATTTTCGTAGTTGTAGCAATTCTTTGCCGGGATCCCATATTTCTCTTTCCAGGCTTCAATTTTGGAGGGGGTTCCACTGATCACTCCCACCAGCTTTGCTCGTTTGCAGTCCTTCATGGCTTCTGCCACACGAGTTCCATAGCTTCCCAATCCCATGATCGCTACTCTCAGTACTTTATCTTCCTGCTTCCTGACGGATGAGGAAAATGTGGAGGCAAAGGGCAAGGTTACCGCCATGGTAGACAGGCTTGCTTTTTCAATAAATTGTCTTCGAGTGGTCATGAGCGCAGTTTTTGATTTCTCCTGAATTTAAGAAACTTCGCTTATATCCCTGACTTTCTGCGTACCGCCTGAAAAGTATTTCTGGTAGACTGCTCCAACAACACCTCGTATCCTTCCAATAGAGCAGGAATTTCATCAGGGTTTTGGTGCAGGACAGTCAGCAATTCCAAGCCTTCATTATACCGGATTTCGAAGGTGCTTTTCAAACCTGCCAATAGCTGATCCAATTTAAAGACTTGTGAATCAATCACTACAGATACACTGATAGCAGAGAGCTGAAGCATATTGACTCTAAGTTTGAGCTTTTTGAGCTGCTCGTAAATCTGATGGATATGCCCTTCATCGATAAAAGTAAAATCCGTGACTTTAAAGCTGACCAAGACTTGGTTTTTCTTTAGAACCAGAGTGGGAATACCTTGATTGGGAGCTTTTTCATGGATTTTGGTTCCAGAGGCATCCGGGTCCAGGAAAGACTTGACAAACAGGGGAATCCCAGCATTGGCTAGGGGCTTGATGGTCTTAGGATGGATCACAGATGCCCCAAAATAGGTCATTTCCGCAGCCTCTCCATAAGCCAGCTCCTCAAATTTTTGGGTATTGGGAAAAAGCTTGGGATCGGCATTGAGGACTCCCGGAACATCTTTCCAGATCGTCACTGAGGATGCATCCAGGCTAGTTGCCAAAATAGCTGCGGTAAAATCTGACCCTTCTCGACCTAGAGTGGTCGGTCTTCCTTTGGAGTCAGAACCGATAAATCCCTGGGTAAGGATAGGAAACTGCTCCAATACCGGCAGCCATTGGGCCCGGGTGTGGGTTCGGGTCTTTTCCCAGTCGATTTTTGCAAAACGAAAGTCGGAATCGGTATGAATCACCTCTCGGGCATCTTTCCACACCACGACCTGACCTTGAAGACAAAGGTACTCTGCAACTATTCTTGAAGAAATCAGCTCCCCATAACCTACAATCCTATCGTAGAACTCATCATAGTTTTGCTTATTTATTGGCTTTTCCAAGTCCTTATCCAACTTGATAAAAAGATTCTCCAAGAGAGAAAAAATCAGATGGTCTTGTGGAAAAAGTTCCTTACAAATTCCTAGATGAAACTCTTTTAAAATTGAACAATTTTGAGAAAAATCTTCATTGCTCATTTTTTTCCAAATGATCTCCTCCAAAGAATTGGTGGTCTTACCCATGGCAGAGACAACAATCACGAGCTGATTCCGCAATCGATTACGCAAAATTTTTGATAAGTTTTCAATTGCAGAACTATCTTTGACCGAAGCCCCACCAAATTTGTAAATGAAGTTTTTTGCCATGAAGAATATTATCTAATTTTCGAGAGTATAAACCCAATAATTGTACTTTTCCAAGAATGAAAATTTTACCCTACCAGCCAGATCAAAGCAATCTGGCCTACTCCGTTGGAATCACCCTGGACCGATTCATTAAGCTTAAGCAGAGCGACTTTCCTTTTGCCTCTGGCGAGCTTTCTCAGCTCCTGAGGGACATTGCCCTTGCAGCCAAGATTGTCAACCGTGAAACGAACCGCGCCGGACTGGCCAATATCGGTGGCGCTTTCGGACAAACCAACGTACAGGGCGAGGAGCAGCAAAAGCTGGATGTCATCGCCAATATCCGATTCATGCGGGCGCTGAGTAAAGGTGGCGAAGTTTGTGCCATAGTTTCCGAAGAGGAGGACGCTGTGATTGATTTGAAGAATAATTCAGGAAAATATGTGGTCGCTATAGATCCGCTCGACGGAAGCTCCAATATCGATGTGAATATCAGCATAGGGACGATATTTTCCATCTACCGAAGAAAAACTCCAGTAGGAAGCCCTATCACTGAGGCTGATATCATGCAGCCCGGAAATCAGCAAGTGGCAGCAGGCTATGTCCTATATGGCAGCTCAACCATGCTGGTGTATACGACAGGTTGCGGCATCAATGGGTTTACCTATGAAAATAGCCTCGGGGAATTTTTTCTCTCCCACCCGGATATGAAAGCTCCCGAAGACGGAAAAATTTATTCCATCAATGAGGGCTTGGAACAGGAATGGGAACCCGCGATAGCAGCCTATGTCCGGCAATGCAAAGCTGAAAAACTTCAATCCCGATACATCGGCAGCTTGGTAGCAGACTTTCATCGAAACTTGCTGAAAGGAGGGATTTACCTCTACCCTGCCACTCAAAAAAACCCAAGTGGGAAACTCAGGCTACTCTACGAGGCCAATGCTTTGGCCCTGCTTATCGAACAAGCCGGAGGTACGGCTACTGACGGCCATAGAAGAATTCTGGACATTCAGCCAGAAAGCCTTCATCAACGTACTCCTCTCATTATCGGATCCAGAAATATGGTGGAACAGGTAAAAGGACTCATCCAATCTACCCCAATGGAAAAAGAGATTCTCGCCCGTTGAGCAAAATTTAATTCTCTTTCCCAATCCAAAATCTTAATTTGCAAAGATTAATTGATTGAAAATATGCTCAGAAAAAAATCTTATTTACCTATTTCCATCTTATCGGGAATTCTATTCCTAGGCTTTGCCTGTGCACCAAAGCAGGCTGCTGAGGAGCCGATCGATGAAACTTATGCCACTCAGACAGACAAATTGCTGATCAAAGTGGACACCCTCTATTCGGAACTGGAAAATCCCTGGGGAATGACTTGGCTACCGGACGGCAAAATGCTGATCACCGAGAGAAAAGGAGAAATCCTAATTTTCCAGGATGATGCCTTCACCGGACAAAAAATCCAAGGCCTTCCTCCTGTCCATGAGGTCAATCAGGCTGGCTTGCTGGACATAGCCATCCATCCCAAGTATGAAGAAAACGGGTGGATTTACATCGCCTATGCCAAGCATTTCGAAGACAGCACCGGAGCTACCACGATCATGAGATTCAAACTGGACGGCAATACTGCCGTCAATCAGGAGGAATTAATCGTGGCAGGACCATCTTGGAAGGGAGGACGTCACTTTGGTAGCCGAATAGTTTTTGACAACGATGGATATCTTTATTTCTCCAACGGGGACAAAGGAAACATCCCGATGAATGCCCAAAACCTGAACAATGCACACGGCAAAATCCACCGAATCATGGACGATGGTACCATCCCGGCAGACAACCCTTTCACAGATTCTTTAGGGAATATCAGTTCCATCTGGACCTATGGCAATAGAAATCCACAAGGGATGATCTACGACAAAGCAAACAATCGTCTCTGGGAAGTGGAACATGGCCCGATGGGTGGGGATGAGCTCAATCTGATCGAAAAAGGGAAAAACTATGGCTGGCCGGTGATTACCTACGGGCAAAATTACGATGGTACCCCTATCACAGAGATTACCGAAAAGGAAGGAATGGAGCAACCGGTCCATTATTGGGTGCCATCCATAGCAACTTGCGGAATGACTTTGGTGACTTCGGAGAAATATCCAGCCTGGAAAGGAAATATCCTGGTAGCAGCCCTTGCCAAGCAACACATTGCGCGAGTAGAGCTGAACGGAACGACCTATGTCGGCGAGGAGAAGCTCCTTCAAGACATCGGGCGGGTACGTCAAGTTGCCGAAAGCCCCAACGGGTATATCTACGCCATCACGGAAGCGACCGGTCTTTTGGTCAAGCTTCTCCCGATCAGATAATCCCAAACTGTTATTTGAATGGCCTTTTGGACAAACCAAAAGGCCATTTTTTTGCATTTCACGATAAATCCTGCCATCATTCAAACTGCCTGTACTTTCTGTTCGTTTATTCCCTAAAGAAAAAACGAGGAATATGAAACTGACGAAAACAGCTTTGATGGGGATTTTGACTGTTGTTCTTTTTTCTACTGCGACTGCTTGTGGACCAACGGACTCTGAAACTCAACCCACCCCCCTTCCCAACTTGGAATTCACCACCCAAACTGAGAAAATGACCGTAAAGGTGGATACCTTGTATACCGGATTTCAAAACCCTTGGGGAATGACTTGGTTGGCAGATGGAAGGATGCTGGTCACTGAGCGCAAAGGCGAGATTCTGATTTTCAAGGAGGATAAGTATACAGGGGAAAAGGTCACCGGACTGCCAGCCATATACGCCTCAGGGCAAGCAGGACTTCTGGACATCACGACCCATCCCAATCACGCACAAAACGGGTGGATATACATCTCCTACGCCAAGCCGGTAGGAAATGGTGGGGCCACTACCATCGCAAGATTTAAACTTAGCGGAAATGCAATTGCCGACTTTGAAGAACTTATCGTGACCACTCCTGCCTGGAATGGCGGTACGCATTACGGTAGCAGGATAGTCTTTGATAGAGAAAATTACCTCTACTTCAGTAACGGGGAGCGGGGAAGCCAAAACAATGCTCAGGACTTGAAAAACTCCCATGGCAAAATCCACCGAATCCATGATGATGGCAAAATTCCGGCAGATAATCCTTTCATCAATACCCCCGGAGCCGTTTCTTCTATTTGGACCTATGGCAATCGAAATCCTCAGGGATTGTATTTTGACTTGGAATCCAACCGACTTTGGGAGGTAGAGCATGGTCCTCGCGGAGGAGATGAGTTGAATCTGCTGGAGAAGGGGAAGAATTATGGATGGCCGGTGATCACCTATGGGATCAACTATAACGGAACCCCAATCACCGATATTACAGAAAAAGAAGGAATGGAGCAGCCAGTCAAATACTGGACTCCCTCCATTGCTACCTGTGGAATGACGATGGTGACTTCTGATAGATATCCAGCATGGAAAGGGAATATTTTAGTTGCTGCCTTGGCCGGAACCCATATTGCCCGAGTAGAAATGAACGGAATAAATGCAAGCGGAGAAGAAAAGCTCTTCCCTGGGATAGGCCGGGTAAGGCAGGTGTCCCAAAGCCCAGATGGATATATCTATGCAGTCATGGAAGGACCAGGGTTACTGATCAAACTTTTACCCGCTGCATAAGGAAAAAGGAGGGAATTACCCTCCTTTTTTTTTCAATTTAAGTTGCTCAATATCCAATAAGTCCTTTGGTCTTGCAGCTCTTCTTTTACTTTCCAATAAATCTTCAAAAGACAAAACCCTCCATTTTCTCAATACTTCATCACCAATAGTAACTTGCTCAGCCGATGAATAGGCTTCATCGAAGGTTTTTCCAATCTCAAACCTGGTGATCAGCTCCAAGTCCAAGTCATCCGGTGAAATCTTAACAGAAATATTCTTATTTCTTTCAACCACTTCCTTTGGAAATTCCTCTATCTCAAAGCCCATTTCTTTAAAAACAAGGGTTAATTTCTTCAAATTTTCCTGATCTGTTTTTATCCAAAAATCAACGTCTGCAGAATGCCTCTGATATCCATGGAAATTAACTGCTCCTCCACCGATGAGAATCATTTTTACCTCATATTTATTAGCTAGCTCAATAAACTGGGCGATGGTCTCTTTCCAAATCTGACTCATTTTTTTCTCTCCAAAATAAAATTGCCTTTGGTTCGCTCTTCAAAAGTTAGTTTGGAAGGAAAAAGCCGATTGACCCTTCGGCTTAGTTCCAAAAAAGCCATCAATCGCTCTTCCGGCTTTAAAGCTAAAAACTCTTCCTCTCGAATTTTATTACTCTCATCCTTAGTAAGATAGCGAATTTTCATAGTATAAAATACGTCAAATTCTCACACAAAGTCCACATCCACACTGAAGGGATACTTCATCAAAAACTGAAGTGCTTCTTCAATCTGCAGATCCTCAAAAAGAACCCGATAAAGATTTTCGGTAATAGGGGCGCGAAGTCCAGCTGTCTTGATAAATGCATTGACAATCCGAATGGTATTGATTCCTTCCGCTACCTCTTCCATTGAGTTGAGGATTTGGGCTAGCGGCTCTCCTTTGGCTAAGCGATAACCGACAGTGAAATTTCGTGAATGAACAGAGTTGCAGGTAGTCACCAAATCTCCCACTCCGGCCAAGCCGATGACAGACTGCACGCTTCCGCCTAAAGCCTTGCTGAGATGCACCATTTCGACCATTCCCCTAGATATCAGCAAGCCTTTGGCATTTTCACCCAAACCCAAGCCAGCCAAGGCGCCAGCTGCAATGGCAATGATGTTTTTCAAAACTCCGCTGAGCTCCACTCCAATGATATCCGAATTCCCATACACCTGAAATCGCTCCGAACGGAGTAGCCTCTGCCCTTCCAGAATCACCTCATTGTAATGACTGGCAATCACTGTAGCGGCTGGGTGTCCCAAGATAAGCTCTGTGGAAATATTGGGTCCTGCAAGACAGCCTACCCGTACGGCTACAGTTTCCTGAAGAATGACCTCACTCATGGTCAGAATTTGTTCTCGCTTGAGTTTCTCGATTTTCTCCAGCGTTTGTCCCTCTTCAAGGTTCAAGGCCAACCCTTTAGTCCCATGAATAATCAGGTGATAGGGATAAAGGAAAGGGGCAAACTTACGGATCACTTCAAAGTAGGCTGCGGAAGGCACCATGAAAAACAAAATATTGCATCGCCGGCATAATTCCTCCGGATCAAAAGTCGCCAGAATATCCGGGTGGACTTTCCTTCCTGAGGTAGTGTGAGTCTCGTTGATCTCTCGCACCACTTCTTCCTTTCGGGCATACACGAGAACAGGATTTTTCTCCGCCAGCATATTGGCTACCGCTGTGCCGAAACTACCCATTCCGACTACTCCGATCATTTGGGTCTCAGAAGAGCTTTTCGAGGGCATATCCGTGAAGTCTATTGTGATAAAAATAAAGCAAACTCATGTCTTGAGTGACGATATCCCCTTCTTTATTGGTTAGAAGAGGCCTTTTGGCATGGTACATTCCTACGTTGTCCAAACCATGGGAAATGATCTCATCCATGGACCTGAACATATGAGGTGCCACCCCGATTTTTCCCTTTTCTTTCAGCTCCATGATATTCCCCAATACCAGCTGACAGGACTTTTTGAATTCTGAGTAAGGAAGGACGATATCTTCTTCCGGTAAGCGGATCAAGTCAAAAAGATCAAGCTTTTTATTTTGTGCTTTAATCATTTCAAAAGCCACAAATGCCACCAAATGAGAACTGAAAACCCGATTGATTTTATGAAACTCCTCCACAATCCGCTTGCCCAGCATATGGGTGTACTCTTCTTCCCTCTGATGATCCACTGTCACTTTTCCATCGGAAATGAAGTAATCCTGGGTGTGGATGATTCTTCCCCTTTTATCCAGGCTATTTCCATCCTGATCCACATAATTGCCCAAGACATCCATGGCTTTTCCAATGGAAACAGAAATATCCGAACCCTTGGTGAAGAACTTAACCAAGAACTTGGAGATTTTGTAGGATGTTGAAAACTCGTCGTTTTCCTTGTAATAGCGCTCCTGCCCCGTAATACTGAGGTAATCGCTGATCAGACTGGGAGCTTCTAGCACAAAATGGTAATTGATCGTGACCGGTACGATGAAGATCTTTCCGGATACATTGGAATGTCCGTTTTGATAATTCGTTCGTTGAGCTTCGAGGGCTGTGCTGAGTAGGCCAAGCTTGAGTTTGGATTCGATCATGCCACTTCTCGAACGAGTACCCCCGGGGAAAAACAGACTATGGCACCCAAACTGAATCGCTTCTTTGGAATAGGTCTTTAGCGTCTCCAGATAAAGAAGGTTTTTCTTTCTCCGATCTACCTTGTATGCTCCCAGCGCATTCATGAAGTAGGCAAAAATGGAAATATTAAACAGGTTAAGCCCCGCCCCATAGATAAATGGTGGCATCCCTAGCACAGAGATGATCCAGCCAATCAAAATCGAATCCAGGTTGGAAAAATGGGTAGGAACCATCACAATTGTTCCTTTGGTTGCCAAATCCCGTATTTGGTCTGTTTGTCCTGTAATTTGAATTTTATCCTGAAGGGAATATTGATTGCTGAAAATAGATCGAAAACCCTTGACCCGGGCAGCATTAAGCAACCGAGAAAAGCCAAAAGTGACCATTCTTCGGGTGAATTTGTAGTGGGAAGCTTTAAAATTTGAGGCTATTTCATTGGAGTATCTGGAAGTGATCTTGTGGAGTACTCCCTTGTACGCATCCATTTTGGCTGTTTTGGACTTTTTGGATTCTGAATTGATTTGTAGAAGCGCTTGCTTTACCTCATTCCAAAAAGAATACTCATCATCCGGATCCACTGCCCATGGATTTTGTTTGATTCGGAGTTTTTCCCGGTAGAGTGTAGTTTCCAGTTCTTCCTTAAGAATCTCCGGATTTTTTCCAGTCAATTCCAAAACCCTCGACTCTGCCCTTTCAGCCACTCTCAGAACAAATTCTTTCCGCTCCCGTGCAAGTTTGACCACAGGCCATTCCGCCTGCTTGGGCAGTATAGGGTCGTAGCGATGTTTGATGTAGTTCTCCTCCAAAGGAAATGCTGGTTTAATGGGAAAGGCCTCAAAGATAAAGAAAAGGCTTTACCCAAACGAACCGTTAGGGTAAAGTGGATTTCTCAAACTCTGGAACGGATGAAAATACTAACCACAGCTGAGGTCAACAATCCCATGACCGCTGCAAAAATGGTGGACTGGAAGATGTAATTTCTCAAGGAAAAATAAGCCTTGGCGCCCTGTTCATCCAGATGTCCTTGTTGGATCGATAGGGCGATGACATTTGAGAAATAGTCTGGTGAGATGTAGGTGTGGGTGATATATTGACTCAAAGGAGTGAGTCCTACTACCACGAAAGTCACGAGAACCCCGGAGATCAAACCCTGGAAATAGGTCATTTTTCCATGGTAATCGTTTCTTTTCTTATCCAGAAGGGCCAAAACGTAGATTAAGATCGCTATAGGAGCATAAAACAGGGTATAAGTGGCATGTTTTTCCAAATGCAGATCATGCCAGCCGAGGCTTTTCTCCAAAATCATCCATATCAGTCCGGACAATATGAATAATAAACCCCATTTGATTTCAATTCGAACATTCTTCATGGTGTGGAGGGATTGGGCGGAATTAATCTCAACTGAAACAAAATACAAAAAATGCCTGAACGATTTGCCTTCCTCATTGTTAGATTTGCAGATGCCAACAAAACCCTTGTAGGAGCCGGAATCCGTGTTATTTTTACGGCACCTTTCCCCAATGAAACCAGACCTCAAACAAATCCAAGTCCCCATCGAAACCGAAATGGCTCAGTTTGAGCACAAGTTTAGGGACTTCATGAAAAGCAAGGTCAAGCTCCTCGACCACATCACCAACTACATCGTCAAGCGTAAAGGAAAGCAAATGCGCCCGATGTTTGTCTTTCTTACAGCCGGAGTTTGTGGAGAAATCAACGAATCCACGCATCGTGGGGCTGCTTTAATCGAACTGCTTCACACCGCTACTCTCGTCCACGATGATGTAGTGGATGATGCCAACTACCGAAGGGGATTTTTTTCGGTCAATGCGCTTTGGAAAAACAAAATTGCTGTTTTGGTCGGTGATTACCTCCTTTCCAGAGGCTTGCTCCTAAGTGTAGACAACGGAGATTTTCACCTTTTGCGAATCGTCTCCAATGCCGTCAAAGAAATGTCTGAGGGGGAACTTCTCCAAAGCTACAAAGCCCGCAAGCTCGACGTGAATGAGGAGGTTTATTATGAAATCATTCGGCAAAAAACAGCCAGCCTGATCGCTTCCTGCTGTTCGGTGGGTGCTTCCAGTGTGGGAAGTGATGAAATAGTAAGCGAAAAAATGAGGCTTTTTGGGGAAAAAGTCGGTATGGCTTTTCAGATCAAAGATGACCTTTTTGATTACGGTGAGGACGAAATCGGCAAACCAGTAGGGATCGATATCAAAGAGAAAAAAATGACTCTCCCGCTGATTTATGCTTTGAGAAATACGGATTGGTTAACCAAAAAGAAGATTATTTACTTGATCCGCAATCGCTCCGAAGACAAAAAAGCAGTCAATGAGGTGATTGATTTCGTGAAGAAGAGTGGTGGATTAGACTATGCTAAATCTAAAATGGATGCTTTTTACCAAGAAGCTCTTTCAATCTTAGAATCTTTTCCGGACTCCGAATACAAATCCTCCCTGTCGGCTTTGGTGAGCTATACCATCGAACGAAAAAAATAAAGCCAGAATTACTCTGGCTTTTTCAATTATTTCATTGGCTTCACAGTCTCAATTTTTCCATCCGGCAAATAGGTCAATTCGGCCATTTTTATATTTCTCAGCGGCGTCTTACCTGATAGCTGGGTATCGTGATAAAATAAGTACCATTTCCCCTGAAACTCCACAATCGAATGGTGATTGGTCCAGCCTTCTACCGGATCGAGTACATTGCCCTGATAGGTAAACGGTCCATAAGGACTCTCTCCAATTGCATAAGCGATAAAGTGCGTATCCCCTGTGGAGTAAGACAGATAATACTTCCCGTTATACTTGTGCATCCATGCCGCCTCAAAGAATCGGCGGGCATTATCTCCGGCTTTGATGGGTTCCCCACTTTCATCCAAAATCAACATTTCTTTAGGTTTTTCTGCCAAGTCGGTCATCGAGTCCCCAAGCTTCGCGATGTAGGGCATCAGGGCTTTTTGATCCGGGGCAGGAAGTCCTTCTGTAGGGCCATTTCTCCCTTCAACCAACTTTTGATCCTCGTACCATTGCAGCTGACCACCCCAGATTCCACCCCAAAGGAGGTAATAATCATCTCCGTCCTGAAATGCTGTCGGGTCCATACTGAAAGTTCCATCGATGGGTTCAGGTTCGGCCTTGAAAGGCCCTTCAGGCTGATCTGAAACAGCTACTCCGATTTTAAAAATATCCTGCTTGTCCTTGGCAGGGAAGTAGAGGTAATATTTCCCATCTTTTTCGGCTGCATCCGGTGCCCATAGCTGACGACCGGCCCAAGGTACATCTTCCAGTTTTAAGGCTACACCATGGTCTGTGACTTTCCCTCCAGGTCTCTCCATGGAAAAGACATGGTAATCCTTCATGTCAAAATGCGACCCCATATCATCCTCCGCGACCTCGGTTTCGGTATCATGAGAAGGGTAAATGAAGATTTTTCCTTCAAAAACATGGGCTGAAGGGTCTGCGGTGTAGATATGCTCGACCAAAGGAGCATGAGAATATTTGGAAGCGGTGGAATCAGCTTCTACCGAATGAGTAGTTTCTTGAGGCTGAGAGCAGGCAAATCCAGCCAAAAGGATCAAGCTGAGGTAACGGTTTGATTGGTGCATGATTAGATTAGGTTTGAGTTAGGAGTTGAAAATAGTAAAGGAAGAATCGATTTCTAAATTTTCTTTCCAAACAAAATTAAGAAAAGAGACTGTACGTATTTTAGATAAAAATACACGTGTAACGAAGACTAAGCTAACTTTGACAATCGAAAAATGAGTGATTGAAAAGGCAAAAGAATTTGCTGGCAATTCCGGAAAAAGCCTTTCGGACCTGGTTGAGCGATATTTAGAAAAAGAGATTGCAGAAGCAGAATTGCAGCAAGCTAATATTCCTGAGGAGTTTAAAGGGTTTTTGGTTCGGTCAACCTACCTACTGAACTGAATGAAAAAGAGGCAATCCGGGAAATTTTAAGCCAAAAACACAAGGGATGAACCGTTACTTTTTGGACACCAATATCCTATTGGATTTTTTGGGAAATCGGCAGCCTTTTGGAAAATATGCTTTAGAAATTCTTAACAAATCCCGAATCAAAGAATGGGAACTTTGGACATCTGACAATTCGATTCTGACCAGCCTTAACATCATCTCAAAGGAAATCGGTGAAGCAGAAAGCAGAACCAAAATCAGTCGGCTCATCAATTTTTTGGAAATACAGCCAACTCAAAAAGCACCTATTCAACAAGCCTTAGATTCAAATATTAAAGACTTGGAAGATGGAGTACAGCATTTTTGCGCTTACAGTATTCCGGGACTCGAAGGAATCATCACACGCAACAAGAAAGATTTCAAGACGAATCAAATCCCGGTTTTTGAGCCTTGGGAGGTGGTTTAGACGGATTATTCCCAATTTCAAGACAAGAAATCAAGAATAAAATTATCTTTGATAGCATCAAATGATACTATCAATGAAGCCTCCTTATGATATTACTCCAGGGATTTTGAAATGGATCAGCTCCATTTCGGAGAAAATCGGCGAGGCAAATGCACTTTTCCTAAGCAAACCTTCTCCCCAACTTCGAAAGCAAAACCAAATCAAGACCATTCATTCCTCGCTTCAAATCGAAGGAAATACCTTAAGCGAGGATCAGATTACAGCACTTTTGGAAGACAAGCGGGTGATTGGGCCGCAAAAAGATATTTTGGAAGTGCTCAATGCAGTTTCTCTTTATGAAAATTTGGATTCCCTGAAATCTACTTCGGAAAAATCCTTCCTTTCTGCTCATTCCGCTTTAATGAAAGGATTGATTGAAAATCCCGGAAACTATCGAACTCGAGGTGTGGGGGTGGTCAAGGGTTCGCAAGTGGAACATCTAGCACCTCCTGCTGGTAATGTTCCTGGTTTGATGAAAGATCTTTTTAAATACCTAAAGGATGACCAAGAACTTGTGCTGATAAAAAGCTGTGTTTTTCATTATGAAATGGAATTCATTCATCCTTTTTTGGATGGAAACGGGCGGATGGGAAGGCTTTGGCAGACCGTAATTCTAAAGGAAAAGTATCCTGTATTCGAATCGCTGCCATTTGAAACATTGATCCACAAAACGCAATCGGAGTATTATGAGGCTCTCGCGCTGAGTGACAAAATGGGAAATTCCACGGCTTTTATTGAGTACATGCTGCGAATTCTCGATGCAGCATTGGAAGATTTGCTTCGCTTCAAAGGAAAAACCATCCCTCCGGAAGATCGAATGACTTACTTTTTATCTTTGGGAAAAAGCCCTTTCACCAGAAAAGATTTCATGGAAGTGTTTAAAACCATTTCCACTGCCACAGCAAGTAGGGATTTGAAGAAAGCGGTGGAGGAGGGAAAACTTAGAACTGAGGGGAGTGGGAATAGGACTCTTTACCTCATCAATCCAACCCCTCCAAAAACCCCTTAAATTCCCCAAAGCTGTTTCCCATAGGGATTACCTGCTTTTCACCTTGCAAAAAAGCAGCTAATCGCTCGGGTAAAATCAATTTTTCTCCCAAAGCAGCCTCGACCACATCCCGGAATTTGCCCGGATGGGCGGTCTCTAAAAAGACTCCGACATAACCTGGATTTTCTGACATAAAGTCCTTCAATCCCAAATACCCCACTGCCCCATGCGGATCGAGGGTATAGCCCAATGGCTGCACAGCTTGAATCGCCTCGATAGTCTGAGCGTCGGTGTAGAAATAGCCTTTGACATGTTCCCGAAACAGCTCCTCATCGCCTCCATACAGGGCCTGAAGCCTAGGGAAATTGCTTGGATTGCCCACATCCATGGAATTGGAAACGGTAGGAACCGAGGGCTTTGCTTGGAAGGGTGAGCCATGCAAATACTCGGGAACTATTTTGTTTACATTGGTTGCTGCAACGAAGCGGTCGATCGGTAAGCCCATCTGCTGCGCCAAAATCCCCGCTCCGATATTTCCAAAATTCCCGCTGGGAACTGCGAAAACGACCTTTTTTCCTCCTTTTGGCAATCGGGAATAGGCATAGAAGTAGTACAGACACTGTGGAATCCAACGGGCAATATTGATCGAATTGGCAGAGGTCAAGAGCAGCTTTTGGTTTAGCTCATGATCCAAAAAGGCCTTCTTCACCAAGGTTTGGCAGTCGTCAAAAACCCCCGCCACCTCCAATGCGGTGATATTTTGTCCCAAGGTCGTAAACTGTTGTTCTTGAAGTTTACTGACTTTTCCCTTCGGAAAAAGAATGATCACTTCCACGCCTGGAACGCCCAAAAAACCATTGGCTACGGCGCTTCCGGTATCTCCTGAGGTAGCAACCAAGACCCGGACTTTTTGGCTTTGCTCCCCTACCAGCATGCTCATCAGCTTGGAGCAAAATCTTGCCCCGAAGTCTTTGAACGCCAAAGTCGGTCCATGAAATAGCTCCAAACTATACACATCCTCCTCCACTTTGACAATCGGAGCATCGAAAGTCAGCGTATGATCCACGAGTTCATGAATCTGCTTTTCACTCAAATCTTCTGAAAACAAAGCTCCAATCACGGAATAGCCGATTTCCCGGAAGCTCATTTCGGACATCTTGTCGATGAGTTCTTTTGGCAAAACAGGAATCCGTTCAGGCATGTAGAGGCCATTGTCCGGTGCTAGTCCTTTGATGACCGCATCGGAAAGGGAAACTTTATGATTGGGATTGTTGGTGCTGTAGTACTTCATGGCGTGGGTTATTCGAGGACAAAAGCCCCTTGGGTATTAATCGCAGAGTGATAGGCATCCACACCGAGACCGATGGAATCATACACCTGCTGTGCTGCGTCAATGATGGATTGGACGGTTTGTTCTCCTTTGGAAAGGGCGAAGAGTGTCGGGCCAGAACCCGAAATTCCCATCCCAAGTGCTCCGGCAGCTTTGACGGCCTCTTTTACTTCGTAAAAACCTGGAATCAAAGTAGCCCGATAAGGCTCCGCAATAACATCTCGAAGGGAACGACCAATTAACTCAAAATCTTCCTGAAACAGCCCAGCGACCAATCCAGCCACATTTCCTGACTGAATCGTGGAATGCTTCAAAGAAACATTATCCCGCAAAACCGACCTGGAATCGGAGGTCTTCAACTCAAAATGCGGGTGCAAAAGCGTACAATGCAAACCATCCGGCACATGAAGCTTGATCACATCCAGCGGATGGTAATCGCGAATCAATACAAATCCACCGAGCAAACTCGGAGCTACATTGTCCGCGTGTCCGGCACCGCAAGCTACTTTCTCAGCCACCATGGCAAAAGGCAGCAATTGCTTTTTCTCAAATGGATTTCCTAATAATCGATTGGCAGCGACTAAAGCTGCCACTGCGCTAGCTGCACTTGAGCCCATGCCGGAACCTAGTGGAAGTCCCTTTTCAAGGTAAATTTCCATTCCAACCTCCTGACCTAACTCGTCGAGCATGGCCTGTATGGCTACCGCGCAAGTATTTTTCTCGGCCTCAAAAGGCAATCTGCCTCCATCACCCGTAATAGAAACAACCCGAAGCCCTGGTTCATTCCTTTCTCTCACCTCTACCACATCGCCCATCGCATCAATCGCAAATCCGAGAATATCGAATCCGCAAGACACGTTGGCGACTGTGGCTGGCGCAAAAGCTCTAACTGACTTCATTACTCTCGGGTATAGTTACCGATTCGAATCACGTCAGCAAACACACCCGCAGCAGTCACATCTGCTCCCGCACCCGGACCTCTGATGATCATCGGACGATCATGATATCGATCCGTGGTCAACAAGATCATGTTGTCACTTCCCTTCAAACTGGAGAAAGGATGTGATTCCGGTAAAGATTTCAAGCCAACTTTGGCTTTGCCATCTTCAAGCGTCGCCATGAACCGCAATTTTTCACCTTTGGCTTTTGCATCAGCCAATAATTTGGCAAAGTCAGCATCGTGACCTTTTAGCTTGTCAAAAAACTCATCCACCGTCTTGGCGTGCTGACAGTCGGAAGGCACCATACTTTGAATGGATATATCGTCGAATTCCAATTCCTGCTCAGCCTCTCGACCAAGGATAAGAATTTTTCTGGCCACGTCCATTCCACTCAAGTCATCCCGAGGATCAGGTTCGGTGTAGCCTTTTTCCTTGGCGATTTTCACTACTTCGGAGAAAGGCGCTCCGTTTTCAAGTTCGGAGAAGATAAAATTCATCGAGCCGCTAAGTACCGCCTCAATGCGGATCACTTTGTCTCCGGAAAGCATCAAATCCTGCAGGGTATTGATGACCGGAAGGCCTGCAGCCACGTTGGTTTCGTAGAGAAATTTGACTCCACGACGCTTGGCGATCCGCTTGAGGGCCCGGTAGTTGTCCATGGAAGAGGAATTCGCCTTCTTATTTGGCGTTACGATGGCCACTTTAGCTTCCAAAATCCGCGCATAGGTATCCGCTACATCCTGACTTGCAGTACAATCGACAAACACTGAATTGGAGAAGTTCATCTCTTCCATCTGAGTGATAAACTTGTCCAAATCCATGGGTTGATCAGATTCACTCAGTTCGTGGGGATGCTTTAGATCAAATCCGTCTTCGTGGAAAGCCATGTATCGGCTATTCGCCAAGCCATGAATCTGTACGTCAAGTTCATTATCCTTCAAAAGCTTGTGTTGCTGATGAGCGATCATTTTCATCAAAGCCTTTCCGATCAAGCCTGTCCCCACTAAAAATACGTGAAGAACCTTGTTTTCAGAAAGGAAAAAGGCCTCGTGGAGGGCGTTGAGTGCTTTTTGCAAATCAGGCTGAGGAATCACCGCAGAGATATTCAACTCCGAACTTCCCTGGGCAATAGCTGCGACGTTGATATTGTTTTGCCCCAAAGCACGGAACATCCGGCCTGAAGCACCCGGATTTTGTTTCATGTTTTCTCCCACCACGGCGACGGTTGCCAAACCGTGAAGAAGGGAAACCTGATCCATTTCCCCGGATTTGATTTCGTAGAAAAACTCCTTCTCGATCGCTTCCTTCGCCAAGTAAGACTCCTGAGTTTTGATCGCTAGGCAAATGCTGTGTTCAGAAGAAGCCTGAGAAATCAACACGATATTGACTTTGGCATCGGCCAAAGCTTTGAATACCCGACTGACCGTAGCTCCCCCCTCAATCAATCCCGCACCCTGTACGGTCACAATGGAAATGTTGGACATGGAGCTGATTCCTTTGATCAGCGCGCCGTGACTCACATCGCCATTGATCAGGGTTCCTGGATTTTCCGGCTCAAAGGTGTTTTTGATGTAGATCGGGATGTTTTTCTTCATCGCAGGCTGCATGGTCGCCGGGAAGATCACTTTGGCACCAAAGTGCGAAAGCTCCATCGCCTCATTGTAGCTCAGCTGGGGAATGGTAAATGCAGTATAAACCAACTTCGGATCGGAAGTCAAAACACCCGAGACGTCAGTCCAGATTTCCAAATCCTCAGCATCCAAAGCCCCGGCAAAAATGGCCGCTGTGTAATCCGACCCTGATCTGCCCAAGGTGGTAGTTTCCCCTTTGGCAGTAGAGGCAATAAAACCAGTGATGATTTTTACCCCGGGGTTTTCAGAAAAATACTCCCTGATCAACTGATTGGTTTGCTCATAATCTACTCGGGCCTGTCCAAACCGGTCATTGGTCCGAATTACATCCCGAGCATCGACAAATTGGGTTTTGATGCCTTTACCAGCCATAGCTTCTGCCAGGATAAAGGCAGAAAGGCGCTCTCCAAAGCTGGCTACATAGTCCAGTGTTCGAGCTGAATTTTCTTTGATCAGGAATATCCCATGAAAAAGGTCCTCCAATTCTTTGAAGCGAACTTTGACATAGGTCATCACGGTAGACTGATTCTGTACTGCAATAAGCTGTCGGACAATATCAAGATGCTTTTCCTCCAGGGTCTGCAGCATATCCCAATAGGCCTGATCTCCTTCTCTCGCCAGTCGGGCAATAGTCAAAAGGGTTTCCGTCACTCCACCGAAGGCAGAAAAAACAACGGCTATTTCATGCTGCTTGAGCTTGTTTTGCAGGATGGCAAAGACTTTTTGGATGTTTTCAGGATTGGCTACGGAAGAACCTCCAAACTTGATGATTTTCATAGGAAAAGGGATTGCTGGAAATTTAAATCTGGCCTAAAAATGGCCTTGGGGGCGGGTATTCAAAGATCATAACGGGTCACCCCGTAATCATCATGGTCATCGTTCCGGTATTGGTAATAAAAAAGGCAGCGGCCTTTTCGGAATGACCGAATGGGCAAAAAAACGAAGAGTGTGAAGCTGCAAATACCATAAATCGGTGGATTGACTTGACAAGTCTACAGCGAAAAAACGGTTTAGCCAAAAGAATCGAAAAACAAAGTCGATTTTTCTGCATTTTTTACAGAAAATCCCCATAAAAAGTAATCATTTTATAAAACAGGAATAGAATCTTAGCCCAAAAGGCAAATGAGAGTTCAGAAAATTTTTCCTAATTTTTGATGAAACCAAAATCAGGAAACCATGAAATCAATCCGAGTTTTTATTCTCGCAATTTTAATCCTATCCTTTGGAGGATGCAGCAGCAGCAGTTCCTTGAATCCACTGAGCCTGCTGACAGGGAATTCTTGGGCACTAAACACCCTTTTGGGACAAGGCCTTGACCTTAGTAAATTTTCTCAAGGGATCCCCAGCCTTAGCTTTCTGGAAGGAGGAAGATTAGCTGGCTTTGCCGGCTGCAATAACTTTTCCGGAGGTTTTTCACTCGAAGGAACAGGTCTCAAACTTGATCCCGGAGCCATGACCAAAAAAGCCTGCCCTGGGACTGGAGAAGATGAGTTTATGGCGGCCCTGAGTCAGGTCAAAAACTTCAAAGTAGGCAAAGACCAATTGACCTTGCTCGATGGAGCCAAGGAATTGATGAGCTTCGTACCAAAAGAAGATTAAAAAGAATCAGAATAACTCTTCGATCCGTTGTGTTTTCCCTCTAAAATCCACCGGATCGGATTTTTTCTTTCCGATCAATAAAGATCCCAAAGGGGAATTCTTACTCATCAAAAACACACTGATTCCCTCTGTATTGATTTTGCCCACACTGACCGCTATCAAAAACCAATCGGTGCCCAACTTGACCAAAGCACCTTCTTGAACAATGATAGGCGTGTCTTTGATAGAAAAGAGGCGATAAAGTTCCTCGAGATCGTTTTTGTTTTGCTGGATTTGCTTTTCCAGAGAGTTCAGGTCTTGGGTGATCATCTCTCTGCTGGTCTCGTATTTGTCCCCGGCACTGTTTTTTTCCTCTTCGAGAATGCTTTCAATGATTTTTACCCGCTCCTCAGAAAGTAATTCACTCTTGGTCTTCAGGGAGACGATAGCAGCCTGATAAACCTTCATTTTCAATTCATTCATACAATCAATCGCAATTCTCCTTGCGACGGGTGTCTATGATGTACACAATTTTCCAACCTTCGGCTTTTTTGACCAGCTGAAAGGAATTGACCCCGCAATGGCTAAAATTCCCATTGACATAAAATTTATAGGGGGTCCAAGCAGAGGCCATGGTTCCATCTACCTTAATCTGATAATCTAGGATTTGTTCGTCCAAAGTGGTGGTTTCCGGGGTAGTGGCAATTCTTTTCACAAAATCAGCCACTCCATTACTTCCCACTTCACTGCCCTCAGGCTTGGAGATCACGGTCTGCATCAAGGCATCCTCAGAGAAGGCCATTGCTACTTGGTCAGCATTTTTGGACTTCATTCCCTCAAACAGACTTCGAATCACCTGCTCTACCTGCTGCTCTTCTGTCTGAGAAAAGGATGCAAAATGTATCAGCAAAGCAAGAAGAAGGGTTAAGGTTATTTTTCTTTTCATTGGATTTAAACTCCTCCGTAAAGTTTGAATGTCATTTGGCGCAAAGATGGTGTATTTACCGCATAATGCATTGCCTCTGCGATGTCGGCGGGGTTCACCCATTTGGAAAAATCCGAATCTGGCATGGATTCCCGGTTGGCCGGAGTATCTATGATGCTGGGGACAAAAACGTGGGTCCGGATATCGGTACCTTTCACTTCTTCTGCAAGAATCTCTGAAAGGGAGATGACCAGTTTTTTGCTCAGGGCATAGGCCAAAGTTCCTTTGGCATCCGAGGGCTGCAAGGCGGGGCGGGCTCCTACAAAAAGAAAAGTCCCACTTTGCTGCTTTTTCATCAGGGGAAGAAATCCTTTGACCAAATTGAACGAGCTCATAAAGTTGAGATGAAACATATCCAATAGGTCTTTTTGAGTGGTTTCTTCGATTGAGCCCATCGCAAATCCTCCTACGATCATCGCTACAGCATCCAATTCTCCATACTGCATCTGATATTCTTTGACAAATTCGCCAACGGAGCTTTCATCTGTCACATCTACCTCGTAGGTATCGTCGGATTCCTCGGATTCTTCTCCACTGTCGGGTCTAAGCAATCCAATCACCTGGTATCCTTCTCTTTTAAATTTCTCGACTACTGCAGACCCCAATGATCCGCCCGCTCCGGTCACAAGTATATTTCTCATTTATCAATCAATCAGTTCTATATTTGCTAAAAATAGCCTTTATTTTTCTTTTGACGCATGAATAAACTCAAATCCACTATACGGATTCGCGAAAATACCCGAAGAAGAAACTTTGCCATCAAGCTGATTCTTTTGATTATTTTTGAGATTCTATATGAGTCTGAGCGTCCCTTGGCCCCCTTTTTTGAGCAATTTGTTATCCTAGGGCACGTTTTCCGGGCAGTGATTTTCCTGTTGAGCTCCAATCTCATTATCTCTTTGGGCCGATTTATAACCCTTAGCCTTTACCTCCGACACCGGGAAGATGCCAAGGTTCAGCCCAACTTCGTGGTGGGGATCGACCGGATTGCCACAATTTTGAATGTTCTGGCACTACTGATTTCTTTGATGTTGGCCTTTGGTATTCGTCCCTTGGAATTCCTCACCAGTATCACTATTGTAGCTGCGGCCATCGCTCTATTGACCAAGGACTACATCACCAATATCGTCAATGGTTTGATCATGATGTTTTCGGATCAGCTGGAGATAGGGGATAAAATTCAGGTAGGAAAACACACCGGATTCATTCGTGATATCACGCTGATCAATTTGGTTTTGAAAAATGACTCCGGAGAAATCGTCCTCATCCCTAATAGCATGGCTCTTTCTCTAGATGTGACCAACTATTCAAAAAACAATACCCATCAGGTCATTTTCGACTTCGAATTGTCCAACCAAAATGAATTGGATCTGAACTCCCTAGAAACCCAACTCAGCCAACCTCTCCAAGACCACACGGATTTGATCAACTCAGAGGGAGCACACCTGTATATTCTGGAGCGAAAATCAGAGACCCTACTTCTCCGCTTCCAGTTTCCCTTAAACTCCACCGCAAGATCAACTGAGTCCCAACTGATCAAAAAAATCGATCAAGCACTTCTTCACTGGAACCATGAGCGCAGACAAAACCAATTACTTTGATCTCGTCTATCAAGTCGTGAGGGAAATCCCAAGAGGGAGAGTGACCAGCTATGGTGCTATTGCCAATTACCTGGGTCTCAAGAGTGGAGCCAGAATGGTGGGGTATGCGATGAATGCAGCCCATACCCAACCCGACATCCCCGCCCAAAGAGTAGTCAACCGACAGGGATTATTGACAGGCAAACATCATTTTGGAAGTCCGACAAGAATGCAGGAGTTGTTGGAAGAAGACGGAGTCTCAGTTCAAAATGATCAAGTTCAGGATTTTGAGAAAATTTTTTGGGACCCGGAGAAGGAGTTGGGAATTTAGCTTTTCCCTCGGAAGAGGAACAGTCCTAAAAACATCAACGTCCCATTCAAGATCAAGGCTTCAAAGCCGAATTTGTACCCCCAGAGCCATTTCTCTGAATTGGAACTGATCACAAAAGTCAGTACTGGAGCTGCCACAGCAAGGTAAGGGACCCAGTTGTCCTGAACTTTCATTTTTGTAAACAAACCAAAACTGTAGAGGCCCAAAAGCGGCCCATAAGTGTAGCCTGCGATGATAAATACCGAATTGATGACACTTTGATCGTTGAGCCAATAGAAGGCAAGGACCAAAAGAAACATCAAGCCTGTAAAAGCGATGTGTACTTTTTTCCTGATTCCGACTCTTTTTTCTTTGGCATATTTTCTCTCGATTTGGAGAAAATCGATACAGAAAGAGGTAGTCAGTGCTGTTAATGTTGAATCTGCACTGGAATAGGCTGCGGCTGTGATTCCCAAAACAAAAACCACCCCAGCCAAGGCAGAAAATTCCTGAGTAGCAAGGAATGGAAAAAGCTCATCGGTTTTGGCGGGAATGGCAAGCCCCTTGGTTTCTGCATAGAGGTAAAGGAGAATTCCCAAGGAAAGGAATAGCAGATTGACCACTACTAGAATTAGGGTAAACCAAAACATGTTTTTCTGCGCATCACCTATGGTGCGGCAGGTTAGGTTTTTCTGCATCATGTCTTGGTCAAGCCCAGTCATTACGATGGTAATGAAAGCACCGGAAATAAACTGCTTAAAGAAATTGGTTCCAGCTTTCCAATCCCAGTTGAAAATAGCAGATCGCTTATCCTCAGATACCGCATTAAAGTAATCCCCGATGCTTTTCAATTCCAGATCATTGCCGATCATAACTATGGTAATGACCACAGCCAGCAGCATGAAAAGGGTCTGAAGGGTGTCAGTCCATACCACAGTTTTGATACCTCCTCTGTGAGTATAAAGCCAAATCAGGCCCACGGTAATCAAAACAGAGACCCAAAAAGGAATCCCCAATGCATCAAAAAGAATCAACTGAAGGACACTTGCCACCAAATACACTCTCAGAGAGGACCCCAAAGCTCTGGAAAGGATAAAGAAGAAAGCCCCGGTCTTATAAGACCAAAAGCCAAACCGATCCTCCAAATAGGAATAAATAGAAACCAGATTGAGACGATAATAAAGAGGAAGGAGAACTTTGGCAATTGTAAAGTACCCCAAGGTATATCCCAAAACAACCTGGAAATAATAGAAGTTAGTATTACCCACCTCCCCTGGTACAGATATAAAAGTCACCCCTGAAAGAGAGGCTCCAATCATCCCAAATGCCACCAAAAACCAGGGAGATTGCCTATCTCCAGTAAAAAAGGTATCCTCGGTAACATGGCGGGAGGTAAAGTACGAGATCAGAAAAAGGAGGAGAAAATAGGCCGAAATGACCCCTAAAACCAGTTGGTAATTCATAAAGCCAGGTATCTACCTCGCTAAGTTGTCTATTATTCTTAATTTTGCAAAATGAACAGATTTGGCAATCCACTACCTGAATTAGAAGAAGTCGACGTATTGCTCGAGGAGCTGTTGGAACAGGAAGAATCAGACTTGGTTGTATTCAATGACGACGTCAACACTTTTGACCACGTCACTCAAGTATTGATCAAAGTCTGCCAGCATACTCCGGAGCAGGCCGAGCAATGCACCTTGATCATTCACTACAAAGGAAAATGTGCAGTAAAAAAAGGCTCGAGAAAAGAGCTAAAACCCATGTGTGAGGCGATCCTTGATGCGGGAATACAGGCAGCTATTCTTTAATTATTCCATCCCTTGAACTTCCCCTCCAAACTTATCGAAGATGCGGTAACTGAGATTTCCAGGCTTCCTGGGATTGGAAAAAAAACCGCACTTAGGCTTGCCCTTCATTTGTTAAAGCAAAACGAAGCAGTGACAGAAGCTTTAGCCCTGGCCCTTTCCCGAATGAGGGAAGAGATAAAGTATTGTAAAACCTGCCACAACATTTCTGATCAGGAAGAGTGCAGTATTTGCCTGAGCCATCGTCGGGACAGAAGTATCATCTGTGTGGTGGAAGATATCAGGGACGTTTTAGCTATCGAGAATACCAATCAATATTCTGGTCTGTTTCATGTATTGGGTGGAGTGATATCTCCAATTCAAGGAATAGGACCTGATGACCTAAAGATCGAAAGCCTGACTAAAAGAGTGGAAGAAGGAGAGGTAAAAGAGGTGATTTTGGCCCTATCTGCCACTATGGAGGGAGACACCACTTCCTTTTATCTAAGTAAAAGACTCAAAGAATCAGGAGTAAAAGTCAGCACCATTGCCAGAGGAATTCCTGTAGGAGGAGAATTGGAATTTACAGACGAAGTCACTTTGGGAAGAAGCATACTCACTCGAATAAATTATTCTCAGGAATAAATAATTATTTGCAGGTATAAAAACCCGTTCTATATTTGCACCTCGAATTGGGGGATTAGCTCAGTTGGCTAGAGCGCTACACTGGCAGTGTAGAGGTCATCGGTTCGAATCCGTTATCCTCCACTAAGGCTTGATCAATATGCAAGCCTTTTTTATTTTCAGTCATGTACTTCGTTTACATCATTTTTAGCCCAAAAACCAATAAATTTTATATCGGGTCAACAGATTCCCCTGAATCAAGATTTAAGCATCATAATTCCGGTGCAACCCCTTCTACCAAGTCAGGCGCACCATTTTGGGAAATAAAATATTTGGAATACCT